>JAAUSA010000141.1 GCA_012031975.1 Alkalinema sp. RU_4_3 | reverse complement strand
ACTCATGCTCGTTGGCGGTGTTTGTTGAGGCAAAGGGCTCTCCTGTCTTATGAATCTTTATGACTTTACTCTACTCATTCATAAGAACTGGATTCTTTTTCATTTTCTTAAGCCTGAGTAGTTACCCTGAAAGGAGAATCCCTCATGGACTATCAGCCAATCGCTGGAAAAGAACACATCAACGCCTGCAAAGATGCTCTGATTAAAGCCCGAAGGATTGTGGCCGAATACGTTCCCCCAACCCCAGTTGGTGATGATTCATCTCTCGATTGGCTACGCAAAGTTGCCCCAGAGATTGTTGAGCGCTCCGAGAATCAAAATGCCTTCGTTCTGCATAAGCAAGCGGCTGACCGGGCGATCGTTGCCTCAGAAAATGACGTTAAGATTCCTTTGCCAAACTCTCTATCGAACGCTGTGCGAGACCGAAACTGGCAAATTCAAGAGGCAATTGAAATTGCCGTGCTGAGGTATTGTGATGGTCCCCAAACGTTCAACCTCGGCCAAATTAATCGAGAATTTCAGGATTCAAGTTGGCTTGAAATTGGGCGATTTGAATGGCACTCGGTAAGGCTTTCGGGCAATGCCTATCGTCACCTGAAAGCTGAGAGTTCTGATAGTTTCAGGATGTACTCGATCGTCCGGTGCTCTCTACGTGCTTTGCTAGGAATCTGATTTTGCAGCACAGATAACCATAGCGGCCTCAAGACTCGATCGGAGCCTAGCCAACCTTTTCAGCAGCTTCACCATCTCAGGACGGTTAAGATCCTCTGGCCTGACCATCGTTTCCAACCAATTTAACTCAGCGATATGGGCTGCTCTAGCAAGTTGTCTCTCTGATTCCGTCATAGTTATGACCTCGCAGTTGAGCTACAGAGTATTCTATCCTCAATCGATCGAGGATAGCCCCCGGTGCAGTAGTTTCAGAGCTGGTGGTTTGCGTCTAAGGAAGAGGTCAAGTTTCATCAACGGTTTAACGGTTCAGCGGTTCAACGGTTCAACGGTGCCGTAGATGAAAACATGGGATACCCCATACTTTCCAAGAGAGTGCCGTTGAACCGTTGATGAATTTACTTGAGTTCAAGTTTCACGGAAATCTGTCCAGAGGGTGTCTTTGTGGGCGTGACAATTAGGCGATCGTCATCCAAGAAAATCTCCTCCAAATCGTTGCAATAGATTGCTAGGCTTGACTTTTTGAGGCAGTGCCTGACCTTTGCGAGGGTGTTCTTTCCTTTGAAGACCAAGGCGATCATCTCCTCAATAACAGGCCCAAACACGTCCTCATATTCATCGTCGATCATTTGCGGCGCAGATGGTTCAGCCGATCGCAACACCTCGGAATCAGCCTTGACCCGACCGATCGCCCGATTAAGTGACTCAACTAGGGCGGAATCAGGCTGAACTATTTGCGCTGTAGATGATTCAGCCTTTTTCATCGGCGTAGGCAAGGCCGGGAATTGCCCAATCGGGTGCCATAGCCCATTCCACCAATAGACCCGATCGCTACCGTCACGCTTCCATTGGCGGGCTAGTTCATCGGCGGGGAAAGCGATCGCGTTTTGCCAGTTGGTGCAGACATCCTGTAGCACCTGGGCACTCATCGTGATCTGGGTGGTCTTAGCGTTCTTGGGGTTTTGCCACGGCACAGACTGGCCAGGGGCGATCGACAACACCAGCGGTGCAAATAGCTTCAGGGTTCGGGCATCTTTCCTTAAGCTGGTGGCCTTGAAGAATGGAGCCAAACCCCAGATCGCCTTACCGGACCCAAGGCCATTGGAAGTAAGCGCCGTTGCCTTGTTGGCGATCTCTCTCCACAGTGAATCTAGGCCGTCTACCTCTAAGGTCTCAGCGCCGAGACTCATCCACTCATCAATCACCAGAATCGCATCATCCTCGGCGTAGAACTCCTTGACGATATCGATCGCATCTCCGACCAAATCGATCGCCGCTTCTGACTTGCCCAACGCTGCTAGATTACCGATCGCCACCTTGTCAGCATGGGCGAAGGCGGCGGCGTTGCCCTGGCCATGGTCCTGAAGGTTGATGTAGTAAACCTTGGTTCCATCTTGCTTCAGGGCGTAGGTGGAGACAGCAGCGCCATAGGTTTTCCCGGTTCGCTGGCCCGCGATGATCGCACGGCATTGGTAGGGGTTGTCTATCAGGGTGTCTATCAGGCGGTTCTGTTCTCTGGCAGGTGTGGCGGCGGCGGTCATCATCGGGGTAGCGATCGCCGGGGCTTCTACTGGCTCCGGTTCTCCTAGGATTTTGCGTAGCTCGGCGGCTTGGGTGCTGGCTTTCTCGGCTTTGGTCGCGTTGTTCTTGGTCCTGGCGTAGAGGAAGTCATTCAAGCCGAGGAACGCGATGTAGGCGGCGATCGGCCAGCCACCCATGACGAATCCGAGGAAACCGCTTACTCCGTAGTAGATGGCAACCTGTGAGGGGTCATCGGTCAGATGGGCCAGGGCTAAGGGCAATTGGCCAAAGTCCTCGGCGGCGGTGTATTTGGTCAAAGCTGATTGAGTCATGGGAGTTACTCCAAAAAGAAGCCCTGTGCGGGCAGACACGGGGCATAGGAACAGATGGGGCTTAGGCGATCGTTAAGCCTGCTTTACGGTTGAGTCGCCAAAGGCGGATCAGCACCTTCACCAAAACCTCAAACCCAAACATGCTCAGGGGAATCATCAGCACCTGATTCCAGAGGATGGAGTCACTATCCCAAGCCGGACTATCAGCGATGAGGCCAGCGATACCGCCTTCATAGGGGCAGTAGAGGACAAAGCAGGCGATGAACTCAGCCACATAGGCCCAGTTCCGGTAGGTCTCTAGGGCGCTGATATCCTCTGTAGCAAGGGCGTTGTAGGCTTCTTTGAGCTTCTTCAAAGCGGCGTTCTTTTCCTTCTCAGAGTCGAATTGCTTGCCCTGCCATTGTTGGATCAGGTTGTTGTAGGTCTTTTCCTTGTCATAGGCCATGGGCAAGATTTCCAAGAACTGAATCACGGCCCAAGCCAGAAGACCCGCGATCGAGACAATGTTTTGGGCGATGAACTGGACCCACCCACCAAGGAAGGGGATTTTGATCAGCACGTCAACCAATGGGATGTGCTGAAGCATGGGGGCTGTATACCGGGCAAAGCTTAGCCAGGGCTGGGCATTCAGAATCATCAAGTAGCCAACGAATGCGGATAGGGCAAAGCGGCCAATATTCAAGAAGGTTTTCATGGGGTGTTACCGATGTTTGGGCTTGGGGCTGGCGGTTGGTGATGGACTGGGTTTTGGTGCGGCGGGTGCTGAGGATGGGCCAGCCATGCGATAGCCTCGGCGTTCAAGGATTGCGGCTAGCTTGTCTAAGTCCTCGGCGTCTACGCTGGCGATCTCCTCCATCACGCCATTGACAATCAAGGCGGTGTCGCCCAGCTTGTTGCAGACGGCGGCGCTCTCCCTCACCGATCGCCCGAGTCCACTATCAATAGCCGTCATGCCGGGGGCGAAGTAGACTTCCTTGCCTGTGGTTTGGTCCAGCACCATGATGCAGTTCTGTCGATAGCGGTCTAGGGCTGTGGCTGATAGGTCTTTGGCGTCCCTGGCCCGTTCCTTATCTCGCTTCACCCGGTCTTTGTGTTCGGTCTTGCGGGTGCCTGTTTGGGCACTTTTGGCGGTGAGCGATCGGATGTTCTCACCGTTGGATAGGGCTACTAAAAGGGCACCCAGTAGGGCGATATGGGCGGTTTTCATGGTTGGTTGTTCTTATCGGTGGGTTTGCAAGTTGGTGCTTTAGGGCCTGGTGGGGATTTGTAGGCAATCGGTTCACAGTTCATCGGGGCTTGAATCGTGGCGGTGCGTTGCCATGGGTAAAGGCCCAGTTGATGCATCTCGAACATCAGCTTTATGGTGCCGATCGCCCCAAGGGTCAACAGTCCATAACCGATCGCGTCTGCGTAGAAATTGCCGTCTCGTTTCATGGTCGATTGCTCCAAAGTGATGCCCCGGCCATGAAGCCAGGGCCTGCGGTTTTGGCTATTCAGCTTTGATGGTCAGCTTCTCGGATTGTTTGGCGGTCTTGGCTGCGATCGCCTTCGGGGTCTTCTCAGTATGTTCTGTGGCTGTAGTGACCTCGGCGCGGTCAAGGGCGGTTTCAACCTGGCGCGGTAACGGTGACATCTGGAGGTTAGCGATCGCCCCTTTTATATCGAGGGTCTTGAGTACTTCCCAGACGGTGTGGGCGAAGTCGAGGGCCTTGGGGTTCACATCGAGGCGGATGTATTGGCCCAGGATGAGGCCGATTAGGATGCAGAGAATCCAAAGCATGGTTAATACTCCTGTATTGGGTAATGGCCGATTGGCCTTGTCCTATCGTTTAATAGCAGGATTCTAACAAGTTTTGTTAGCTTCTAACAAATAAGGTATAACTCTTGATAGGAATGATCAGTAATTACCTAAAAATCTGTTAGGAGCGTAGAATGAACTTGTTACAAACCCCCGGCGACCCGATGGCAAAAGTTACCGTGACAGCCTTCATTGAAGAAGACATCAAGGAAGGACTCAGAGAACTAGCAGACGATGAGCGGCGATCTATGAGCCAGATGATTGCGGTTCTAATTGAACGCGCCGTGATTGCCCATCAAGATGCCAAGGCCGCCACAACCAAGTAAGGAGCGATCGACCTATGACAGTCGCCACAGCCAGAAGAATGAGCCTTGAGGAGTATCTGACCTATGACGATGGGACTGATGCCCGCTATGAATTGGTTGATGGAGTATTAGTTGAGATGGGTGCTGAAAGTCCGCTGAATCCGATGATTGCTGCATTCCTGATGTTCTTGTTTGCGGATTTGGGCATCCCACGGGAAAACCTAGTCATTGGTCATCAAGTCGGGGTGAGTTCTTCAAGGGCCACGGCCCGACAGCCCGATCTCATCATTCACACAAATGAATCAAGGGCGGCAATCTTGGATGATGGGAAGATTCTCCGTGCTGGGAGATCGGCCCCCATGTTGGTGATTGAAGTTGTTTCCAACAGCATCAAGGACAAAAATCCCGCGATCGCGACTATGAGGAAAAGCCAGTGGAGTATGCAGAGCGGGAGATTCCTGAATACTGGATTATTGACCCCGATCGCGCATTGGTCAGAGTTGGCACCTTGATGGCCAGTGAGTACGACTTTCAGGACTTCCGAGGGGATGAAGCGATCGGCTCTCCTACCTTCCCTGGTCTGAAGCTGACAGCGGCGCAAGTTTTGGGGGCAGGGAGATGATTGATGGCACTTTGCAAGACGACATTTTGAAAACGCTTCACGGTCTGCCACCGGGGAGAATGCTGTTGCAAAGGCAAACCCTAGCCCAGAAAAATGCCTGGGCAGATACAAAACGGCGTTACCTCTGGCTCCACCATTCATTTCAAGACTTTTTTGAGGGCAGGGGACGTACCGACCGCAGTCCTATCCCAGAAGAAATGGGGTTGATGCGGGATCTCTACCTAAAGTTTTATCAGGTGATTCAATGGGGGTGGGGGCATATCAAAGCCGAGTTTGATTTGCTAGACCTACAGTTACCCTCTGATAGTGCTGGAAATGCCTTGTTGCAAATTCTTGAGTTGGAATGTCTTGGACAGTTGGCCCCTTTTTACACGGCTTATTATCGTTTTTCAGCCAACGAACATCGGGATTTAGCCACACTCGATCGCAAATTGACCCAAGCCCTAACCATCGGTGAACCTACCACTGAGCTTCAGAAGCGCTACAGGAAAAAACTGAAACCAAGTTTGGATCTATACGGCGAATACATTGCATATCAGATGCTGCTGATTGGCATCTGTGAGGACATTCCCAAAAAGGATGACCCACAGTTGGCAAAATACGTCATGGAGTATGGTGTGGCCAGATCAAACCTCGATCGGTGGCTGCAAACGCAGCTACATCAACGAAATGGGCCAAATATTGTTGAATATCCGAGAGGGATTTAATGTAAATTTTTTGCTTAACAATTCCGTCAATCTGGTGTCACAGGCGTTTTAGATCCGAAAAAACGCCGTAGAATTTTCCACTGGTGATCGCAATCGCCAAAAAATTAACCCCTAAAAAATGCCCGATCTTGCAGGACTGACATTTTTCAGGGGTTGCCAACTACCAACCCGTTGTCGCGGGAGGAGCCAGATTTCTATATGGCCATTCTATCAACTAACGCGGGATCCGTCACCACCCAAAACGATTTCCCCCAGACCATCCGCCAGCGATGCCCGATCGATCGCGGCCTATTTGAGGCCGCGATCGCGTTCGTCGAGGACACAGGGCACTGGGAACCCTACGAGATACTCGGCTGGCATGTGCCCCGCAACTGGCAGACCCGCAGACCCCACGATCTGGGTGATCTAGCGTGTTTTCTACAGGAGGACGGCACGATCTGGCAGGCCAAACCGGAGTTCCCACCAGTCGATCGCCATGGGAAAATCAACAAATATCTCGCCCCAACAGGGAACGGATCCCGCGCCTATACACCCCCGATCGACCCATGCACCCGCCAAATCATCAGCCAGCGTTACGGGGTTCAAATCCCATCTGACACGGCATTTTGGGATTTTGTTGAATCGCGGCCTGAACTGACGATCGTCATCACCGAGGGTGGGTTCAAATCCCTGGCAGCACTGGATCTGGGCTACATCTGCATCTCCCTCTATGGCGTGAACAGCGGGGTGAGCAAATTTGAGACGATCGGGGGTGAGCGGATCCGCAAACTCAAATTTGAGCTAATCCCTGATCTACAGCGGTTTGCGGTTGAGGGACGGCGGTTTGTTTTGGCGTTTGACCAGGACAGCACCGCCAAAACCCGCGCCACGGTGGCCGGGGCGATCGCCGATTTGTCCTGGCATCTGGAACAGGCTGGAGCGATCGTTGAGGTCGCCAGTTGGGATGGTCAGGCAGGGCGCTGTAAGGGGGTGGATGATCTCGTTTTAAATTCGGGGGCTGACCATTGGCACAATGCATTCGACACAGCCATCTCGGCAACCCAATGGCGGATCCAAAATGAACTAGCCCGAGCGGTGCGGAGAACTCCCGATCTCCACATCGGCGATCGGGAGTTCTCGGAGGTTGCGGATCAACTGCCCAGAAATGGATTAGTGGTGTTGCACGGCGGCAAGGGGACCGGGAAATCCAGGGCGATCGGGGCCATGTTGGGCGATCGCTCATGGCTGTCGAGCACTCCACTGATCAGCCTGGGCCGTGACCAGGCCCAATCATGGGGTGGGGTGTTCATCAATGATGGGGATATTGTGGGCGATCGGCTCCTGAGGGACGGGGTTCCCGTACGAGGGGCCTCAGTTTGTATCCCGTCGCTGCTGAGAGTTTCAAAAATTAATCACAAAATTTTGGTAGTCGATGAAACTACGGCGGCGCTGGAATTTTTACTCAATAGCAGACTGGCTAACCAACAGGGAGTTCGCCCCCTACTGATCGCCGAGCACCACAGACAGGCCCAGGCGGCAGACCTGGTGGTTTTGGCTGATGCCGATCTGACGGAGGAGGCGATCAATTATTACGAGAAACTGACCGGGCACCGGGCATATCTAGTCAGATCAGATCGTCATGCCCTCACGTATAATGCCACGCTGCTGGACTGCCAGCAATCGGGGGCGATCGCGGGATTGCGGCAGCGGATCGACGCACTCGAAACCGAAAAAATACTCTACATCAACAGTGACAGTAAAGTCCTCGCCGATTCCCTGGCGGCGATGCTGTCAACGGCGGGCCACAAATCGCTACTCATCACCAGCGAGACCAGCGGCGGTGCTGACCAGGCGCGGTTCCTGGCTAGTAGCGGCGCGATGATTCCTGAAATAATTGGCCGGGGGATTCGGGCAATCGTATCGTCCCCGACGATCGCCCAGGGGTTCAGCATCGAATTGCACACGAACCAGATCGATTCAGTTTGGGGGTTCTATCGCGGGGGCAGCATTGCGGCACATGCGATCGCTCAGTCTCTAGACCGGGTGCGATCGAGCGAGGTGCCGCGATTTGTTCACATTGCCAAACGCGGCGCGGCCTACAGCCGATTGAGCCGTGCCCAGACGATCGATGGATTTACGCGAGAATTTAAACAGCTCAGTACGGCATCGGCGCGGCTGGCGCGGCTGGCGCTGGCTCCTGATGTAGTGGAAAAATCCGAGAAAATTGACTGGCAATCCACCAATATCTGGATGCTGGCAGCGCTAGACGTTCGGCGCAATCGGGGTATGGGGGCGCTGCGCGATACCGTGATCGCCCAACTCCGCCATGAGGGAAAACAGGTGAATTTTCTGAAACCCTCGATCGCCAAATCTGAGGTGGCGGCGGCGGGACAGGCCATAGCGGCGGCGGGACAGGCCATTAAATTGGTTCATGCGGCAGCAGTTGCGGCGGTGGCAGATATCACACAACCCGAGGCAGATCACCTATCTAGCCAAACAGAGGCGCTCACACCGGAACAAATTTTGCAACTAGAGAAATTTTATCTAGGCCAGTTTTATCGTACCGATGTTGGCACGGATCTGGTGACGTTCGATCGCAATGGCAGGGCACAGCAGGAAATTCGAAACCTCGAACGAATTTTGGACCCTGAGTTGGCAACTCAACACACCGCCAGCACCATCAACCAAAACCCAGATACCCCACAGGACTGGTCACGAACGGCTGTAACCAATTGGCTGATCGAGAAATCGGGTTTTGCTGCGCTGGCGCGACGGATCTACGCTGGTGAGGTAGTTCACATCACTGATACAGATCGCCAGCCGATCGCCGATTTTGTTCGCCAAAACCCAAACGAATTTTGGCTAGCGCTAGGGTTCAAAAATCTGGCGGCGATGTCTGACCAACAGATCATAGGACAGCTCGCGCGATCGGCTGGGATTCGGACAAAACGCAATCGACGGCAGAACACATACAGTGTGGATATAAGCCATCTGGAGCGGGTTAGAGCGATTATCGAGCAGCGCAAAATGGGCGATCCACCCCATCAAATTATTGAGTTAGATCAGATGGGTGGATCGCCCCTGATATGCAATTCAATAGCAGTCGCCCCGACTAACCTAGTCCCAAAAATCGAGAAATTCACTGGATCGATCGATAAATTTGAGTTTGAGGTCACGATCGACCTGGCGAGTTAGCCCCAAAATTACCAAAAAAATCTCTAAAACTGTTACCTCGTAAAGGTTACAGCGGTTTTACATTGAGAGAATTAGCTATAATAAGAATACTGAGAATCAACCCCTACAGGCATTAGCCATGATTTCAGCCCCAATTAAGAAACCCAATCGCCAGCTCACCCCTTTATCCGTTCCCCCGGCGAAACTCTTCCCTATACAGATTCACACCCCACCGCCAAGGGCCGGGATGTATCACAGGATGGCACTGGTTTGTATTGGGGTTGATGACGCAGGCCTGTTTTTGGTGCCACTGCCAGCGATCGGCGATCGCCCAGCCTACTTGGGATTCTTCAGGCCAGAACACATCATCCAGTTAGACCCTGATGAGGCAGATTATGCAGATTTCTAGGGGCGATCGCGTGACGGTGACAGGCTACCCAGAGGATTATCCGCTGATGGTGCTAGCCGTCGCGGGCGGCAAGGTGGCGATCGGTTCCTCTCACTGGCCAGCGGGTGCGAATTGGGCGATCGACCCATCCCAAATCACCAGCGTTAACGGCCTGGTCTACGCCGAGCCTAAGCCAGCAACACATCAAAGGAGGAAAGCAGCATGATATTCATCGGCATTGACCCAGGGCTGAGCGGTGCGATCGTGGCCATCCTGCCAAACGGGATAGAGTTCCACGATATGCCCATCCTCGAAGTCAGGAAGAAGACCCATCTGGACTATGCAAACCTGGCCCACATCTTGCGGTGTTATTCTTGCGGCGATGTGATGGCGGCGATCGAGCTGGTGGGCGCAATGCCAGGGCAGGGGGTGAGCAGCATGTTTAAGTTTGGGCAATGTTACGGGGCGGCGCTGGCTACTCTGGCATCAATGCAGATTCCCTACCAGACCGTGACCCCGCCAGTGTGGAAGCGGGCCTATCGGCTGGTGGGGTGTGAGAAAGACGAATCGCGATCGCGGGCCTTAGAACTGTTCCCGACCTGTGTAGACAGCCTCAAACGGAAGAAAGACCATGGGCGGGCAGATGCGCTGCTGCTGGCTGAATACCTTCGGCGGCAAGGGCTAGCGATCGAGTGATGCGGTCACCTGGCGATCTGGGGAAAATTTATACAAATTTTTTGGAGCACCTTACCCACGATGAATGGGGCGGCTGCTTCCCTCCCCCCCCGGCCCCCTACCCATACTCAGTTTCCAACCTCCGTTCCCGGTTCTCTGCAATTGCTGGAACCGTATAGTTTGCAGGCATCATCTCGACAATATCCAGGAGCCGATCGTACTCTGCACTTGTCATGTGCATCCGCACGAAATCGACAAACTCAGCAATATGGGCATTCATTTCCTGTTCAACTTTCAGCAGTAACGGGGCTTCAAGTCCCAATAGCTTCGATCGGCGGTCATTGATTTTAATCGCCGCCTCGATCGCCCGCGTGTTGCCTACGTCAATTTTCGGTTGCAAGGCCCATTGCATATGGTCAAGGCGTTCTAGTTCTAGCTGTCTATACTGTGCCGTTGTCAGTGAGCATTCAGAATTCAGTTGATCCAATGCCCGCCTAACATCATCGTAGGCGCTCGATGCCCCATAGTTTGGGACACCGAATCTTGGATCAGCGGCAATTTGATCGGCAACCTGCTCCAAAGTCATGCCTGATTTTCTCAGTTCGACCGCCCGTTGCCGTCGCTCGATGACCTGTAAATTTTTTGGGTCTGTCATTGCTACTTTTGCCATGTTTTCGAGCCTCTAGAAATTCGATGGATTTGCATAGAGTATGGAGCACGATCGCATTGATTATCGTAGATCTCCCCTGGATCTACGATGGCCGTCTCTATCTTCAAGGGTTTGGGGATACGGAAATCGTGATAACCTACCCCCAACATTAACCACAAGCAGCATGATAATCACGATCGCCAGCCTCAAAGGGGGAGTGGGCAAAACCACATCATCGATAAATCTTGCCTACTACTTCGCTACTCGCAAGCCAAAGCGGAAGACTATTTTGGTTGATGGCGATCCGAACCGGACGGCGATCGATTGGGTTGAATCCGCAGTGAAGCCCTGGCCCTTTGAGGTTTACAGCGGTGAAGATGACCTCCCTGAAAGTGTAGTGACCATCATTGATACAGCGGCCAGGACTGATGGGGAACAGTTGCAGATGGTGATTGACCTGGCTGATATGGTGGTTATCCCAACTAAGCCAGATGCTCCAGACTTGCGGGCTACTATGGCAATGGCCGAGACCTTGCGGGATGCTGGCAAGCCCTATCGGGTTTTGCTGACAGGTATCCCCCCCCGAGGGCGGAAACTATTTGATGAGGCGGCGGCAATGCTGGCAGACAACAATCTGCTGGTATTTGATACAGGGATCCGGCAACTAGCCATCTATCGGCGGGCGGGTTTTGAGGGCTTACCCGTTGCAATGGTGGGAGCTGATGGCAAAGCAGCATTTGAGGATTATCAGAAAATCGGCAAGCAAATTCAGCAGGTGGTCAAATGAAAGGACTCCGAAACCTCAAATCCACATCGGTGAAGCCATCGATCGACACTCCCCAATCTAGTCGATTAACCCTCGCCCAAATCACCGATCGTCCTGGCGGTGATACCCGGCCACTGAATCCATCCCACATCGAAGCCCTGGCGGAATCGATTGCGGCGGTGGGACTGATTCAGCCGATCGCGGTGGATAGTCAAGGGCGTCTACTGGCAGGTGGCCATCGGCGGGCGGCGATCGTCCACCTTCAGGCTACTAACCCCACCGCCTTCTCTCAATGGTTCGGCGGTGGGGTTCCGGTACATCGGTTTGATTTTGATGCGGCGGCGGATGAGGTGCGGGCACTGGCGATCGAAGCCAGCGAAAATGAGAAGCGCCGGGACTATACGCCGGGTGAGGTGCGGCTACTGGCCGATCGATTGCGGCAATCCGGTTATTCTGATCTGAAGGGCCGTCCCAAGCCAGGGCAAAAATCGGTAGTCTTAGCCTTGTCCACCATTATTGGCAAGTCCGATAAGACTGTCCGGCGTTACCTTATAGGGGATGAATCTCCAAAAGGTGGACAGGTGTCTAGCTTTTCAGAATCAGCCACCGCCACCGCCCGATCGCTAACCAAACTCATGGCTTGCGATGATTGCCCCGATGATGTTCGGAAGGCGGCGGCGAAGCTGGCGAAGCTGTTGAGTGAGTGAACTACCCCTTAACTACGAGGGCGGCGATCGCATCCACCCGGCGCTCTAACGCTTCGATGCGGCTAAGGGACTTTGTGCGGCGGGTTTTCTTCAGATACAGGGCGATCGCATCCTCTAAGATCTCCGATCGATTCAATCCGGTGGATTCAATCAGCCGAGATATTTCTCTCTCCCATTCGGGTAGAATGCGGGTACAGATAGGAACCTTCTTCATTTTTGTAAACCCCGTAAACGGGTATCGAACTGTCACATCTAGCACCCCCATTCTAACCGTCACCAAATAGGTTGTTAGTCCGAATTTAGTCCAATTTCTTTAGACTATTTTGAAAGCCAATATTTTTAGATATTTCAGACCCTTGGTTAACTGCCTTAAATGCAGAAGTCCAGAACAATAATCGCTGAAACTCAATGACGGCGGGCTGTGCCAATTTTGGGTTAGTCCAATCGATCGGACTGTTCGATCTCAGGCTTTCGGGTGAGTTGGCGAGGGCGATCGCGACGACCGAGAGGGGCCGATCATCATTCGTACCAAAACTTGCATTAATCAATAGCCTGTGCCATAATTAATTTACTATTTGGTACGAATGATATGGCAAGGACTGTGAATCAGGCGGCGATCGAATCTGAACTCGAAACCCTCGAAGCTGAGATCGGGAAACTCAAAGCGATTGAGCCACTGGAAGGGGTACGGATTAAGTGGGTCAGGCCAGCGGGTACGGCGGGCAAGCCCTCCCAGAAGAAGGGGTACCCGCGATTAATCCACGCAGACGGGACATCCCGCAATATTCAGCCTCTTGAAGCAGCAAGCTACCAGAAAAGGATTGAAGCAGGCCGGGAGTTGCGGCGTTTGGGGCGGCGGCGGGAACAGTTGGCGGCGCGGCTGGCTTAAGCCATCAGCAGAGTCTAATTCCCTGACCGGGGTGCTGGCCAGGAACCTCTTCCAACACCGCTACAAGCTGATGAAGAAGTTCGGTCGCTTCATGCACTTTCTCGTGAGGTGCCTCATTTTTGGGATAGAGCTGGGCATCGACTTGGATGAGGCCAATCAGCACATCAAAAATATCGGTCATGTCATGTTCACTGAAAAGATTAAAGGTGTCTTGACGTATGGCCATGATTGTTTCTCCTAGTTGTTTTTTGTATGCCAAAACAACTCTATGCTATTTGCTGTAAACCTTATTCCATGGTCGTTTGAAACGATCGTGCAAGTGCAATAAATATTTAGTTGAGCTGATGGGGTAATACTCGATCGTCACCTAAAATTAAAATACAAACCTGAAAGGTAACTACTCAGGTTGAGCAAGAAGGGGAATAGACTGACCCGAGAACAAGGCAACGAGTGCTTCCACAACTGAATGACCCTGTTTACGCAAAGTGGAAAAATAGCCACGAATGCGACAGAAGA
>JAAUSA010000140.1 GCA_012031975.1 Alkalinema sp. RU_4_3 | reverse complement strand
TGGGTGGGGGTGACGCGGTGCATTTTTTCTGTACCACTATATGGGGTCGGGGCTGTATGCGACGATGGCGCTGGCTTGGGTGGGCGATCGGTTGATGAGAGGTGAGTGGGGCGGGAGTTTGTGCAGGCTTTGCTGGTGGTGGTTGGGGCGGTTTTTTGTTTTGGTTGCCGATGTATTTGGGGTTGCCGATGGAGATGGGGCAGTATCGGTGGCGGTTGTGGTTGCAGTCTTGGATTTAGCGCTTGTGAAATAAACTGCGGTATACGGGGTCGTTGTATTTAAGTGTCGCTAGTTCTCGTTCGGTGGGGATGGGCATGGGGTTGGGATCAAGCCAGGCGGGGCTGGTGATCGCAAATTCTGGAGCAGCTTGGAAGCGATCGCGCATTTCCACGGCCACATCCAATACGTCGGATTGGATAAACAACTCCGATCCGCTGGGCATTAGGTCCGCTAAATCTCGCACCAAGGGGGGTTGGACAACGCGGCGTTTTTGGTGGCGTTTCTTAAACCAGGGATCTGGAAATTGGATGCTGACGCGTTTCAGTATTTCTGCGGGTAATGATTCTAACAACGGTCGGAGGGAATTATTTGCATTGCAAAAAAGAAAATGCAGGTTGCCTAGATTCATTTCGTCGCGGTATTCGTTGGCTTGGATCACCAGGGGTTCGCGGATTTCCAGGCCCAAATAATTCCAGTCGGGGAAGCGATCGGCCATTTCCATCAAAAATTTGCCCCTTGCGCAGCCAATGTCTAGGTGCAAGGGCTTCGAGAAATCGGCGTAAACCCCTTCCCAGTCGGGGGCGGTGCTGGGGGTCTTGTACTTGCCCGAGAGGGGATTGACATGTTCGCGGACGCGGGCAAGGGCCATAGGAATTTTGCTTTGCGGGGAGGGCGGCGGGTTGTGGGTTCTGGCCGTTGATCTCTAACCTTAGATAGAGACGAGAGCGACTTCAGCCCTATAAAATACCACTTTTGGTCGTTGTGGAACTAGCGATCACTAGGATAAATTCGGGAAAAATGGTTTGGGTGCTTGTGGATATTGAGAGAATGTTCCCCTTTCTAGGCGCGAGGCTGTCCCAGCTCCTTTTTTATGGATTTGAATTTTCGCTTTGCGGTGGTTAGTGATTTGCATGTGGCGTTGCCCCATACGGTGTGGGACGGGCCGAATCGGTTGCATTTGGTGGAGGTGGCAATTCCTTCCTTGGAAATTATTTTCGATCGGCTGGCGTCTCTGGAGTTGGATTTTCTGCTGTTGCCGGGGGACTTGACCCAGCATGGTGAGCCGGAAAATCACCAGTGGCTGGCCGATCGCCTGGCCCAGTTGCCTTGCCCAGTCTATGTGATTCCGGGGAACCATGATGTGCCTGTGCTGGAGGCCAATGAGCAGTCGATTGGCTTTGGGGCGTTTCCTGGCTACTATCGGCAGTTTGGCTATGGTGGGGCGGGTGACAAGCATTACTACAGCCAGCAGATCCTGCCGGGGCTGCGGCTGATTGCGCTGAATTCAAACACCTTTGACGCCGAGGGGCAGCAGGTGGGTCGAATTGATCCGGAGCAGATGGCCTGGCTGCGACAGACCTGGCCCAGGTGGATGACGAATTGGTGATGGTGATGGTGCACCACAATTTGATCGAGCATATGCCCGGCCAGTCCCAGGACCCCTTGGGGAAGCGCTACATTTTGGAAATGCTGAGTTGGTGCAGGATTTACTGCGGGAATACGGTGTGCAGATGGTGTTCACGGGCCATTTGCATATTCAAAACGTGGCCGAATCCGGGGGGCTCTACGACATCACCACCGGGTCCCTCGTCAGCTATCCCCATCCCTATCGCACCGTGGAATGTGTCTCTCAGCCGGAAGGCGGCTACTGCCTGACGGTGGAGAGCGATCGGATCACTTCGGTCCCGGAATGGCCCGATCTGGCGGTCTTCTCCCAGAATTTGATGGCCGATCGATCGGAGGCCTTCATGTTGCAGATTTTGACCGCCCCTCCCCTGTCGGTGCCGGAGGAGGAGGCGCTGCGGCTGGTGTCCCAACTGCGGGACTTCTGGGGTACCTTTGCCGCTGGGGATTCGCAGTTCTCCTTCCCGGAATTTCCGCCCCAGGTGCGATCGCATTTTGAGGCCTTTAGTTCGGCGCGGTCGATGGATAATTCGGCCACAATATGGCTTTCGCCCCCAAAAAGAGCAAATTCCGATCGACCGCGATGTTGTTTTTTCCCAGTGGCAGGCGTGGGCTGAGGCGCTCTTCTAGGTGCTGGTAGAGCCATTCGCCGTCGCCGCCCGTGAAGAGGATGCTGCTGTTGGGTTCGCGCTTGATCCAGTCGAGGATGAAGCCTTCGAGGCCCGAGAGGACGCTGTGGAGGATGCCGCTTTGGATGGCATCGGGCGTGGTGGTGGCCCAGCGATCGGGCAGATGGTTGGTGTGATCGAGCTGAGGCAGGGCGGCGGTGGACTGTTTGAGGGCTTTGAATTGAGTTTGCAAGCCGGGGAGGATGGCGCCACCGATCAGGGTTTTCTGGCTGTCGGCGGCGGTTAGGGTTAGGGCGGTGCCGCCATCGATGACCAGGGCTGGGCCGCTGTAGTGGGTCAGGGCTCCCCAGAGGGAGAGGGCGCGATCGATGCCCAGGGTTTTGTATTTGCCCAATAAGGGGACCTGGTCCAGGGTGATGGGCCGGACGGTCAGGTATTGCTGCCAGGAGAGCATCTGCTGGGGTACGACGGAGGCGATCCAGAGATCGGGGGTGGTGGTCCAGCGCGGTAGCGCGACACCTTGAGGCAGAAGCTTACATTTTTGGAAATTGAATTGGCTCAGCACCAGCCACTGTATGGTGGTGCCGTCGAGGTGGTTGGTGTCCCAGCTGGCTTGCAGGCGATCGTTTTGGAACCAGGCCCAGTGCAAGCGTGAGTTACCGATGGAGAGAATTAGCCAGTCCTGGGTCATGGGCAAAAGGTTGAAGGGAGGCGGGGTCGCCTTGGCTTGTAAGGGATGAATCTTTAATTTAATGCACAGACTTCTCTTAATTTGCCCCGATTGCTGTTGAAAAAAGACACCATTGCCGGATTAATCCACCAGACCAAACTCTTGGAGGGCCGGGAGGAAGTTGTTGTTTTCGTGGGTTGAGCGGCTGAGTTTGATCAGGGCGAAGCGCTGGATGGGCTTTAGGGTGGCCCATTGTTGAAGCCTAAGGGCAACGCCGACGCTCTCGGCCTTGGTTTGGACCGAGGTGGGGATGGTGGTGGGGTCGAGCCAGGGGGGACTTGGATCGATCGCCAATTCCGAAGCGGTTTCTCCGGTGCGATCGTAGATCATGGCGATCAGCAGATCGCGGTAAACCTCAATGCTGTGGCCGTCACAGGGGTGGGAAACCAGGGTCTGGCGATCGGCTTGACTGAACGCGCCCCACTGGTGGAGCTTGAGCTTAATGCCGCAGCTGTCGAGTTTGTATCTCACAAGCATCGGAATGCAGCGGAGGGACTCGACAAAATCCTGCTCGAACTGGAAAAAGGTCATGGCTTAGGAGACGACGGTGGCGAAACTGGGAAAGGTGGATTCAAACCCCATGGGTTCCTGGACTTTGCCGTTGCGAATCGGCAGAAGCTGGACGGCACAGGCCTTGAGTTCTGGCTGTTTAGAAATTGGGCAGCATTCGGCATGGGTCAGGGCATTGGCCTCGGACTGTTCGGCCCAGAGGGCGCCCCAATGCATGGGCACAAAGGTGGCCCCAGGGCAGATGCCTCGGGTCACCTTGACCACAAAGCGGGCCTTACCGCGTTTCGATCGCACTTCGATCCATTCCCCATCGGCGATCCGTAGCTGTTCAGCATCGCGGGGATGGACCTCGATGAAGGGATTGTCGTATTTCTTGGCCAGCTTGGGAATCCGTCCGGTGCGGGACATGGTGTGCCAATGCTCGTAGAGGCGACCCGTGGTGAGGACGAAGGGATAGCGATCGTCGGGCAGCTCCGCCAGACCCTTGGAATGGCAGGCCAGGAACTGGGCACGGCCATTGGGGGTGTAGAACTTGTAGTCGGTGTACAGGCGGCTAGAAGCCTTGGGGTCAAAGCCTTCCACCACACGGGGCTTGCCCAGCCAGTTGGTTTTGCGATCGCTCAAGTCACATTTGGGCACCGTGAAGGGCCATTGGGTGGGGCCTTGGCTCCCTAACCATTCGTGGCTCATGCCCGCCTGGTCACAGGGCTGGCCCGCCGTCAGCCGCACAAACTCCGCATAGACCTCCGCCGGACTGTTGAAGGAAAACTCCCGGCCAAAGCCCAGTCGCCGCCCGACTTCGGCAAAGATCGCCCAGTCGGCCCGCGATTCCCCGGCGGGGGTGCGGAACTGGGGACAGAGGGTGACGCGGCGCTCGGAATTGGTCATGACGCCCGTTTTTTCGCTCCACTGGGCCGCAGGCAGCAACACATGGGCGTATTCCACCATCTCCGTGGGGTTGTAGCATTCCTGGTAGATCGTGAAGGGTGACTGCTTGAGGGCCGCCTTGGTGCGTTCGAGGTCGGGGAAGCTGACCACGGGATTGGTGGCGGCGACCCAGAGCAGGCCCAGGTTGCCCTGTTCGAGATCCTCGACGATGCCCCAGGCGGTGCGACCAGGGCGATCGCTAATCCGACCGTCGGGCAGTCCCCAGAAGCGTTCGACCTGGGCGCGGTGGCCGGGATTGGTAACGAAGCGGTAGCCGGGCAATAGGTGGGACAGGCCCCCGGCTTCGCGGCCCCCCATGGCGTTGGGCTGGCCCGTGAGGGAGAAGGGTCCGGCTCCGAGCTTGCCGAGTTGCTTGGTCATCAGGTGCAAGTTAATGATGCTGCGCGCCTTGGCGGTGCCTTCGCTGGACTGGTTGACCCCCATGGACCACATCGACAGGACGCTGCCCGATTCGGCCCAGTAGGTGGCGGCGGTGGTCAGCTCGGCAATGGTGATGCCGCAGCGATCGGCCACTTGGTGCGGATTGTAGTGGCGCAGGACTTCGACGTATTCATCAAAGCCGTCGGTATGCTGGTTGATGAAGTCGCGATCGAGTTTGCCCCAGCGCAGCAGGAGGGAGCCGATGCCATGGAGGAGTTCGATGTCGGTGCCGGGCTTAATGGCCAGATGCAGGTCGGCGGCCTCGGCGGTGGCGGTGCGACGGGGATCGATGACGACGATTTTGACGTCCTTGTTCTTTTTCTTGTGGCGGACGAGGCGATTGAACAGGATCGGGTGGCATTCGGCGGTGTTGCTGCCGATCAGGAAGGCGCAGTCGGTCAGGTCCAGGTCTTCGTAGCAGCTCGGGGGACCGTCGGCCCCAAAGCTCTGGGCGTAGGCGGACACCGCCGAGGACATGCAGAGCCTAGAATTGGCGTCGAAATTGTTGGTGCCGAGGCAGCCCTTCATCAGCTTTTGGGCCACATAGTAGTCTTCGGTCTGGAACTGGCCGGACCCGTACATCGACAGACCATCGGCCCCCATGGTGCGGACCACCTGTTGGATGCGATCGACAATTAAACCCAAAGCCTCGTCCCAACTCACCTTGCGGAAGGGCTGATCGAGGCTGTCGCGCACCATCGGATGGGTCAGGCGGCCCTTGTGGAGCACTTCTGTAATGGTGGCCCCCTTAACGCAGACCATGCCATGGCTAGAGGGATGGGCCTTGTCGCCCCGCGCCTGCCAGATGGGTGTGCCGTCCTCATCGCGGTTAATCATTTTGCCGGGTTGGGCTGGAGGTAGGACCTCTAGACCACAACCGACACCACAATAGGGGCACTGAGTCTTCGCTGAGTCGGGCATAGATTGGGTGGCTCTAGCTAAGTAATTAAGATGGGGACACAAACTCTATCGGGGCGCGATCGGGGCGCGATCGCCGGGACAAAGATCAATGAAGATAACTGGATGTATAAAAAAGAACTCTCATAAAGGGGAAATGCTTAAAAATTAGTTTTTGACTGTGCGAAATGAACATATCAAAGCCTAATCCCTCCTTTTGTATTCTAAGATGCAAACTTGCGCGCTCCCGGCCAACTTGTGGTTTAACTGGGGTGAAAACCATCGTCGTTTCCGATGGATTTGATTAAGAAATGTAATGCATCGCGGAATGGCGCCATTTTGCTTGGGCTCCTCGGCCCATCGGCGGAGAGGATTGTGTAAATTTACCGAAAACTTTCGTGCGCTTCCGCAATCCTGGGTACCATAATCTTTATAAAAGTCAATTGCAGGGCGTTTGTTCCTGCGATCGAATTCTATTGAATCCCTTTTGCCTGTCAGTCTAAGGTGCCCCGATCCCTTTATGACTTTATATAGGGCGAATACCCAAACTGGGATTACTAAGTCTTAATGGGTGCATCAAAACGTTAATGTCAGGCATAGCTTTTCATACAAAAAACCTTTTTTGGTGCTCATTTGATGAATTCTCCAAACCGCAAGTTGGGTTTGGGGCGTCTACCATTCTGTCTGCTTGTCACCTGCTCCGGCATTCTAGGCCTCGGTACCGCTCCTGCTGTATCCCAGACTCTTGTTGATTTGACCAATACGGCGGCGGCAAATTTCCGCATTGTGCCGGATGGCCCGACCCGTGGGTCTACCTCGAATACGACCCTTGTGCCCGCCCAGTTGATTGGGCCGCCGAAGTTAGAAATTGAAAAGAGCGGCGATCGCGTCGTGGCCGAACCCGGCGATACGATTGTCTATCGCTTGGTGGTGAAGAATACGGGCGAGGTGCCCGCTCTTGATCTGTCGGTCCAGGATACGTTGCCGCTGGGGTTCCAGTATGTGCCCCGGACGTTCCGGGCGAGTCTGGCGACCAGCACGGGGATCACGGAGTTGACGAATTTGCCCCAGCCGACGAATGTAGGTCGCACGGTGAATTTCAACTATCCGGGATCGCTGACGCGGGGTGAGACGCTGACGTTGACCTATGGGGCGCTGCTGTTGCCGGATGCGATTCGCGGGACGGGGCGGAATTTGGCGGTGGCCCAGGGCTTTGATCCGCTCGGTCGCGGGCCGTTTGTGAGTAATACGGCGAGTTATCAGTTGCAGGTGCGGCGGGGAATTTTGTCGGACTGTGGCACGATCTTGGGTCGAGTTTTCGTAGATAAGAATTTTGATGGGGAGCAGCAACCGGGCGAGCCGGGGGTGCCGAATGCGGTGATCTATATGGATGACGGCAATCGGATCACCACGGACAACAATGGGTTGTTCTCACTGCTGTATGTGCTGCCGGGGCAGCGGGTTGGGACGTTGGATCTAGAGAGTTTGCCGGGCTATACGATCGCGCCCAACCTCTATCGCAAGGAGGGCAATAGTGCGTCCCGTCTGGTGCCGATGGCTCCGGGGGTAACGCGGCGGATGAATTTTGCGGTGACGCCTAGTTTTGCGGAGGGGAAATAGATGAGACAGGCGTTTCCTTTTGTAGGGTTGGGGCTGTTGCTGGTCATGTCGTCAGCCCAGGCCGCCGAGGTTTCGGTGGGGGCGATGAAACTGCTGATCGCGCCGCAGTCGGATTCTCGGATTCCGGCGGATGGGCGATCGCGCATTACGATTGGCGGTCAGGTGTTGGACGGGGCAGGCAAGCCTCTGTTGGACCAGCTGACGGTGACCTTGACGAGCACGGGCGGTCAGTTCATTGGGGCGGATCAGGATGTCGATCGGCCTGGATTCCAAGCGCTGGTGGTCAATGGTGAGTACAGCGTTGAGTTGCAGTCGGGCTTAGAAGCCAAGTCGGTGACGGTGCGGGCGGCCCTAGATAGGCCGAACCCCGAGAAGGGTCCTAAACTTCCGGCTCCTGCGTTCATCCTTCCGGATACGGTGGTGGAGGGCTACACGCAGGTGGAGTTCATTACCAATCTGCGGCGGCCTTTGGTGTCGGGATCGCTGAGTTTCCGATTAGGCGGCCAGGCGAGTAACTTCAATGGGAGTTTTCGGGATTTTCTAAATCCTGATCTGTCGGGTACGTCGCTGGAGTTTGACGGTCGGCTGTTTGCGACAGGGAAGGTTGGGGATTGGTTAGTGACGGGGGCTTGGAATAACCAGAGTCCGCTGAATGAAACCTGTAATGGGACGACTCAGTTGTTCCGGCCTGATCAGTTTTGCGATCAGACTTATCCAACTTACGGGGATAGTTCGAAGGTGGAGTTTTTAACGCCTTCGATCGACAGTGTTTATTTCAAGATTGAACGAACGTCGCCGTTCGCAAACGCTGGATCGGACTATGCCATGTGGGGGGACTACACCTCGCGGGAGTTTGCCCAGGATGGGCAGTTATATACGGCGACCGATCGCAATCTCCACGGCTTAAAGGCCAACTATAACTTTGGCGATCTCCAGGCCACCTTCATGTACGGCAATAACCTGGAGGGGTTCCAGCGCGATACGATCGCGCCCAATGGTACCAGTGGCTACTACTTCCTGTCGCGGCGGTTGGTGCTGGGCGGGAGTGAGAACGTTTTCATCGAAACCGAGGAGATGAATCGGCCTGGGACCGTGGTGGAGCGGGTCAATCTGCGGCGCGGTCGGGATTATGATATTGAGTACGATCGCGGTGCCGTGATTTTCCGGCGTCCGGTGTTGGCGACGGAGTTCGATCTGTTTGGCAATACGCTGGTGCGGCGGATTGTGGTTACCTATCAGTACGACGGGTTGAACAACGATGGCACCAGTCTGTACGGTGGTCGGTTGCAGTACAACTTGAATCGGAGCGTCGATCGCCGAAGCTGGATTGGTGCTAGCTATTTGCAGGAAGACCGGGGCGATCGCGATTTCAAGCTCTACGGCATAGACGGGATTTTCCGGTTTGGGAAGTTTGGGTCGCTGTTTGTCGAGTACGCGCAGTCCAGTAATGTGTCGCCGTTTTTAGGGGATGTCGAGGGCAGTGCCTACCGGATTGAGGCCAATACCAAGCTGGGCGACGGTCTAGCGGTGCGGGGTTACTATCGATCGGTGGACACAGGCTTTGCCAATAATGCCACGACGAGTTTTACGCCGGGACAGACTCGCTACGGTGGGGAACTGGCGGCGGCGATTACGCCGACGACGCAGGTGCAGACTAGGTTCGATCGCGAGACAAACTTCGGGATTGCGCCCGCCCAGCGATTGGGGTTTGATGCGTTGTTCAACCCCGGTGTCGAGGCCCCACCTGGGGTTCCGGTGGATAACTCCTTGACCACCTTTAGTGCTGGGATTCAGCAGAAGATTGGGGCGGCGGGTTTGAGCCTGGATTGGGTGCAGCGGAGCCGAGAGGACCGTGCTGCCAATCGTCTGACGGAGGACAGTCAGCAGTTGGTGTCGCGGTTTAATATGCCGTTGACGCCGAGTCTCCTGTTCCGAGCGCAGAATGAACTGAGCTTGAGTAATAATAGCGATCCGCTGTTTCCCTCGCGAACCACGTTGGGATTGGATTGGAAAGCCTACCCAGGGGTGACGTTGCGCTTGGCTCAGCAATGGTTGGGTGGCGGTAACTTTGGGGCGCGGAGCATTACCAGCCTCGATAGTTTGGTGGACTACAACCTGAGTGAGAACACGACGGTGACGAGTCGCTACTCGATTTTGAGTGGAGGGAGTGGCCTGACTAGTCAGGGAGCCTTGGGGTTGCAACATCGCTGGAAGGTGTCGCCTGGTTTGCGGATTAACCTCGGCTACGAAAGGCTGTTCGGGGATGTCAATACCTACACGGCGGCGGGGCAGCAGTACGTGCAGCCCTATGCGGTGGGGCAGAGTGCTTCCAGTCTGGCGCTCTCGGGGGGCAACAGCTACAGCGTTGGGTTTGACTATACGGACAATCCTGGTTTCAAGGTGAATGGCCGCTACGAGCGGCGCAATGCAACGTCTGGCAACAATACGCTTTGGTCCCTGAGCGCAGCGGGCAAAATTACCCCCGCCGTAACGGCCCTGGCGCGGTTCCAGCAGGCGAATGCGGCGAACCAGAGTATCCGGGGGCTGGGTGACACGAGCAATCTGAAGGTGGGTCTGGCTTACAGAGATCCCAACGACGATCGCTTCAACATGCTCTTCCGCTATGAGTATCGCCAAAACCCCGATGTGAGTACGCGATCGCTGTTGTTTGGCGAAGGTACGGGCTCTAAGGTGCACCTAGGCGCGGTCGAAGCGCTCTATGCGCCGAACTTCCGCTGGGAGTTCTATGGGAAGTTTGGGTTGCGATCGAGCAAGTCTACTTTGGGACGGGAATCGATCGGCAGCAACTTGATTACCCTGGGGCAAGTGCGAACCACCTATCGTCTGGGCTATGCCTGGGATTTGGGCGGGGAAGTGCGCTGGATTAATCAATCGAATTCCGGGGCCAATGAGATCGCTTACTTGCTGGAATTGGGCTACTATCTGACGCCAAACCTCCGGGTGGCGGCAGGCTATAGCTTAGGTCGCACGGATGATGTGGACTTTGAGGGTAGTCGGAGCCGAGGTGGACCCTACCTTGGTTTCACCGTCAAACTCAATGACCTATTTGGCTGGGGCGTCCAGCGCGTTGCACCGAAGCAGCAAAAGGAATCAGTGGTGAAAAATCCAGCGGAGAAACCAATAGTTCAAGGTCCGGTGCCGTTGGCTGGAATGACGGGTGAAACGACTGGTGGGGAGGCTGTGAAATGAGACGATTAGCTTTGATGGTTGCGTTAGCAACGGGTGGGTTTGGTTCAGCGGTAGTCGCGCAAACGGGAGTTCAGACGGGAGCGCAAACTTCGGGGTTTTCAATCGCCGTCAATTCCAACGCGGATGCGATCGCGCCCGATAGTGACCTGACATTGCGGGAGGCTTTGTCGATCGCCAACGGGAGTTTAACCCCCGATCAACTGAGTGCGGCGGAGCGATCGCTGGTCACAGCGGCGCAAACCTCGACGATTCGGTTCCAACTGCCTGCGGGGCAGACGGTGATTCGGTTGAAGTCGGCCTTGCCGGATATTGTGCGATCGCTTGTGATCGACGGTACAACGCAAGCAGGTTACGGAACCACGCAGTTATTTAGCGAAATTCCCTACCTGCGTCAGCCCGTGGTGGAAATTACGCCAGATACCGGAACGACAATTCTGCGGGGTTTGACAATCACCGCCGATGACGTGGTGGTCAAGGGTTTGAGCCTGTATGGGTTCACTGGAGCATTTAGCGAAACTGCCCCAACGCCGCCTGCGGATATTTTTATCGCCCATCGCAATCCGCCGCCTGCGCTTGTGAGTGAAGATCCAAACCGCCCCTTCAAACACAACCAACCCTTTGAGTATGTGACGCCGCCCAAGAATGTGCAGATTTTGGATAACTGGTTGGGGATTCGCCCCGATCAGTCCATGCCCGATACCAGCTCGGCCTTTGGCGTTTCGATCTTCAATGGCGATCGCGTCACGGTCCAAAATAACTGGATTGCCAATCATGATGGCAGCGGCATTATCTCTAGTGTTAACGCCACGAATAGTGTAATTTCCCAGAATACGATCGTCGCCAACGGCCTCGCCGGAATGCCTGATGCGATTCGCTTAGAGGGAAACATCGACGCCTCCCGCATCACGGAAAACCTGATGTGCGGCAACGATGGCAGCGCAGTTTACCTATTCAAACCCACGGGTTCTGTGACGGTGGATAAAAACCGCATGGTCTACAACGGTCGGCGATTGCGGCGATCGGCGGTCTACCTGATGGGCAACGATCACAAGGTACTCAACAACACGATCGAGGACCAAACCGCCTCCGGTGTAACAGTCGCCGCCAACCCCAACAGCTACCGCAACGAGATCTCCGGCAATAAATTCGCCCGTCTCGAAGGCCTAAGCATCGACCTCAACACCTGGAACAGCACCGACGTCAGCGATCAACAGCGCGGCGACGGCATCAACCCCCAGCGCGATTCGGGCAACCGCCGCAAGGAAACGGGGAATGCTGCGATTAACGCGCCTAAGTTTAGCGATCGCATCTTCCCGCTAACCAACAAACAAACCAGCATCACAGGCTATGCCGATGCCGGAACCACGGTGAAACTCTACCGAGTGGCCGTGGGTTCTAGGGCTCCCTACGCGGGTCCATTAACGGAGGAGCTGTTCACCACGCAAACCAAGGCTAACGGTAGCTTTGAAATCAATGTGGACAACGGTTTCCGGGCCGGAGACGTGATTAGTGCAGTGGCCTTTGACCCGCGTTATGGCACCTCCGAACCTGCTATAAATGCCAGGTTGGGACTGGGGAAGAGCGAGCGACGATCGATGACCTCCGGTCGGTCGAAGACCATCGCCCCCGCATTCCCGCCTGTGTCACCCCGCCGCCCCCACCGCCGCCCCAGCCTGTGCTGCCGCCGGAGCCGATCGTCCTGAAGGTGCCGAAGAATGTCCACTTCGCCCTGGACAAGGACTTTATTAGTAAGCGTAGTGGTGCGGTACTCGATCGGATCGCCCAGGTCCTCAAGGACAATCCCAACCTGGTGATCGAACTCCAGGGTCACACGGACCCCCGAGCTAGCGACGCCTACAACCTGGATTTGGGCAAGCGTCGGGCAGCTAATACCCGCAAGTACCTCATCAAAGCAGGCGTAGACCCAGCCCGGATGACCATTCGCAGTTTTGGCGAAAGCAAACGGGCCACCCAGGGCAATAAAAAGCTGGACTATGCGCGCGATCGCCGGGTGGAGGTCCTGTTTAAGGACATTCGGGACATTGAAGTGATCGTGCAGGAAGATGACCTGCAAATTGAGGAGTAGACCGATGAAAAAACAACTGATTCAATTTGTGGGTGGAGTGGGGTTTGTCCTGATGGGTGGGGGAGGTGCGATCGCCCAAACCCTGAATGGTCTGCCCTTTGAGGAGACCTTCCGAGGGGGAACCCTCACCAATCCCAACCCCGGTGCCTACACCATCAATGGCACCCAAAATGCCCAGGGAAGTAGCATCTGCCTGACGGGCAGCACCAACCAGGCCCAGACTCCCTTGCCCGGCTGTGCGCCCAATTCACCGGGATTGCCAGCGGGCGGCGATGTTTTGGATCAAGGGGCACTGCGTCTGACCGGAAATCGCGAGTTCCGTCGCGGTGCGGGGGATGAAACCGTGGGGGAAGAAGGCTTCTTTGTCTTCAATAGCTCCCTGGCCACGACCAATGGCTTGATTTTTGAGTTTGATTTCTTTACCTATAATGGCCAGTCTTTTCTAGCGGGTAATGCCCCTGGCGGCGATGGGTTCAGCTTCTTCCTGATTGAGGATACAGCCGGGACAAATCAGCCTTTTACAGGGAATCCGGGGGGATTCGGTGGATCGCTCGGCTATGCCCAACGGCGGACGGGCACCATTAATGTGAACGGGTTGGCCAATGCCTACATTGGGATTGGCTTTGATGACTTTGGGAATTTTTCCAATAATGGCGAAGGTCGAGGTGAGGGCACGGACCCGAATGCCAATGCTGGAAACGTGCTGCGGCCCAATAGTGTGGGCCTGCGCGCGGGGGCGGTCAATAATTACCGAGTTTTGCCGATCAATGGGCAGCCCGCTGTGACCCTGCCCCAGAGTTTGAGCTTCCCAGCCACCAACGGGACCAATAGTCCCAGACCCGCCCAGGGTAAACGGGGCCGAATTACGATCACGGATACCAATCTCCTGACCGTAGAAGTCGATGGCATCGCAGTCGTCTCCAACTTTGACCTCAACACCATCGCCAACCAGCGCCTGCCCCAGTTCTTCAAGTTTGGCTTCGGGGCTGCAACAGGTACCTCAACGGCGATCCATGAAATCCGCAACGTGACCGTCCGCCCGGTTCGGCCCCCGGTTGTCCC
>JAAUSA010000139.1 GCA_012031975.1 Alkalinema sp. RU_4_3 | reverse complement strand
CGCCGATGCGGCAGGGATGCGCGGATTAACCCGGAGAGTACGCCGGCTCTAGCGCGGGGAGGCAGTGGGGATGTGTTCGACGGGGCTCCTGGGGGGTTTGCTAGCCCAGAATATGACCCAGGGGCAGCCGAGGCCGATTTTGGATGTGGTGCAGATGGCGGTGGCTTGGCACAGTATGGCTGGGATCTATGCCGCCGAGGCGCGGACGGAGCTGGGGGTGGATGCCCAAACCTTGAGTCAGTCTCTATTGCCTGCCCTGAAGGCGTTTTTGACGGGGCAACGGGCATCGTAATCTTTTTGCTTGCCAAACCCCCGGTACCCTGTGCTACTATCTATAACCGTGGAGCGCAAGGGTCGATGCCCGAGTGGTTAATGGGGGTGGACTGTAAATCCACTGATTATATCTACGCTAGTTCGAATCTAGCTCGGCCCATCCACAAGGTCTGAATAGGAGGTTTATCCCGTTCGGACTTTCTCTGCCCGCGTGGCTCAGTGGTAGAGCACACCCTTGGTAAGGGTGAGGTCATGAGTTCAATCCTCATCGCGGGCTTACGAATAGAACCCTCAGTTGTTGGGGGTTTTGTTGTGTTTGGGTGGATCTTTCTCTAGACGCTACAATAAGTTCATCACAGGTGAAAAACGGGAGCCCAACCCCATGACCATCGCCACCGCTCGAATGACGATCGAGGCGTACCAGACCTATGACGATGGCAGCGATACTCGTTATGAACTGGTACAGGGAGAACTAGTCCCCATGAGTCCTCCAACATGGTTACATCTAGCTATAGCAAAATACTTAGAGCGCATCTTCGACCAGGAAATTGAACGCTTAGGATATGACTGGGAAGCCTTTCGCGAACCTGGGCAACAGACCGAAGAAAGCAGCGCCCGTGTCCCTGATGTGGCGATCGTCCCCACGGATTTCGTGGAGCAAACATTGAATCAATCCGCGATTTTGACAACGGCTGCTTTTTAGTTGTAGAAGTGGTGAGCGAAAGTACGGTCGTCGAAGACTATCGGGATAAGCTCAAAGAGTATCAAGAAATTGGAATTAAAGAATATTGGGTCGTCGATCCGGTGCCCTTTGGAGCTGCTAAATATATTGGAACTGCAAAACTCCCCACAGTCAGCGTCTATCACCTTATCGAAGACGAGTATCAGGTCAGTCTTTACCAGGATGAACAACTCATTCTTTCGCCAACATTCCCAAACTTAAACCTAACGGCCAACCAGGTACTCAAGGCTGGAAAATGAGTCTGAACAAACCACCGATCGGTCTCTTCGTCGGCCTCACCACCTGGGATTTAATCTACCGGGCCGAAGCCCCGCCGGGAAACAACCAGAAAATCGTCGCCTCTGACTTCATCGCAGCCGCAGGCGGACCCGCTACAAACGCCTCCATCGCCTTCCAACACCTCGGCGGTCAAGCCATATTACTCAGTGGACTCGGAAAAAGCGCGATCGCCCCATTAATCCAGAATGAACTGACAAGCTTGGGTTTGCGCCATTATGATCTATTGCCAAACAGCGACGCCTTACCGCCCCTTTCCTCCATTGTCGTCACCGAATCCACAGGCGATCGCGCCGTCGTCTGTCTCAACGCAACAAAAATACCAGCAACAGCTTCAGATATCCCTGAGGGATTACTAGAATCAATCGCATCAGTGGATATTATTTTGCTAGATGGCCATCAGATTGACGTGGGTTGCGAACTCGCTACAATTGCCAGGAACCTCGGCATCCCAGTGGTTTTGGACGGTGGCAGTTGGAAGCCAGGACTGGAGAAACTTCTCCCTTGGATCGATTATGCGATTTGTTCAGCAAATTTCCATCCACCCGAAGGTGAGACATTTGATTATTTAAACGCAGTGGGGATTGGTGCGATCGCCATCACCCGAGGCAATCAACCGATCGATTACTTTGACAAACAATATGGAACGATCGACGTTCCTAGCATTCAACCCGTAGACACCTTAGGTGCTGGCGATATCTTCCATGGAGCCTTTTGCAGTGCGATTGCCAATCAGCATGGATTTGTGGAAGCATTAGCGATCGCTGCCCAAGTCGCCGCCCATGCCTGTCAGTTCTTCGGAACGCGCGAATGGATGCAACATCCTATTTAAGCCTTAACCGCCGTGAATCGCAGCCGCACATAATCTGCAAACGGCTGTCCCGTTTCGTTGGTCAGTTGAGATGAAATGGTATGGACCACCTTGTCTAAAAATAACGATCGCTCCTCCTCTGGAAGTGCCACTGTAAAGGGATTCGCAAAGGTTTCAAGCCAGCCCTTTAGACCTGTCGGCAGCGGTGTCGGACGCGGAATTAGCTGAATTTTTGTCACCTCAAACCCATGGGCTTCAAGCAGAGTTTGATAATCTTCAGGACTAGGGAAATACCAGGGATCGAGCAGCTCTGGGTCATAGCCGCGATTGCCCATCTCTGCCTTTAATGCCTGATGGATGATTGCCACATTCCCCATTCCCCCAAATTCCCCCACAAACCGCCCATCGGGTTTTAGCGATCGCGCTACCCCTTGAATTACGAGTTCTGGCTGCTTCATCCAATGGAGGGCGGCATTACTAAATACTGCGTCGAAGGTGCGATCGAATACCAAAGCATGGCCATCCATCACCTGGGCCGCCAATCCTAGGGCCTGGGCGGCCTGAATTAAGTTCTCACTGGCATCGACGCCCAGGACGTGACAGCCCAGTTCTTTGAGCTTGATAGTGAGGGCACCGTCGCCGCAGCCGAGGTCGAGAATATGCTCCCCAGGCTGCGGATTGAGCCATTCCACTACGGGCATCCCCAGGTCGGCCACGAAGCGGGCATTGTGGGCATAGGTTTGGGCATTCCAGGTTTGCTGCGTCATGGGGTTAGTCCTAGCTTGGTTGATCGATTACAAACTCCATGATAGTTTGGGCGATCGTCTCCTGTGAGGGAAGGAGAGCGCGATCACCAACCTCCGACAACCCATGGGGCGATCGCACTCTGTAATGGGAGAATGGGCGATCGCGCTTAAGCCGTACAGTCAATGTATAATTGTGACAATCGATCGAATTCTGCATTTTGTACGGATCGATGAAACAATCTTGGGAAAAGAGAGGTCAGATAGCCCTGACCTTACCTAACCCCGTCGAGTCCTCCATGCACAGCTTCCGCACCCTCCTCCCCTTGAGCCTCCTGACCCTCGGCCTCCTACCCACCACTGCCCAAGCCCAAGCCCAAACCCGCCCCGCCGCCGGAGCCACCTGCCAGGCCAACCTCACCAACCGCATCGATCGCATCGTCAATCGGATCCCCGGCGACTGGAGTATCCTCGTCCAAAACCAAGCCCCCCCGGAACGTCGCCAAAACCTCTACGCTCGTAATCCCTCCAGCCTCCTGATCCCCGCCTCCAACAACAAAGTCTTCACCACCGCCGCAGCCCTCGCCCGCCTCGGCCCCCAATACCAAATCCAAACCCCCGTCACCGCCAACATCAGCGGCACCGAAGTCGAAACCCTGCGCGTCATCGGCCAGGGAGATCCGAGCTTTAGTACGAGCCAACTGCGATCGCTCACCCGCCAACTCAAGGATCGAGGAGTACGTAAGGTCAATCTTTTAATCGGTGATGACACCATATTTCGAGGCGAACCCTTCAATCCCTACTGGTCCACCCGCCACAAAGGCGAAGGCTACGCCGCCCCCGTCAACAGCCTATTACTCAACGAAAACAACATCTACGACAGCTCCGTCCCCAATCCTGGGAATTATTTTGTGGGGGAGTTTCGTAAAATGCTAAACACATCGGGAATTCAAGTTGTTAATTCAACATTGGTCAAACGAACACCCGCGCCCATGGGAGAAGTCGCCCTAGCAACGGTGACCTCTCCGCCCCTATCGAGCTTAATCAACGAAACCAACCAATCCAGTAATAATATCTATGCAGAAGCGCTATTAAAAACACTTGGACGATTGCAAGATCCGGGTTCCCTGGACACCACCACCAGCGGTGTTAATGCAGTAAAATCAATCCTGACAGACCTCGGCGTCAATCCCAATCGCTACACCATGTATGACGGCTCAGGCCTCGCCGATCGCGATCGCGCCAGCGCCGAAGCCTTGGTCCAGACCCTGCAAGCCATGGCCGGGCGATCGGATGCTGCTGTGTTTCGGCGATCGCTCGCGGTGGCGGGCCGCAGTGGCACCCTAAGCAATCGCATGGTGAATACCTCGGCAGAAGGCGTTGTGGCGGCAAAAACAGGCACCTTGCAAGGCGCGGTGTCGCTATCGGGCTATGTGAATGGTTCGCAGCCTTTGGTATTCAGCATGATCGCGAATTCCGATCGTTCCCCTTCCACAATAAGGGCCGCCTTGGATGAAATTGCGGTGCTGTTGACGCGATCGGGGGGCTGCTGATCAATAAAAACAGTCGTCTTCACATTTTCCAGAATAGTCCCTAGGGTAGAGGCCTACTTCTACCCCCATCCTGTAGAATAGATATGTTGTCCAAAGGACCACCCACTATGCAAATTACTCTCCCTCCAGAACTCGAAACCCTCGTACAGCGCCAGATTAACAGCGGCACCTATGACAATGCGATCGACGTACTCCTTGCAGGCGTCCAGCTACTTGAACAAGAACCTCTCGCTTTCCCGGAAGAGAACTTAGCCGAACTAAAGAGAGCTGTCCAAATTGGTTGGAAGCTTCCCAGCGGGGTGAAGTTGTCGATGGCCCAACCGCCATGAACCAAATTCTAGAAGATCTCCGATCGCGCTACGCCGATAAATAGGCTATGGAACCAGAATATCGTTTGACACAGCCTGCCATGCAGGACATCCAGGACATCTCAGAATACCTGGCAGAAAAGGCTGGTTTCACTCAAGCAGAAGCCTTCATCCAAAAACTTAACGCTCAATTTACACGAATTGCCCGATTCCCAAAATTAGGAAGATTAAGAGATGACCTCCAGCCGGGATGTCGTATGCTATTTGTCGATCGCTACAAGATTTTCTATTTACCTAGCGATCGTAGTATCGAAATTCTAAGAATTGTCAGCACCTACCGTGATTTGTCTACTGTGTTTCCAAGTGACAACTAGGGCGATCGCCTTGAATTTAATCGCTCGCGATGTTCAGGATGATCTACAATTCCCAGCTTTACCTGGCAGTCATGCCTACTAATGAGTACCAGATCGCCCTCACTCAGACCACCAAAACCCCAGCCTTAACTAACAAACGCCGCTGCGATCGATACTCTGCCCGATTCATCTGCAACAACCGCACCGTCACCTGCCCCACAGCATTTAACCCTACGATTTCTCCCGTCTCCGCCACCACCCGAAAATGCTCTCCCCACTGATCTCTCCGAGGATGAAACATCCGCTGGAATATAAGTCGTACTCATCGCCCTACACCACAGCTTGCAACTTCAAAAGCGCCTGAGCCTTCGCAATCCTCACCAAATGCTCCACATACTCATACTGCTGCCAAAGCCGCTGCTCAGAAGCCTCCAACCCCACCGATCGATTCTTCTCCAACAACCGATCCACCTCCGCCTGCGCCACCGCCGACAACCGCAACGCTAAAACCTCCTGCGGCGGCGGCAACTGCGCCAAAAACTCCAACACATCCGCCAACCCCGAAAATCCCTCCCCCGGATTGGCATTCACCTCCCGCAACCCCAACGCCAAAATCTCCGGCATCTCGGCCTCCCGCGACACCAACCGCAACGCAATATCATCCGGAACATTCACCATAATTTGCCGCATGCGATCGCCACCTCCAGCATAACAACCCCATTCTAGCGCGAAGACCCACAAAACCTACCCCACAGAAAGAATCCCCTCCAAAATCTCCAAGGGCACCCGCGCAAAATAGCTCGCCATAAAATACTCCTCCTGCAACGCAATAGACCAAGCCTCGATCGCCTCCAGATGATGTTCCCCATACATCGATCCATCCCCCGAAAATTGAAACCCATCTCCCCCGCCACTCACCCGAAACCCCACCTGAGAAAGCGATCGAAACCCCTGCTGCAATGCCCGATCGCCAATCCCTAATTGTTGCAATAATTGCGATCGCCCGACCACCTCCCCCGTCCGACTCAAATACTTCGCCAAGCCCACCCACCGCATCCATAATCCCGCAACATCCGGTGCCACCGGAGGCCCAAACGCCAATGCCAAGGGCTGCCCCATCGCCCGCCGCTGCCAAACCCGCAACTCCTCCCAGCTATAGGGCGGCTGTTTTATCACCAAAACCGACTCCGGTTGGACCTCAGGGACTTGCGATCGCCAATCCAATAAATGACTGCGATTCTGGGACTGCGCCACCTGACTGGTCGATCGCACCGCCACCAGCCGGGCCTCATAGCAGCGCTGATAGGGATTTGACTCCAGCTCGACGATCGCATCCACCCGCCCCTTGGGTAATTCCTCCGCTCGGTGGCCCCACCAGATTCCTGGGAATTCCCCTGTTTTGTCCTTGAGATTAAATCCCACGCGATTAAATCTTACTTTCCCACCCTTCGCATCTTTAATATTGCGCGATCGCACATCCATTAATTCCACATTTCGCAGCAGGAGTTTTGGACTAGGATTTCCCATGCCACAGGGTTCCAGCGGTTTCAGCGATTGGAATAGATCAATGCCCAATTCCGCTACCGTCACTTCTAAATCCGCCACTGTCACTTGTTCCCGACGAGGTTGCAATTGTCGTAATCGCTGGTTGATTCCCAAAGTGAACAACGGTAAATTCTCGATCGGTAAACTCAATCCCGCCGCGAAGGGATGGCCGCCAAATTTATGCAGTAACTCCGATTGATCCAACACCAATTGATATAAATCCACATCCCTTGTCGATCGCGCCGACCCACGCGCCAATCCCGACAATGGATCAATCGTCAGCAAAATTGTTGGGCGATCGTACTGATTTGCCACTTGACTGGCCACAAGTCCCAAAACCCCTGGGTGCCACTGTTCATCGGCCAGGACAATCACATCCGTCGTCGAGAGATCCAACTGCACCATCTTTTTTGCCACCATCTTTTCCATATCCTGCTGGAGCGATCGCCGCCGACTATTGGCCAGCTCCGTTTCCATCGCTAACGCATGGGCACGTTTTTCATCGCGGCTCGTCAACAGCTCCACACAGAAATCCGCCCGGCCTTGAATGCGACTGACCGCATTAATCCTCGGTCCAATCCCAAAGGAAATATCCGTCGGACGATCGCCACTCCGTTTGCACAATTCCAAAAGCTTGGCAATCCCCGGTCGCCGATTCGCCTTTGCGGCGGTTTGCAACTGGATAATTCCCCGCTGGGCCAAATAGCGACTCTCCCCCCGAAGCTCCACCAAATCCGCAATCAAGCCGATCGCCACCAAATCCAACAGCTCCTCCAAAGGTACAAGTGGAACCTCCGGCAAAGCTTGATATAGAGCTTCCACGAGTTTGTAAGCCACACCCACACCAGACAGCGAATACAAAGGATGAGTCACATCTAAATATCGAGGGTTGACGATCGCCACCACCTCAGGCCTTGTCTCGGGCAAAGTATGATGATCGGTAATCAAAAACTCCAGGCCGATCGATCGCCCAAACTCAATCTCCGCAAAATTCGTACTGCCCGTATCACAGGTCACCACCAGACTGTAACCGTCGTTTCTCAAACGCTCCAATCCAGCGTTGGCTAACCCATGGGACTCCATCAGCCGATCGGGAATGAAATAATCCAGACGATCGCCCCAGGCAAAAAACTGCCCCAACCCCTCCCACAGCACCGCCGTCGCCGTCACCCCATCGGCATCAAAGTCTCCCCAAATCGCCACCTTCTCCCCAGTATAGTAGGCCTGCACTAGGCGATCGATCGCCCAACCCATCTCCGCACCAAAGACTTCTGGCCCGACTGTCTGATAGTCCTCGGGGTTTAAAAACGCCGCCAGGGACTCAATCCCCACCCCGCGCTGCCACAAAACCAGCGCCAAAGCATCCCCTCGCACCACATCCGGCGTAAGGGACTGAACGCGCTCCAGATAATCGGGCGTTGGTTTATCCTGGGGGAGGAGCTTCCAGACATTAGGCATACCTATCAAATTAGCCGCAAAGTCGGTCATACTAGGAGATGTAAAGCAGTTGTTTACATTTGATTGACTCTGAGCATGCGTACTAACCCAATGAAAACCTCCCTCCGGCTCCTTTTCATGGGAGTATTTTTTGCGATCGCCCTCCTCCTGCCCCACCCTGCCCTCGCCTCCGACGCCAAGCCCGACCCCAAACCCACTGAGCAATCCACGGGCAAACCCGCCCTCGAAACCCTCTTCGGCGAAATCAACACCCTGCGCGACCAAGCCTTCCAGGCCACCAACAGGGGCGACTTCCAAAGCGCCGAAACCGCCTGGACCAAACTGATCGATCGCCTCCCCGAAAACCCAGCCCTCTGGAGCAATCGCGGCAATGCCCGCGTCAGCCAGGGCAAACTCGATGAGGCTATAGCCGACTATAACAAAGCCATTGAGCTAATGCCCGAAGCCCCCGACCCCTACCTTAACCGGGGAGCGGCCCTGGAGGTACAGGGGAAACTAGACGAGGCGATCGCTGACTACAACCATGTCCTGGACCTTGACTCCAAGGACGCCGCCGCCTATAACAATCGCGGCAATGCCGAGGGCCTAAAGGGCGACTGGGATGCTGCCCTCCTGGACTATCGCAAGGCTTCCCTGCTGGCCCCGGATTTTGCGATCGCTCGGGTCAACTCAGCGCGGGCGGAGTTCCAACTCGGCAAAATCGATGAATCCCTGCGTAACTTGAAGAACGTGGTGCGCAAATATCCCCAGTTCGCCGATGCGCGGGCCTCCCTGACCGCAGTCCTCTGGAACAAGGGTCGCAACGACGAAGCCGAAAGCAACTGGGTCTCCGTCATTGAGCTGGACTCACGCTACAAAGACATCGAGTGGGTGCGCCAGGTGCGCCGCTGGCCCTCCTCCATGAGTGACGCTTTGGAGAAGTTTCTTAAGCTCGCCTAAGGGGTAGAAGCTTAGCGTTTATACTGAATCAATGAATCCCTCCGTTGCTTGGCCATGAAGTCACCCCTTTCTCTCTGCCCTGTACCCGAGGAACAACGACCCGTCAACGAATATCGACTGTTGGCGGAGTCCTGGTTCTTTCGGTGGGGTACCTTTAGTGGCTGGGACTATTTCAAGCCCATGGTAATTTTGTGGCTAGTTAGCTGCTTTGTGAGTGCCCCAGTCTCTGCGGCGAGTTTGAAGCCGACTCAGCATCCGATCGAATTTACCTATTTTGCCGCCTTCGGGGCCTGCATCATCCCGGCCCTCGCGGTGGTCCGGCTGTATCTCGGCTGGAACTATGTCTACCAACGCCTGGTGGATGTGCGGGTCTTCTACGAGGAAAGCGGCTGGTACGACGGCCAAATCTGGGAGAAAAACCCCGAAATGCTCGACCAAGATCGCCTGATCGCCAACTATGAAGTCCGCCCGGTGCTGCGGAAGATTCAGAACACGCTAATTGGTATCGCGATTACCTGTACCCTGTTGCTCGGTGGCGGCATCCTTTGGAATCGTTTTCAGCTCTGGACCTGGTTATAAGTTCTACAACCCCTATGACGACTTTGAGAAAATCCCATACTCCCGCCCTTGAAATTCGCTTGCTCCGCGAGGGGATTCAAGAATCAACTCACCATGTCCATGCCGTCGTCTGTGACGATCGCGGCCGAGTTCTGATGGGAGCCGGGGACACCGATTTGATCACCTTCCCCCGCTCGGCCCTTAAGCCCTTCCAGGCCCTCTGCGTCACCACCACCGGGGCCATCGAGCGATTTGGGCTGAGCGATCGCGATATTGCAATCATCTGCGCCTCCCACCAGGGTGCCCCGGAACAGGCCCGCCAGGTGTTTAACATCCTCTGGCGGGCGGACATTGAGCCTTCGGCCCTGCAATGCCCCATCCCCTCGACAGGCAACAGCCCCCTGCAATACAACTGCTCGGGCAAGCATGCGGGCATGCTGGCGGCGGCCAAGCAGATGACTGTGCCCCTGGCCACCTATATCCACCGCAGCCATCCCGTACAGCAGTTGATTTTGGATAAAATTGCCGATCTGTTGAAAATGCCCGCAGCGGAGTTTATTGGAGCACGGGATGACTGTGGTGCCCCGATCTATCAGATGGAGCTGCGGCAGATGGCCCAGCTCTACGCGATCATGGCGGCGGGTTCTAGTTTGGATCTCGAACGCATCGTCCGAGCCATGACCCTCCATCCTGAGATGGTTTCTGGACCTGGCAACTTCGATACCGAGATCATGCGCCTCACCCAGGGGGAAGTCGTCAGCAAGTCCGGCGCCGAGGGGATTCAATGTATCTGCCGGGTCCGCGAAGGCGTCGGCATTGCCCTCAAGGTGGTGGATGGATCTCAGCGGGCGAAATATGCGGCGGCGATCCATGCCTTAAAGCAGATGGGCTGGCTGAGCGGCGGGGCGATCGAGTCCCTAGAGGAGCGTTTTGTCAATATCGGGGCCTACAAGCGATTGGATGCAGTCGGCCAAATGGTGGGCTAAGGGGAACCCCCCTCGATCGATCGAAGGGGGTTGCGTTATGTCATTGCAACAAGCAGCTTACGCAAACCCGAATGCCTAGCCTTGCTTAGCTTGGCGGCGGCGACGCAGCAGGGCCAAACCACCCACTAGGGCCAGACTGCCATGGTGGAAGGCTCGGGCACCTTCTTGGTAATGGCCGACTTGATCGCCAGACCATCATTACCGCACTCGGCAAACAGGTTAGCAATGAAGTTCGATCCGACCTTGAAGTCCTTGGTTTTCTTGAAACTGAAGCCCAGGGTTTGGGTGCCGTTGGCGGCGGTGCCAAACTTGCCGAAGTTGAGGCCAGCACTGGTGAGTTGATTGCTGTCCATCATCATGATGTCGCCGACTTTGTTACCGGAGGCGATCGAGGTCAGCACCGCCCCTTGGGCCTGGCCATTCACCGTCAATCCACTCCCGGTCTGCTGACCTGCGAAATAGCTGTCACTGGATTTCAGGTCACCGTAGGAATTGTTGCCCTTGACGGCATTGCTCCAGTCGGTGACATTGTTCCAGCCAAAGTTGTTGCGGGTGACGCTCTTTGCCTTGACGTTGCTGTATAGGCCCACTTCGCTCACACCAGAGTCAGACCCTCGGGTGGCAAAGTGCACCGCACTCAGGAGCCCCTGATCGCTGGCTTCTTTGAAGTTCTTACCGGAGAAATTGAAGAACAGATCGCCATAGTTGATGGTTTTAGTGACCCCTTTACTAGTCCAGTCCGCACCATTGAGGGTCATGTTGCTGTTGATCGCAACAAACAGGGTGTCCTCGGTCTCCTTCAAGGCTATTCCTTTGTAATCAAAAACCGATCCACCCGTCCCGTTGCCGGAACCACCGATCGCATAGTCCCACCCACTAGCATCAGGAAGCAAGTCAGCCTTTGCCTGCTGTTGACCCGCCACCACCGTGATCATCGTCGCCACAGCGACAGTACCGAAAACCTTAGAAATTGCAAGCGCGTTAAGCATGGGAAACAGGAGAGAGAAGTTGGATTAAGGTGCAGAGAATCCACAGTCCCAGGCGGGACTGTACCGAACATCCCGAAAAGACTGTTCGATCTAGAACGTAGTAAATGCCCTATCAATCGGCAGATTCAGGAAACAAACCCACTGGACCTGCCGAAAAGCAGACCTGAGTAAAACCGCTACTCGTCTGATGCAATTACTTTGTCAAATCTGGGCGTCCACTGCCAAGAGTCGAGTCTAGAAATAGTCCAAGCTTAATAAAATAGCCCTTTGATGGGTGAGCCTACGGTGGCCGATCATCGGTCCTAAAGCTCCCAGCCCAACTTCTCCCACGGTCAATCCAGAAAGATCCCCAAATCCACGGCGATCGTCTGGGCAACTTTACAACATCAAAATCTTTCCTTCAGGGTTTGCCACTGCGTAGCTGAGCAGCCAAATTCCGGGCCATCGCCCACCCCACATTTCTATCCCAACCTAAAAAAGTGAAAAACTCGAAAACAACCCAACCCGCCAACCCTCAACACTCAGCCAACTTCACAAAACCGTACCCCAAGGCCCATCTGGACACTTTGAACAAGAAAAAATCACCCCTCCAAAATCGAAGGCCCCGGAGAAAAACTCCAGGGCCTTCAATTTATAAAGCAATGTTGTCAAAACCTCGACGCTGAGCCAAATTGCTCAGCTAGAGATTAGTCAAGGTTAGGCATGCTCAAGGCAGGTTCGGTCTCGCGATCGATCCCCTTCTCAAAACCACCAGCCGCAGCACGGGCGCGTCCAGCGTGCCACAGGTGACCCACTAGGAAGAAGAAGCCCATGATGAAGTGGAAGGAAGCCAACCAAGCACGGGGGTTAACGTAGTTAAAGGAGTTGATCTCCGTTGCCACGCCGCCCACGGAGTTGATCGAGCCCAGTGGTGCGTGAGTCATGTATTCCGCCGCACGGCGGACCTGCCAAGGCTGAATGTCGTTCTTGATTTTGCTCAAGTCCAAACCATTCGGCCCGCGCAGGGGCTCCAACCAAGGACCTTTAAAGTCCCAGAAACGCATGGTCTCACCACCGAAGATGATTTCCCCAGAAGGAGAACGCATCAGGTACTTACCAAGACCCGTTGGACCTTGGGCCGAACCCACGTTGGCGCCGAGCTTTTGGTCCCGGATCAAGAAGGTCATAGCCTGGGCCTGGGAAGCTTCGGGACCCGTAGGACCAAAGAATTCACTAGGGTAAGCCGTGTTGTTGTACCACACCATCACAGAGGCAATGAAGCTCATGAAGGAGACAGCACCGATACTGTAGGAGAGGTAAGCCTCACCGGACCAGATCAAAGCGCGACGTGCCCAACCAAACGGCTTGGTAAGGATGTGCCACACACCACCCGCAATACAGGTGAGGCCGAGCCAGATGTGACCGCCAATGATGTCTTCCATGTTATCAACGCCGATAATCCAGCCTTCGCCACCAAAGGGGGCGCGGGTTAGATAACCGAAGATGACCGCAGGGTTGAGCGTTGGGTTGGTGATGACGCGTACGTCACCGCCGCCCGGCGCCCAGGTGTCATAGACACCACCGAAGAACATGGCCTTGGCCACCAAGAGCAACGCACCACAACCCAACAGGATCAGGTGGTAACCGATGATGTTGGTCATCTGGTTCTTGTCTTTCCAGTCGTAGCCAAAGAATTCCGAATACTCTTCCAAGGTCTCAGGACCCCGGACTGCGTGGTACACGCCGCCCAAGCCCAAAACTGCCGAAGAAATTAGGTGCAACACACCCACCACAAAGTAACCGAAGGTATCGATTACTTCCCCAGCGGGGCCGACGCCAATGCCGAGGGTGGCCATGTGGGGGATGAGAATACAGCCCTGTTCGTACATGGGCTTTTCGGGAATGAAGTGGGACACTTCAAACAGGGTCATGGCCCCTGCCCAGAAAACGATTAGACCTGCATGGGCCACATGGGCGCCCAGCAGCTTACCAGAGAGATTAATTAAACGAGCATTACCGGACCACCAGGCGTAGCCTGAGGATTCCAAGTCACGGTTGCCCGCCATCATGCTATTAGAGAGCGTTACCACGGGGAAGTACCTCTTCAGGGAATACAAACTTCTCGTGGGGCTGGTCCTGGACCGCCATCCACGCTCGGATACCTTCGTTCAACAGAATATTCTTCGTGTAGAACGTCTCAAATTCGGGGTCTTCCGCCGCCCGCAGTTCCT
>JAAUSA010000138.1 GCA_012031975.1 Alkalinema sp. RU_4_3 | reverse complement strand
CGAGGCTAATAGCTGAAACCAGCTAAAGCAGGTTGGAAGAGCTCAGCATGACGATCGAACCCCCTGTAATGCCTATCATTCAGGGATTTAACCCGTTTCAACGGGTTTGAGTTGTTAGCCTGGGATTTTAATCCCAGGTGGGCCATGCGATCGTCGAGTAGAACCCAAATTGAGTTCGCCAACAGAATCCTTCCAGTCGCGGGGCGGGGCAGGAACGTAGCGAGAAAATTTCTGTGAGCGGATCATAGGTTTGAGCTATCCAGGGGTCTGCAACTTGATGGATAATGGCAAAGGCGAACTTTACAATCCTTTACGACACTATGGCACGGGATCTACAGGGCTTTATCAAGCTGCTTGAGGAACGGGGGCAGTTACGGCGGATTAAGGCTGAAGTGGATCCCAACTTGGAGATTTCGGAGATCGCCACCCGATTGCTCCAGGGGGGTGGTCCGGCCCTGCTGTTTGAAAATGTTAAGGGGTCGCCCCATCCGGTGGCCGTGAATCTGCTGGGCACCCTGGAGCGGGTCTGCTGGTCCATGAACATGGAGCACCCCGATGAGCTAGAAACCCTGGGTAAAAAACTCGCCCTGATCTACCAGCTCCGTCCGCCGAAAAAACTCCGCCAGGCATTTGATCTCGGTAAGGTTTTGTTTGACGTACTGAAGTCCAAGCCCGATCGCGATCTTTTCCCGGCTTGCCAGCAGGTTGTCCTCAAGGATGATCAAGTCGATCTGAAGCAAATCCCCATGCTGCGGGTCTATCCCGGTGATGCGGCAAAGGTGATGACCCTGGGCCTAATGATCACCCGCGATCCCGAAACCAAAATTCCCAACGTCGGCGTCTATCGTCTGCAATACCACAGCAAAAACAGCATGACGGTCCAATGGTTATCGGTCCGTGGGCCGACCCGTCACCTGCGCAAGGCGGCTGAAATGGGCAAGTCCTTGGAGGTGGCGATCGCCGTCGGTGTAGATCCCCTGGTGATCATGGCAGCGGCGACGCCTTTGCCGATCGATCTATCGGAATGGATTTTCGCCGGACTCTACAGCGGCCAGGGTATTCGCCTTGCTAAGTGTAAAACCCTCGATCTGGAAGTCCCCGCCGATGCGGAGTTTGTACTTGAAGGTACGATTACGCCTGGTGATACGGCTTCCGATGGTCCGGCTGGGGACCATATGGGTTATTACGGCCCGATGCGGGAGGATGCGCCGCTGTTGCGTTTCCACTGTATGACCCACCGGAAAAAGCCGATCTATCTGACGACCTTTAGTGGGCGGCCTCCGAAGGAAGATGCGATGATGGCGATCGCCCTGAACCGCATCTACACGCCAATTCTTCGCCAGCAGGTGCCGGAAATTCGGGATTTCTTCCTGCCGATGGAGGCACTGAGCTATAAGGCGGCGGTGATTTCGATCGATAAGGCCTATCCTGGCCATGCGAGACGGGCGGCGCTGGCATTTTGGAGTGCGTTGCCGCAGTTTACCTATACGAAGTTTGTGATTGTAGTCGATAAGGATATTAATATCCGGGATGCTCGGGCGGTGGTCTGGGCGATTACTTCTAAGGTCGATCCGGCCCGTGATGTATTTATTCTGCCCGATCAACCCTTTGATTCCCTGGATTTTGCGACGGAGCGTCCGGGATTAGGGAGCCGGATGGGGATTGATGCGACGACGAAGGTGTATCCGGAGACCGATCGGCCCTGGGGTGAGCCTTTGGTAAGCGATCCGGGGATGGCGGAGCAGGTCGATCGTCGATGGGCGGAGTATGGGTTGGATGATTTGCAATTGGGGGAGGTCGATCCGAATTTGTTTGGGTATGACATGAAGTAGGCGATCGGTGATGCTGATTTGATTAGTCATTGAGTAGCTCAATGACTTCGTCAATGGTTAATTCGGCATCGCTGAGGATACTTTTGAAGGTTTTGGGCTTGCCCTGACCCGAAGCAGTCTTGAACTCCAAAAGTGAAGCGGTGTTGCCGAACTTAGAGGCTGATATTCGGTCCTTGGTCGAGCCTCAGACTCAGGCAGATCCAAAGTTGAAATCGACCTTGATCTACAGCTGCATCAGTGCGCGTGCAGTGCTTTTAGCTTTAATTACAGCGATGCTGAATTACCCAGTCGCCAGATGATGGGCACAGTCCTGAATCGATTGAGCTATCGCCAAAAAAACACAAAAGACAATGCATATTAAGGAATTGGTAATTGATCTCGATGGAGGACCCGCGAATCGCAGTAACCGTACCCAGTTCATTAAGCGCCTGGTGGAATTCTCACGGATATCTGGGCTACGTATACGACTTGTTTACTATCCGCGAAAACTTTTGGAATGGTACTGTTCTTGATTCGATCGACACCGTTGTAAACTGGGCTAGCAATATGACGTGGAATGGACTCCACCCAATAGTCCATTGAGTAGAAACCGTCTATGAGAAGGGCGTTAAGCTGTCCAAGCTCGAACTTAAACCGTTTCTCCCATTCTGGCAACGATCGGAGACTCTACCGAAATGGGATGTGACCATTGTGCCAATCTGATGGTCTTAATGAAATGGATCGGGAATATGATGAGCGATACGATGGCATGACAGATCAGCAACTCTCAGATCTTTACATGGAGACTATCCAAGCTGGTGATAAAGAGAATAAGAAACGAAAGCGCTAAACCCAAATTTACCCCTCTCAGAATCGACTGTGAGGGGTAAATTTGTAGGTATCCCTTATGTCTCTATCTTTAGTAAATGCGATCTACAGAGCCTCTAGAATGAGCTAGAACTTTTCTGAAAGCTTTAGCTGCACGCATTTTGCACAGGCGATCGGTCACTCTAGGGAAAGTCCTTCTCTATAGAGTGATCCAGATGAACAGCTTGCAAGCCTCTTCCCTGCGAGAACGGCAACATCCGCTGATCCGCAAATTAGCCAATGTGATCGAAACCACCTGGCAGCAAACCTTAGAACTCTCCCCCTACGAAATCCCAGCGGACCTGGGCTATATCGAAAATCACCTAGAAGGGGAAACCCTGGTGATCGAAAACCACTGCTACCAAACCCCCCAGTTCCGCAAGCTCCACCTGGAACTGGCCCAGGTGGGCAATGGCTTAGATATTCTCCACTGTGTGATGTTCCCAAGGGCGGAATATCCCTTGCCGATGTTTGGCACCGACATTGTGGGCGCTAAGGGCCAAATTAGTGCGGCGATCGTGGATCTGTCGCCGATTCAGGCTGATGACCTCCGGTCGGTCGAAGACCATCGCAGTCTGCCCGCCACCTACCACCTCGGCCTGTCCCAACTGACGGACCTCGACTTCTCCCAGCCGCGCGATCTGCCCGTCTGGGGGGATATCTTCTCCCAGTACTGCACCTTCGTGCGCCCGACGAATCCCCAGGAAGAGGAGGCTTTTCTCCAACGGGTCCAGGAGGTCTTAAAGATCCATTGCATGATCGCGACTCAAACGTCGCCCGTTACATCTCTTCATGAACGTTCCTTAATCTTAGCGGGCCAGAAATATTACTGCCGCCGCCAACAGGAGAATGACAAGACCCGTCGGGTGCTGGAAAAATCCTTTGGACTAGACTGGACAGAGCGCTATATGAGCACGATGCTGTTCGATTGCGCGGCCTAGGGGTTGGGTCTGCACATAATCCAAAAAGAGTTTGTAAAACGATACACAGAATCAATTGGAGCTGCACAGATTTTGCACAACCAAACTGGTTCAATGAAATCAATGGTTAATTAACAGGTTGAGCCTAGGTCGCTAGACATCTTTAGGTGCTCTAGGCTCATCATTCTTTAACGCTGGAATCTTTTCCGTCAGGCGATTCAGCATTTTTAAGATCATCTGGGATTTAGCCAGGTTTAACACTTCATCCTTTAAACAGGGAGATTAACCGCATGTTAGATGCATTCACAAAAGTGGTTTCTCAGGCCGATGCACGCGGCGAATACGTCAATGCTGGGCAAATTGATGCTTTGCTGCAAATGGTCAAGGACGGCCCGAAGCGCTTGGATGTTGTTAACCGGATTACGGGTAATGCCTCCGCAATCGTAACGAATGCAGCACGTTCCTTGTTTGACGATCAGCCTCAGTTGATCGCACCGGGCGGGAATGCTTACACCCATCGTCGGATGGCCGCTTGCCTGCGGGACATGGATATCGTGCTTCGCTACGTCACCTATGCCATCTTCACTGGCGACGGTAGTGTGCTCGACGATCGCTGCCTCAACGGCCTACGCGAAACCTATTTGGCCCTCGGCGTGCCCGGTGGTTCTGTGGCTGAAGCCATCCGCAAAATGAAGGATGCAGCCATTGCCCTCGCCAACGATCGCAACGGTGTCACCCAAGGGGATTGCAGCTCTTTGATGGCTGAATTGGGTGCTTACTTCGATCGCGCAGCTTCCGCTGTGGGTTAATGCTCCATCTGAACGATTGCCATCAAACACATTGTCTGAAACATTCTTAACTGAGGTTTATTTAAGTCATGAAAACCCCTCTTACCGAAGCTGTATCTGCTGCTGATTCCCAAGGTCGTTATCTGAGTTCCACGGAGCTGCAGTCTGCCTTCGGTCGCTTCCGTCAAGCTGCTGCGAGCCTAGAAGCCGCTAAGGGCTTGAACGGCAAGGCCCAGTCCCTGGCCGATGGCGCAGCTGCTGCGGTCTACCAGAAGTTTCCCTACACCACCTCCATGCAGGGCAGCAACTTTGCTTCTTCCGCTCGCGGTAAGGAAAAGTGCGTCCGTGACATCGGCTACTACATCCGCATGGTCACCTACTGCTTGATCGCTGGTGGTACTGGCCCGATCGATGATTATTTGATCGCTGGTGTGACGGAAATCAACCGTGCCTTTGACCTATCGCCTAGCTGGTATGTGGAAGCCCTGAAGTATGTCAAGGCAAACCATGGTTTGACTGGCGACCCCGCTGTGGAAGCCAATTCCTACATTGATTATGCCATCAACGCCCTAAGCTAGGGATTGTTGTAACTGCCCAGAGTTTTGATGCGGGGGTTTGTTCCGTCAGGGTCATTTGAGTGATGTGACCCTGACTGTATGGACTAGCGCATCGGACTCTGGGCAAGTTTTTTCGGCATTATTTGATCAGCCTTCCGTGGATGGGGCCATATCACAACGGCCTCCCAGGGGGTTGCTGTGGATTCTAAAGCCTTTTTACCAGGAGCGAGCTTTTTTATGATCAGTTCAATGACCGCGCGGCAGTTGGGGATTGAGCCATTTATCTCAACGGCCCCGGTGGAATTACGAACGAATGCCGATGATGCGGATATTCAAGCGACGATCGCGGCCGCCTATCGTCAGGTCTTGGGCAATGAACATGTGATGCAGTCAGAGCGACTGAAGAGTGCTGAATCCCTGTTGCGGCAGGGGCAGACGACGGTGAGGGATTTTGTGCGGCGATCGCCCAGTCTGAGCTATATCGCACAAAGTTTCTCTATTCCAATTACCAAGTTCGATTTATTGAGCTTAATTTCAAACATCTTTTAGGCCGTGCGCCCAAGGATCAAGCAGAGATTTCCCACCATGTGAATCTCTACATGAAAAAAGGCTACGAGGCAGAAATTGATTCATACCTGGAATCCGAGGAATATCAAAACAACTTTGGGGATATGACTGTTCCCTACCATAAGGGATTTGGCACACCGCTGGGGCAGTCCACGGTGGGCTTTAATCGCATGTTTGAACTCTATCGGGGCTATGCGGGGAGCGATCGTGCCCAAGGCAATAGTAAAGGGCAATTGACGGAGGGCCTGGGCTTGAATATGGCCATGCCTTTGCGGCCCAATTCCATGGGCGGTGAGCTAGTCGGGGTCCATGGGGGTCGTCGGGGTCAACTCTATCGGATTCGGGTGACGCAGGCGGCCAGCAACCGGACGACGCAAATTCGTCGGGGGATTAGTGAATATCTGGTGCCCTACGATCAGCTATCGCCCACGATGCAACGGCTGAATCAGCGCGGCAATCGGATTGTTTCAATTACGTCGGCTTAGGCAACGTTTAATATATCAGGAGAAATAGCTGTGGCAATTACAACCGCTGCATCCCGTTTGGGCAGTGCGGCCTTTGACGACACCGAGCCCTTAGAATTGCGCCCGAAGTATAGTAACGAAGAAGCGCAGGCCGTGATTAATGCGGTCTATCGCCATGTCTTGGGCAATGGGCACCTTTTGGCCGCCGATCGCCTAACGGCCATGGAATCGCTGCTGGTGAATGGGCAACTGTCCGTGCGCAACTTCGTCCGAGCCCTGGCCAAATCCGAGCTGTACAAAACCAAGTTCCTCTATCCCCACTTCCACACGCGGGTGATCGAGCTGAATTTCAAGCACCTGTTGGGCCGGGCTCCCTACGATGAGGCTGAGGTGATTGAACACCTCGATCGCTACCAGACCAAGGGCTACGATGCGGATGTCGATTCCTATATCGATTCGGCGGAGTATGACGCGAGTTTTGGGGACTTTACGGTGCCCTACTACCGGGGGTTTGCCACCCAGACGGGGCAGAAGATGGTGGGCTTTACCCGCATGTTCAAGCTGTACCGGGGCTATGCCACCAGTGATGCTTCCCAGATGGCGGGGGCTTCTTCCCGGTTGGCGGTGGATCTAGCCAAGGGTGCGGCTTCGACCGTGGTGTCGATGGCGGGCACGGGTGCGCCGGGTTGGGCCTACCAGGCTTCGGCCCAGGGGACCATGCCGAGAACGGTGTTTGCCCCGGCGATGTATGGTGCGACGCGCCTGTATCGCATTGAAGTAGCGGCGGTGAGTTTGCCCCGCTATCCGAAGGTGCGCCGCAGCAATACGGAGTATGTTGTGCCCTATGAGCAGCTCACCAGTACGTTGCAGCGGATTAATAAGATGGGTGGCAAGGTGGCCAGTGTGACGCTTGCTAAATAATAGTGGGCGGAATGAAACCCTGGGGATGCTGGCGGCTATTGCGTTGGTATCCCCGACAAAATCCTGGATTTTAAGGAGGATTGATCATGTTAATGACTAGCGATCGCGTGTTTGTCTATGAAGTCGAGGGATTGCGTCAGACGCCCGAGACCGAGCAAGCTGTTGCGTCAATTCGCAATAGTACGACGATGATTCAGGTGCCGTTTAGCCGCATGGGGGATTTCATGCAGCGGATGAATCGGTTGGGGGGCCGCATTGTGGCGATTCGATCTTCAGGTTCGGAGCAACAAGACGCTGCGCCCACAGAATAGTAGGCATTCAAGCGTAAATAAGCTGTAATTACCCCTTTCTTTTACTTGCCTAGCCGTTACTTGTCAGGATTGTAATGGCTAGGCATTTTTCTCTTGCCGATGGGGAATCGAGAACTCATTCGTTGCGCAAATCGCGATGGGTATATTCTCGCCCCTTGTCCCCGCCATAGTTTGCCGCTACATGGCCATCTCCCACGAGCTGATACTTATAGGTCACCAATCCCTCCAGCCCCACAGGCCCCCGAGGTGGCATCTTCTGGGTGCTAATGCCGACCTCTGCTCCGAACCCAAACCGAAACCCATCGGCAAACCGAGTCGAACAGTTATGAAACACCCCCGCCGCATCGACTAGGGCCATGAATTCCTGGGCCACTGCCCCATCCTCCGTCACAATGCCCTCGGTATGCCGTGATCCGTAGGTTGTGATATGGGCGATCGCCTCCTCCAAGCCTTCCACCACCCGCACCGCCAAAATCAGATCACTATACTCCGTCGCCCAGTCCAGCTCCGTCGCCTGTGTCATATCTGCCACGATCGCGCAGGCCTTTCCATCGCCCCGTAATTCAACACCCTTCGATCGCAGTGCCGCCGCTATTTGAGGTAAAAACGTCGCGGCGATCGCCGCGTCTACCAGCAGCGTTTCTATGGCATTGCAAGCCGCTGGATAATGGGTTTTGGAATCGACGCTGATGGCGATCGCCTTCTCCAAATCCGCCGACTTCTCCACATAGAGATGACAAATCCCATCAGCATGGCCCAGCACTGGAATTCGCGTATTGGCCTGGACAAACTGGACAAAGGAATTCGATCCGCGCGGAATAATTAAATCCACATACTGATCTAATTTCAGCAGGGCCATGGTTTCCTCCCTTGTGGTCAAAAGCTGCACTAAGGCCGGATCGCAGCCCGCATTTTCTAAGCCCTGCTGAATCGCCTGGACGAGCACCTGGCACGATCGCTTGGCCTCCTGTCCGCCCTTCAAAATCACGCCATTCCCCGACTTGATCGCCAAGCTCGAAATCTGCATGACCGCATCGGGTCTGGCTTCAAAAATCACACCCAGCACACCTAGGGGACAGGTCACCCGTTTTAGTTCTAGGCCTGTGTCGAGTTCGCGATGGATTTGCAGGGCACCGATCGGGTCCGCCAGTTTTGCCACGTCCCGGACACCGACGATCGCACCGTTGAGCTTCAATCGATCCAGCTTCAGTCTGGCCTGCAAGGCCGTCGCCAAACCATCCGCTGCCGCTGCCTCGCAATCTGCCTGGTTGGCCGCTACGATCTCGTCGGCTTTGGCTTCTAGGGCGTCGGCGATGGCTAGAAGGGCGCGATCGCGGGTGGCTGTTGGTGTCACGGCCAGACGGCGGGCGGCGAGGCGGGTTTGGGCGGCGAGGGTAGAAAGGTCAGGGACGGTGCTGGTCAGCATGGATTCAAAGGTTGCGACAGAATGACTCCTACTAGATTAGCTTGTCTGGGGGATGGGTACTGACAATCTGCGGTAAGGTATTACGGCCCTTGTTTTTGACCTGAATGTTATGAAGATCGCGACCTGGAATGTCAACTCAATTCGCACTCGCCTAGTCCATGCCACGGACTGGCTTCAGGCCAACCCTGACGTGGATCTGCTGGCCCTGCAAGAAACCAAAGTCGTGGACGAACAGTTCCCCTTGGCGGCTTTCCAAGGCCTGGGGTTCCATGTCTATATCTTCGGTCAGAAAAGCTACAACGGGGTGGCCCTGATCGCGCGATCGCCCCTCGAAGATGTTCGTCTAGGGTTTGGTGGTGTCCTGTCTGCGCAGCAGGTGGGCGATCTTGATGACCAAAAACGGGTGATCAGTGCGGTGATCGACGGGGTTCGTGTGGTCAACCTCTACGTTCCCAATGGCTCCGAAATCGAAAGCGATAAGTATTTTTACAAACTTCGCTGGCTAAAACTCCTGCGCGAATACTTGGCTAAACTCTTGACTGAAACCCCCGATCTGCTTGTCTGTGGTGATTTCAATATTGCCCTAGAGGATATCGATATTCATAACCCAGCCAAACGAGCGACGCATATCATGTCTTCGGATGTAGAGCGGGATGCATTGCGAGAAGTGCTTACCTTGGGGTTGCAGGATGCGTTCCGGAAGTTTAACACCGAGTCTGAGCAATATAGCTGGTGGGACTATCGATCGGGGGCCTTCCGCCGCAATGCAGGCTGGCGGATCGATCACCATTACTTGACGCCCGCTCTCTACGATCGGGCCAAGGGCTGCATCATTGACCCAGAACCCCGCAAACTAGAACAGCCCAGCGATCACACTCCCGTGATTGTGGAACTTTAGAACCAGAGGATTTCGCGATCGTACTCCTCGGGCGTCGGGCTGACTTCCCAGACCAATCCTTCCCCAGCTTCCAGGGTGACATCGATGTAGATGGCTTCTATGTCGGCTTGGGCGATCGCGCTATTGCCTTCAAATGCCTGCAAATCCTCCGTCAGCAGTCGCAGTTCCATCCCTGTCGGCAAAACGCCTGTTTCCGCCCGCAGTTCAAACCGCCATGCTGTTTCGACTTGGAAAATTCGGAGATTGTAGGCTTGGTCATTGATGGTTAGCGATCGCACGAGACAATCCCCGGCTATGCTGCGGGCTCCGCCAAGGGAGAGCGTTTGTTTCTGCCAGGTGAGGTTATCCAATCCCTGTTGTAGCCATTCCAGCACAGAGGTGCGCCGGGCGATTCCCTGGCGGGCCTGGGCCAATTCTTTCCGCCAGCCGCCGTTTTCGATCAGGGCACCCCAGAGGGCGGTGGGGATTTCTAGGCGGGGGTTTGGGGCTGTGGCGAGGCGATCGATCAGGTTTTGGGCTTGGGCGGGGGCGATCGGGGCGGGGGCTGTCACAGCGGCCCGAGCGGTTTCAGGGCAGAAGGTTTGGGTTAGCCAGAGGACGTTGAGGTCGCTGATTAAGGCTTCCTGGGGTAGGCTGTAGGTGCGATCGCCCAGGTTTAGTTGCCCTTGGGTTTTGAGCAATTGGTGGCTGCTGTAGCCCCAGATCGTGACGGTGGCGTCGTCGGGTTCGACTTGGATGCCGAGGTAATAGTCGCCAACCAGGCTGGGCAGTTCTACCCATTCCTGGGGCACGCGCAGTTCTGCATGGTCGAGGGTTTCGCTCTGGATGAGGACTAGGCGTAGGTTGGAAACTTCGATCGCGACGGCTTCTGTCAAGTGGCTCAATTCCAGGGTGCTGGCGGAGGGGAAACTAGGGCGCACTTGGCGGTTTTCTTGCAGGAGGCCCATGACGCCATCAAGGGCCAGTTTCCCGAGGTAGGCTTGCCAGCGGTCTCGGTTGTTTAGGCGGTTAGGGGTTTGCTCCCAGAGGGTTTCAGGGGTGGTTGGCAGATGGGCGAGGATCATGGCGGGTTTCCAAAGGTCTAAAGGGTCAAAGGGTTAGTTGGCTTGGTAGGTTTGTTGGAGCCAGTCTTCAAGGACGGTGCTCATGTTCTCTAGTAGGGCGGGGGTGAGGTCAATATGCAAACTGTCGCGGCTCCATTGGGCGAGGTGTTTCGCCAGGATTTCCTTGGCGCGGGTGAGGCGGCGAGATATGGTGTATTGCTTGATGTTGAGTTGGGCGGCGATTTCCTGCTGGGTGAGCTGTTGGGCGTAGTAGAGCTGGAGGATCTGCTGAATCTCAGGGTCGGTGGTGGCGATCGCGTCGGCGAGTACTTGCGAAACTTCGGTTTGGCGATCGCGCCTTTCCTGCACTTCTTCCTGGACGATCATCTCGGAGAGCAGGGATTCGCTGCCTGAAAGGTCGGCGACGTCATCGAGCCATTCGCGGGTTTCTTGTCCTGGCTTGGGGGCGTTGATGGAGACCAGGTCGGGGGTGAGGTATTGGCGGGCGGCTTTGACGCAGGTATTGAGCCAGGCTTCGAGTTGGGTGGGGGTGGCGTGGGGGATTTGGCGATGTTCCAAATTGAATTGGATGCGATCGCGTTCCAGGTGGCTTCGTCGGGGCGTTCGAGTTTGCGGCTGCCTTGAGCTGTGGTGGGTTGGTATTGTTGTTTGAAGCAGGTCCAGGTGAGGAGGTAGGTGTCGATGGTTTTGCTGTCGAGGCCTCGGGCTTGGAGGGCTTCGGTGAGCCGTTTTTGGCTGAGTTTGCGCAGGAGTGACCAGTTGGTGCAGATGTCTACTTCTTGCTGTTGGCGGAGGCGATCGCGCAGGCTGGAGCTAAAGATGGCGCTGGCGTAGTTGGTGAGGTTGAAGCCTTGGTCGGGGTTGAATCCCCGCAGGGCTTTGGGTACGGCGATGATGGCGATTTGGAAGCAGTCGGAGAGGGTTTGTTGGGTATTGCTGAATTGGGTTGCGGTGCGGGAGGCGGCCCAGTAGCAGGTTTCTTGGAGGTAGGCGGTGAGGTGGCCGATCGGGAGGCGGGCGGTGGGGTTGCTTTGCCAGAGGCGGTGCCAGTAGAGGCTCCAGAAGCGATCGCTGTCGTTTTGGCTGATTAGTTTTTCCATGCTGCGTTGGAGGCGGGGCTCGGTGATCCAACGGTTGGGGCGATCGTTGTCTAGTTCCAGGAAGGTTGAGTATTGTTCGAGGAGGGTGAGTCGGGCTCGCATGGGTCGGGGTGGGATGGGTGTCTGTGTTGTATTGTAGTGGGCGATCGGTGGGTTGGGCGTTGTAGAATAAGCTATGGTTCTTTGCTACGAAGTGTTGCGAGGCATTAATGAAACAGGTCAAAATCGTGATTGAGAAGCACCCGGATGGATATGTGGCTTATCCGATTGGGTTGACAGGTGTGATCGTGGGGCAGGGTGATACCTATGATGAGGCTTTGGCGGATGTGAAGTCGGCGATCGATTGTTATGTGGAGGTGTTTGGGAAAGAAATGTTCGATGATACTAATTGGCATTTGGAAGAAGTACAGCGGCGTGTGGCTTCCCAGTATGATTTGCCTAGAAGTTCTTGGGTTTGTCAAGGATTTTGTGTCAGGGCTGAAATCAAGCAGGCATGCGGCCTTCAAACTCCAAGATTGAAAGATTCCTTACAAATCGTCGAAAACATCCACCGATAAACCAGATTGACGCAGAATACTTCGGAGCGTACCTGGACTCACCTCACGATGACAAGGCACAATCACCGTCCAAACCTCATCCTCAAACTCCCTCACAAACTTGACATGGCTACCCTTCTGACTCACCTCAACAAACCCTGCCTGCTCTAGTTTGCGCTGGACCTCACGATAGGGTAACGGTTTCATGCCGCAACTTCCACTTCCAAAGTTTGCATCACCGGAAGCACCGTCGCACAAGGCAGCTCAAAATGGAGTTCCAAAGCCTCTTGTAGATTCGATAGTGCCTCCTCCACCGTCTCTCCCTGACTCGCCACATCTACCTCAAGACACTGAGCCACAAACCAACCCTCTTCCTGCCATACACTACTTGTCAGTTTACGTTTCATAAGCATATTTGTCATTTCAGGTCAACCTCATTGTGACACAAAAATTATCCCTGGGGAAAGCGATAATCCGCAATCTCCCCAGGGAAATATGCCGCCAGAAGTAGTGCTAAAGAACCACAGTCCTATGAAATACTTTGTTGTCGGATAATAATGGATCGCAAATACTGGTGCCGATCGCACCCCATCAAGTGACTTACTCCCATCAAGGTGGATCCTATGGCGATCGCCATGTTGCCCAGTAAGTGACTATTGGTTCTGAGGGTTGATTCGCTGCTTCTCAACCATTGCTTCAGGGACACATACTGCAATAATTAGTTCCTACGCACTAGGGGGCGCTTCGCCACTGGATGCATCATCATTAGCTTTAGAATTGAGTGGTTCCCTATGCCATAGACACCTGCTACCTGATGACTGATTCGCTGCAACAAGAAGCTCGTGCCATTCTCGATCGCCTTGCGTTTACGCCTTTTGAGGATTGTCAACCGTTGAGTCGGGAGTTTGAGCATGTTCCTGGAAGAGTGGGTTTGTATGCGTTTCGGCACCGGACGGAGGAGCTTCTATATATTGGGAAGGCGAAGAATCTGCGCGATCGCTTGAGGGGTGGGCATAAGGCTTTTCTGTGGGGCTGGCTCGATCGCTATGATCCCGATGATGTCAGGATTGCGTTTGTGACGATTAACCAATGGCAGCGACCTGGCTTATCATATGAGTTAGAGACGTTGATTCTCCAGGCGACTCATCCACCCTATAACGTGAAGATCCCAAGAGAACTATGATTCAGACTATTCCTAACCAACATCTGTCGGCTGAGGCGATTCGATCTTTGCTGGGGCATTTGCCGGATTATGTGCGGGTGGCGTTGGAGGAGAAGGCGATCGAACTGGAGTGCCCGATCGAGGCGGCGATCGAAATGGCGATCGCGAGTTTCCTAGATGATGAGGCTTTTAGCTTTGAGGACTGTCTGTTGGCAAAGCGGGGAGTTGGTAAATTTCCGGCTCTACCGGATCTCCCGTGGTCAGAATGCGGAATACCCTAGATATGGTGTCCTGCAACTGAATTTTCACTTCTGGTAGGCGATGTGCAACTTTTTCAGGCATCACAAATCAGCCCGTCAAACTGAAGCAACTCCCTTCCCAGCTTGTGGTT
>JAAUSA010000011.1 GCA_012031975.1 Alkalinema sp. RU_4_3 | reverse complement strand
GCCGTCCGGCCACTGGTGCTCCAGGCGGCGGCCCCGCAGGCGCGATCGCGGCCGCCCCGGCGCTTCCCACGGAGGTGATCCCCAGCACCTCGGCCCCCAGCCTGGACAAGTATATTGATGTGCCCTCGCCGATCGTCGGCACCTTCTACAGCGCCCCCGGCCCCGATGAATCGCCCTTTGTGGAAATTGGCATGAAAGTGCGCAAGGGTCAGGTGGTCTGCATCATTGAGGCCATGAAGATCATGAATGAAATAGAAGCTGAGGTCAGCGGTGAGGTGATCGAGATTCTGGTCCAGAACGGTCAGCCCATCGAGTATGGCCAGCCCCTGATGCGGGTCAACCCGGCCTAGGAAAAATCTATCTAGGGGTAGACTTTTGCCCGAGGGACTTTCATCACTTCTGGGTAATAGAGCATAATGGACTCAGACTATTTCTCGATTTGGAGATAGGGATCCCCGGATGAGTTCATTGATTGCTCTATCGACCTGAACTACTGAAATCGTTCTATTCCCCGACTTGTGCGGTGCAATAAATTCCCAATATGGAAACTGGAACAATCGTTGACGTTCCGCCGGAAGTGGTCCAACAGGTGGCCAGCTACTTTAGTGTGCTGGGCGAGCCGACCCGACTGCGGATCTTAAATCTCCTGCGTGATGGGGAGAAATGTGTTCAGGACTTGGTGGAGGTGATGGATACCAGCCAAGCCAATGTGTCAAAGCACCTCAAGGTGATGCTGCAAGCGGGCATTCTGACCCGCCGTACCCAAGGTACACTCGCCTACTACAGTGTGGCCGATGAGCTAAGCTTCCAGCTCTGTACGATGGTATGCGATCGCATCGCCTGTCGAATTGAGCAGCAGGCCATGTATTTCCGCGAATTCAGCCTCGCCACGGCTGTCGCCGCCGAGGAAGCTGCCGCTGCCAGTTAGGATGCTGATTATTTTCACGCGCTACCCACGGGCGGGGCAGGCCAAAACCCGTTTGATTCCAGCCCTGGGGCCGGAGGGGGCGGCTCGGTTGCAGATTGCCATGACTGAACATAGCCTGCGGCAGGCCCGAGGCTTGGAAACGCCGATCGCCATCTACTACGCTAATGGGGAGGCGCGCGAACTCCGGGATTGGCTGGGGGAGGATCTATGTTACCAGGCCCAGGCCGATGGAGACTTGGGGGCGAAGATGCTCGGGGCGTTTTGGGATAATGCAGGGACTGGGGCCGTGATTATCGGTACCGATTGTCCCGGCATTGATACCCAGCTCCTGACGCAAACCTTTGAGGCGCTCTCAACCTACGACTTGGTGTTGGGTCCGGCCCTCGATGGGGGCTATTACTTAATTGGATTGCGGCGGGTGGTGCCAGAGCTGTTTGACCAGATTGCCTGGAGCACCGACCAGGTACTGAACCAAACCCTAGCGATCGCTCAATCCCTCAACCTCCGTATCCATCTGTTGCCAGAACTGCCGGACATCGATCGGCCCGAGGACCTGCCATACCTGCCACAGCATTTGCTATGAGTCTCTCGATCGTCATCCCCACCCTCAACGAAGCCGCCGTTCTGGACCAAACCTTGGGGGCGATCGCTGGTACGGACGCAAACATCGAAGTCCTCGTCGTAGACGGCGGCAGCCAGGACGACACCTGTGCCATTGCCCAATCCTGGGGTGCAAAACTCCTCCACAGCGCCCCAGGCCGTGCCCGACAGATGAATCTCGGGGCTCAAATGGCCCAAAACGAGATCCTGCTGTTTCTCCATGGTGATACGCTGCTGCCCCCTGGTTACTACGAATTGATCGAAACCACGATCGCCCAACCCCAGACGATCGCTGGAGCCTTCGATCTGACCATCAACGCCCCCGAGGTTTCCCTGCGTTTCGTTGAATGGGGGGTAAAACTGCGATCGCGTCTCCTCCAGCTTCCCTATGGCGATCAGGGCATCTTCTTGAGGCGAGAGACCTTTGGCGCGATCGGTGGTTACCCCGACCTGGCGATCATGGAGGACTACCAGTTGATTAACAACCTCAAACGCCTGGGTCGGATTGCCATCATTCCTACTCCGGTCAAAACCCACCCCCGCCGCTGGCAAACGCTCGGCATCCTCCGCACCACCCTACTCAACCAAATCATGATCCTGGGCTACCACCTGGGCATCCCGCCGGAAAAACTACGGACTTGGTACCGCTGGTATAATCGACATAGCGCCCCCTACAAAACCCCAATATGCTTAAAGCCGTCCTCTTCGACTTCAACGGCGTCATCATCAACGACGAAAAAACCCACGAAAGACTAATTGAACAACTCCTCCTGGAAGAAAACATTCGCCCCAACGCCACGGATTTCGCGCGCTACTGCGTCGGTCGCAGCGATCGCATGGCCCTCAAGGACCTCTTCGAATCGCGGGGCCGCTTCGTCACCGAAACCTACCTCCAGGACCTGATCAACCGCAAGGCCCGCGCCTACTTCCGCGAACTCGAAACCCTAGAAAAACTCCCCACCTACCCAGGACTTGAAGATCTGATTTTCAAACTCCAAGGTCTTCAGTGCAAACTGGCCGTTGTCAGCGGCGCCCTCACCGCCGAAATCGAGGTTGTGCTCGATCGCCTCAACATCCGTAACCTATTCAGCGTCATCGTCGCTGGCGACGACATCACCACCAGCAAACCCGAACCCGACGGCTACCTCCTCGGCATCGAGCGCCTCAAAACCGCCTTCCCCGAACTCAACCTCCAGCCCCAGGACTGCCTGGCCATCGAAGACACCATCGCAGGCCTGACCGCCGCCAAACGCGCGGGCATATCGGTCGTCGGCATCGCCAACACCTACCCCTTCCACATGATGCAACGCTGGGCCAACTGGGCCATCGACTACTTCACGGACCTCGAACTCGATCGCATCCAGGAACAATTCGACAAGGCCTCCCCCGACAACGCGCCCACCTAAGCCACAAAGCCCAATCCTCGCGCCTGTCGTCCCAGTAAATACAGGCATACAGCCACCATCGCCAACCACAAAATCCGCAATCCCCACTATGAAACGTCGTCGTGGGAGGGGCATCTTGAGAAAGTAGGCCCGTCAGGGGTCTGACGCGATCGCCGAAAAAACCCTACGCTCTCAAAATCGTCATGTCTCAACTTCTCCGTTTCCCTGTCTGGAAGTTCCTGAACCAGCCGCTATTCGAGACCGATTACCAGCCCGTACTCAGCCCAGGCCGCTTCTGGCGCCTGCACCAGATTGAATTCCTGGAACGCTGCCTAGAGCGCGAAGCCCAGGCCAAGCGCAGCGACTAGATCAGCCCATACCGAACAACCCAACTGGCACAGAACTCGGTAGAATAAAGAGCCTTTACAATCTGTAAAACTCCCGTTCTGCCCTATGTCTAAAAAGCGCGTTCTATCCGGCGTCCAGCCCACAGGTAATCTCCATCTAGGCAACTACCTCGGCGCAATCAAAACCTGGGTAGATGGTCAGGGCCAGTACGATAATTTCTTCTGTGTGGTCGATCTCCATGCGATCACCGTGCCCCACAACCCGGCGACCCTGGCCCAGGACACCAGCGCCATTGCGGCCCTGTATTTGGCCTGCGGCGTGGACCTGAATTGTTCAACTATTTTTATCCAATCCCACGTCCCCGCCCATAGCGAACTGGCCTGGCTGCTCAACTGCATCACCCCGCTCAACTGGTTGGAGCGCATGATTCAGTTCAAAGAGAAAGCCATTAAACAGGGCGAAGACGTGGGGGTGGGCCTCCTTGACTATCCGGTGCTTATGGCAGCGGATATTTTGCTGTATGAGGCAGACCAGGTCCCCGTCGGCGAAGATCAAAAGCAGCACCTGGAACTAACCCGCGACATCGCCAACCGCTTCAATCACCTCTACGGCAAAGGTGAGTCGGTGCTCAAATGCCCCAACCCAATGATTCGCAAAGAGGGCGCCCGCGTCATGAGCCTGGCCGATGGCACCCGCAAAATGTCCAAATCTGACCCCTCGGAACTCAGCCGCCTCAACCTGCTTGACCCCCCCGACACCATCGCCCAAAAAATCAAAAAATGTAAAACCGACCCGATCAAGGGCCTGGAATTCGACAACCGCGATCGCCCCGAATGCCACAACCTGCTCACCCTCTACAGCTTGCTTTCAGGTAAACCCAAGGAGACGGTCGCCTTAGAATGTCAGGACATGGGCTGGGGCCAGTTCAAACCCTTGATGACGGAGACGGCGATCGAAGCCCTCAAGCCGATTCAAACGAAGTATGCCGAGATCATGGGCGATCCGGGCTACCTCGAAACCGTACTGCGCGATGGCCGCGAAAAAGCCACCGAAGTCGCCAATACAACCCTAGTCAAGGTGAAAACGGCCTTAGGTTATTCCTTGCCGACCTGATGCCGCGCTAACGCCGCTGCCACCGCCTGCTCCTGATCGCGCCGGGTCATCCACTGGTGGTAGGTGCGACTGTGAATGGCCGTGGAATGCCCCATCATCTTGGCCGCCACCGTATCGGGCAGTCCAAAGTGAATTGTCCGCACGGCCCAGGCATGGCGCAGGTCGTAGGGCGAAAAGGGAATGCCATAACGGCGAAACTGGGCCGTGACCCGCTGGCCCACCCGCTGCAAGGTGGTGGTGGTCAGATCGCAGTTAATCTCCGGCAACTGGATTTGGCGCAGATTGAACTGTTCGACCCATTCAGGCTGAAAGGGCCAGACCTCATGGCTGCCTGTTTTGGTGGTGGAGAGGACATCGATCCGGCTGTCGCCCTGGCGGAGGGCGTCATAGTTGCAAAAGAAGACTTCGTGGTTGCGCAGACCGTAGGCGGCCATGATCGCGTAGACGAATTGCCAGCTTGGGTTGGGTATGCGTTCCCATTGCTCGACGATCGCGCTGTCCGTGGGCAGATCGCGCACCTTCGTCACGCTGTTGTTGTAGGTGCCGTAGCGCTCCTTGATGGGTTCGGGGAGATCGAGCTTAATGAATTGGGCAAAGGCGTTCAGGGCGGTACAGCAGAGTTGGCGGCTCCTCGCCTGGCGGGGGATTTGATCGATCGCTTTGTACAGGCTCTCTGTCAGGGTGAGTTGGGGGTTTTGCGCTGTGGTGGTGAGGAGTTTTTCAGGTAGGGTTCGTAGGCGGCGGACCAGGTAGTGATGGTGGATGCGGGGTTGAGGGCGCGATCGGGGTGGTTTTTAAACGCCTGCTGGAAGGCTTGGATTTGTTCGGCTAGCTCCATTTGGCTGAGGCGTTTGCCACCCTGGTGGGGCAGGTATTCCTGCCAGTCGAAGCTGTGCTGGATCAGCTGGGCGGCGATGATTTTGACCTGCTGTTCGGTTTGTTTGAGCCCAGCGGCGGTGGCGGGGTAGGCAAGGCTGAGGCGCTGCTGGGAGGGGCGGAGGCGATCGGATCCCGGTTTTGGCGGGAAGGTGCCGCGTAGGTTGAGTTTGGCGCCCCGGCGCTCGATCTGGAGACCCAGGCCAGCGGCTTTAAATTTTTGATTCAAGCTGAGGATTTTGCCATCGAGGGCGAGTAGATCGGCATCGGTCATGGAAATAATTTTCTTTGGAAGACGGGTGGGGCGATCGGTCGAGGGAGGCAGTAATGTTGTTAAAGTAATCTAAAGAAAGATTGCCGAAAAATATAAGGATTTTCAATCATGGGCCGACTAGGGGTTTTACTTTTGAATTTGGGTGGACCGGACAAGCTGGAAGATGTCCGACCCTTTTTATATAACCTGTTTGCGGATCCGGAAATTATTCGGTTGCCTTCGCCTTTGCTCCAGGCGCCCTTGGCCTGGTTTATTTCGACCCTGCGGGCGAAGAAGTCCCAGAATAACTACAAGAAGATTGGCGGTGGATCGCCCCTGCGGCGGATTACAGAAGCCCAGGCACTGGCGGTCCAGGAGAAACTGCGTGCCCTCGGCCAGGATGCGACGGTCTATGTGGGCATGCGCTATTGGCATCCGTTCACCGAAGAAGCGGTGGCCCAGATTAAGCGCGATCAGATCGAAGAACTGGTGATTCTGCCGCTATATCCGCAGTTTTCGATCAGCACGAGCGGGTCCAGCTTCCGGGTGCTAGAGCGGATGTGGGAAGCGGATCCGGAGTTGCAGAAGATTAAATATACGGTGGTGCCCTCCTGGGGTACGTTCCCGGCCTATATGCAGTCGATGGCGGGTTTGATCGGACGCAAGATTGATGAAACCCCCAACCCCGAACAGGCCCATGTGTTTTTCAGTGCCCATGGCGTACCCGTGAGTTATGTGGAAGAAGCAGGCGATCCCTACCAAAAAGAGATGGAAGCCTGTACGGCAGGGATCATGAAGACCCTGGGGCGATCGAACCCCTACACCCTCGCTTACCAGAGTCGGGTGGGTCCTGTGGAATGGTTGCAGCCCTACACCGATGTGGCGATCGAAGAGCTGGCTGAAAAGGGGGTCAAGGAATTGGTGGTGGTGCCGATTAGTTTTGTCTCAGAGCATATTGAGACCCTAGAAGAGATCGACATTGAATATCGGGAGATCGCCGAAGCCGCCGGGATCGAGGTGTTTGCGCGGGTGCCTGCCCCCGACACCAATCCTGAATTTATTCAAGCCCTCGTGGACTTGGTGGTGAAGGCCCAGGGCGATCGCCCCATCACCTTTGCTGACACTGTGGCGCTAGTCGAGAACACGAAGCTCTACCCCCAGGAAAAATGGGAATGGGGCATGACCAGCTCCGCAGAGATTTGGAATGGCCGACTCGCAATGTTAGGGTTGCTCGCCGTTGTATTTGAGGTCGTAACTGGGTGGGGTCCACTGCATGCCTTGGGGTTGTTGTAACTAACAATCAACATCATGAAAATGCAGCCACAGCCGTAAATCCAGCGGAAACGGCACCTTCGTTTGACTATCGCTATCGATCGACACATGCTCCGTCCGCCCCGTCGCGATCTCCTCGCTGTTGCGGGTCAGGTGATAGTCAATCGCAAACCGACTCTCATCCAAAATGCTGATCTGAAGCTCGATCTGTAGGGGATCGCCGCATTTAAGCGGGCGACGGAAATCGATCGAGCTATGGGTAATCGGCACCGCCACCGGATGACCTCGGAAGTAAGCAGGCATGTCAATACCAGCAGCCACCAAGGAAGCTTCGTAGGCTTCGTGGCAGATGGACATCAGGTTCGCGAAGTACACAACCCCTGCGCCGTCGGTATCATTGAAACGGATGGTGCGATCGTAGTGAAAGGTAGTCATGCTGGCTGTTCTCCGGTCAGGAAGTCGATAAACTGGCGGGCCGTGCGACCCGATCGCCCGTTCTGCTGGGTGGCCCATTGTAGGGCGCGGAATTTGAGTTGGTCTGGGTCGAGGTGGATATCCTGGGCCTGGGCCAGGTGAGACACGATTTTCAGATAGGTGTCCTGGTCCGTGGGCTCAAAGGTCAGGGTGAGACCGAAGCGATCGCTAAAGGAGAGTTTCTCCTGGACCGTGTCCCAATTGAAGAGTTCGTCCTGATCTCGGGGGGCGGGGCGATCGCTGAAATATTCTCGGATTAAATGCCGTCGGTTGGAAGTGGCGTAGACCACAACATTGCTAGGCCGAGCAGTAATGCTGCCTTCAAGGACCACCTTGAGGGCCTTGAACTGCTCCTCGTCGGCTTCAAAGGAGAGGTCATCGACGAAGAAGATGAACTTCTGGGGGATGGAGCGCACCTGTTCGACCACTAGGGGGAGATCCTGCAAATCAGCCTTGGCAATTTCTACCAGGCGCAACCCCTGGGGACCGTAGCGGCTCAGCAGACCTTTGACCAGGGAGGATTTGCCCGTGCCGCGACTGCCGTAGAGCAGCACATTCAGGGCGCTGTGACCGTTGAGCAGGGACTCGGTATTTTTCACCAGGGCCTGCTGCTGCCATTCGTAGCCGACCAAGTCCTGAAGGGCCACAGGGTCAGGATGGGCCAACCCCACCAGTTGTCCCTGCTGCCACCGAAAGGCCCAATAGTTGCCAAAGCGCCCCACGCCCCGCTGGCGATAGAGTTCCACCAGGGTTGGCATGGCTTCGGTCCAGTCTTCACTGCCCTCGAAGGCTTGGCGGAGTGATTGGAGGGGACCTAGATCGCTCGACCAATTCACCCAGGGCACCAAGGGCACCGTGAGATTGGCCTGTTGGTTGACATCCGCCGCTATAGCCTCCACATCGTAGTCATAGAGCTGCTGCAACACCTGTAGGTCCCGCCCAGCGGCCATGGCGATGGGCATGGCGATCCTCGACTGGGCGGCGGCGCGGCTAAAGCTGTTGTCGGCCTCGACCAAACGCTGGAGCAGATGTTCCTGCCAGCCATGGATCGATCGCCCAGGGCAGCAAACCACAGGCCATAGGCCTCGACCAAGGCGGAGCGATCGCGCGTCACCAGGGCCTCCTGGAGCCGTAAAAAAGCCTCGCCCACCTCGTCGTCGAGAAGATTGCCATAGAGGTGCAGCGATCGCAGCAAGGCCCCCTCTAAGCGTTGAAAGTTCCCTTGATAATTCATTCCTAACCCATACCCAAAGCAACCAACAGCGAGGGCGGTGCGGGCAAAATCACCAGCATCACCAGCACCAGCGCCACTAAACAAATCATATCCCGGACCCCATTGACCTCGGTCACATCGTTGAGGGCAGGCTCATCCATCGTCGGTAGAAAGAACAACAACACCGCCCAGAGCACCAGATGCATCTGGGCCAGGGACAGCAGCAGCAGCAACAGCCGCGCCACATTGCCAATCATCGCCCCGGTCCGCTGGCCGTAAACCGCATGGACCAGTCGCCCCCCATCGAGCGTGCCGATCGGCATCAAATTAAACGCACTGAACAGCACCCCCAACCAGCCCGCAAAGGCCACGGGATGGAGGGCGATCGCCTGCTTTGCCCCAATCTGTGTGCCGAGTGCCACCTTCGTCAGCAGGGCCAACAGCAGCGAGTACTTCGGCTTCAGCCCCTCAAAATCGAAGATGGTGGCGCGATCGCTCTCCAGTACTACGGTCGAATGGGCCAGGCCCCAGGCGAGTAGCCCGATGGCCAGGGCCATGCCGCCCAGGGAACCGATCGCCCGAATATCGAAGAGAGCCTTGCGGCTGGGCATGGGGGCCAGCAGACGCGTATAGGCCCCGAGGGTGCCAATCGGGGGGAAGGGGGCCACCGGGGGAAAGGGAAAGAAGTAGGGCAGGGTGACGGGTAGCCTATAGCGCTTGGCCATGAAATAATGCCCCAATTCCCGCACGAGAAAAAATCCCATCCAGGCACAGGCATAGCTGATCCCATCGGTCCAGATAATCTGGGTCGGTTTTAGGGTTTGGCGCAGGATCTCGCAGCCTGCCCAGGTCGCACTGATAAAACTCAGACCCGCCAGAATCAAGCCGATCAGGGGCTTATCAGGCGCGCGATCGAGTAACTGCCCCTCGGGGGTCAACTGGGGATTGGCCACCATGACAAACACGGGTTTACCGGGCGTCCCTTCTTGGAAGAGAACCAGGAATCGATCGCCGAAGATCTGGCGCACATTGGACTGAATCGTTTTGTAGGCAGCCTCGGGCTCCGTCCGTAGCTGACCCGTGCAGATCACCGCCTGGGGGCGAAATTCTAGGCGGTTCAGGTGGTAGATGCCCCAGGGGAAGCAATCGCGGAGCTGCTGTTCCTCTTCTTCATTGATCGGTCGGGTGGCGGGGGATCGCTCGGTAAATCGAGGGGCAGGACTTCCTCCAGGCTGCGATCGGGCGAGGCAATCCGGCCTTTCTGAATCAGCGCCACATAGCCCACAAAACTGGCCACAAACACGAAGAAAAACAGCGGCAAGGCCCGCCGATCGCCGCCCCCCAACATCCAGAGGGTCATACTGAAGACGGGCAGCATCAGGACCAGCCAAAGCATCCAGATCGGTGTCCGGGTCAGGGTCTTCACCTGCCGCTCAATCACCACATAGGTCAGCCAGCTAGAAACCGCCAGCAATAGAAAAAACCAAAAAGAAGCCATGAAGGAGGGGGGGACTATCCAAACAACAGGTTGCCCCGAGAGGGAACCGAATCTGTCACAATGATCAGCAACATCTATCAGCAACGTCTAAGCTTGTCCAATATAGGGTTTCGCCCGTGCAGCAATACGCCTCACCGCCAAAACTCCCGCGTTCCGTTCTCGAAGGGGGCGATCCAACCACCTCCGTCTATGCCTTCCCCCCCAACCGAGAGACCCTCGGCGGCACGGCCTATTTCCTCGCCCAGCACAATATTTTGATTGATGCCCCCGCTTGGAACGAAGAGAATTTGCAGTTCCTGGACAATCGCGGCGGTGTCAAACAATGGGTGATGACCCATCGCGGGGGGTTTGGGAAGCAGGTGGCCAAGATGGCCCAGCAGCTTGGCTGTGTCTTGGTGGTCCAGGAGCAGGAGGCCTATCTGCTGCCGGAGGTGGATTGTCAGACCTTCCATCACAACAAAACCCTTGCCCTGGGCTGTGAAGTGATCTGGACACCGGGCCATTCCCCCGGATCCGCCTGTGTCTACTACGCGGGCCATGGTGGCATGTTGTTTACGGGGCGGCATTTGTTGGGCGATCGCGCCGGGAATCCCGCTCCCCTGCGGATTGCCAAAACCTTCCACTGGCCCAGGCAACTGCGCTCTGTCCAATGCTTGCGCGATCGCTTTTCTGTAGAAACACTGAGTTGGATTTGTCCCGGAGCCAGTATCGGTATGTTACGGGGGAAAGGGGCGATCGATCGGGCCTTTGTGCGGTTGGGGGCGATCGATTTAGCGGCCTTGGCCCCCCAGGCCGCCCGATTGCTTTAAAGCAACACCATGGCCATGCCTCGGATCCTTAGAGTGCCATTGTCTGGTCTAGCATGGGTCCAGAACCGATGGCATTTCGAAGCTAGGTTGGCATTGTTTGGTTTGAGGAGCAGGAAAAGCCTGAATACGTCGGTATTTTCCCTGATTCCATAGCTAGAAAATTATCTCAAAGAAAGATTCGATCGGCCTTACCGTGATTCTACTTGTCCCCGAGTCCAAACCCCACGGATAGGGCTTCCTGTATCAAATATACATTTCTTGAGGTTGATTATTTACGTAATTCACGCATTCCAAGGTTAAGACTTCATCCAACTTTTACAGACATCCCTAGGTAGATCCGCTATTCTCGGAATAGGTAAAGCCCCATCAGCTCCGCCAAAACCCCCAAGGCTATTCGAAAGTAAGGCAACCTGAGCAACCTATTAAGCAACAGGGTCATTAATGTTACTTAAGTGCGTTCTCGGTGAATCTTAGGTCAGCGTGTTTCTTATCAACATAGAACAGGGTTCGTTTTATATTTCAGTAGCTGAGCCTTGTAAGTTCCTATCTCATAAGCACTCCCTGAAATATCCTTCAGAATCCAGTCAGTTCTTCTTCTGTGGTTTTGGTACATACCCATGACAGTCGCTAACTACATTCCAGCTCAGAACGTAATCGGATTTCCCGTCACGGCCCTGCCCTTTAAGGAGCAAGTCGATGTGGTGATGGGTTGGGCCAAGAAGGGCCTCAGCAAAGTGGTCTGTGTGGCCAATGTGCACATGTTGACCGAGGCCTCCTGGGATTCTAATTTAGCCCATGTGTTGAACCATGCAGATATGGTCACACCGGATGGCATGCCCTTAGTCTGGATGGTTCAGCTATTGCGCCGCGAGCAGCAGGACCGGGTGGCGGGGTTGGATTTGATGATGGCGGTCTGTCATCAGGCCATCGCTGAGGATGTGAGTGTTTTCTTCCTGGGTTCTGAGGATGCTGTGCTCGATCGGATGGCAACCCGCTTGAAGCGTGATTTTCCGACGCTCAAGGTGGCGGGTATGGAGTCCCTGCCGATGATTTCGATGCCTGTGCAGGTGGATGATTCGGTGGTGGAAATGGTCAACGACAGTGGAGCGGGGATTGTTTTCCTTTCCCTGGGTTGTCCGAAGCAGGAAAAGTGGATGATGGCCTACAAAGATCGGATTCAGGCTGTGATGCTGGGGATTGGTGGTGTGTTTCCGCTCTATGCGGGGATCCACAGTCGGGCGCCGCAGTTTGTGCGGAGTGCGGGCTTGGAGTGGCTCTATCGCCTGGTGCAGGAGCCGAAGCGGCTGTGGGGTCGCTATAGTGAGACGATTCCGCCGTTTTTGTGGATGGCGCTGAAGCAGGTGTTGTCTTCAGTGGGTCGCCGTGAGGCTCCCCGGATGTTTACCCCGGTGATGTCCCGCCCTTGGTTGGAGGCCGCGCCAAGCCGTCAGGTGGTGAATCGTTAATTGTTAGTTCCGAGCTGAATCAATGGGTATTGAAGGCGATCGCCATTGCACGATCGCCTTTTTCTTGCAATTTGTAATTTCACTAATCAGCCTGGGACTCGATCGGCAACGTAATCACAAATTCTGTGCCCTTGCCGACCTCGGAAAAACAATCTAGTTTCCCTTTGTGCTTGCCTTCAATAATCTGCTGGCTAATGGGTAAACCTAGGCCAGTGCCCTTGCCCACGGCCTTGGTCGTGAACGAAGGCTCAAAGATTTTCTCGCGAATTTGGTCGTCAATACCAATGCCGTTATCCCCAATCCGAATCACCAATTCGTTATTCTTGAGTTCCGTGCTGACAGTAATTCGATTGGGGGTTGTTTCCAATTCCTGATAGCTCTTGCCTTCGTTAAAGTCATCCAAGGCATCGATCGCATTGGCAAACAAATTCATAAACACCTGATTCAACTGCCCCGCATAGCAGCTCACCTTCGGTGTCGTTTGGAAATTTTTGATAATTTGAATTGCAGGGCGGCGATCGTCGGCCTTCAACCTGTGACCCAACAGCATCAACGTGCTATTCAAGCCATCCTCCACCTGATATTCCACCATCGATGCCGTATCGCTGCGCGCAAAGGTCCGCAGGGACAGGCTAATCTCTTGAAGACGCGAAACGCCCTCCTTCATTGACCCAATCATCTGCGGCATATCGCCAATCAAATAGGGCGGATCAATCTCCTCGATCAAATCCTCTAACTCGGCATCAGGGTTGGGGAGCTTCGTCTGATACAGTTCTAGCAATCGGAACAAATCATTGGCATACTCCTGCACATATTTCAAATTGCCATTGATAAACCCAATCGGATTATTAATCTCATGGCCAATGCCCGCCACCAACTGTCCCAGGGTAGACATCTTCTCGCTTTGCACCAGCTGCAACTGGGCCTGCTGCAATTGGCTTAGGGACTGACTCAAATCCTGGGTGCGCGACTGCACCTCCTGCTCTAATTTGTGGGTTAACTGCGACAGCCGCAGGTGTAATTTCGTACGCGCGATCACCTCCTCATGTTGGAAGGGCTTCGTCACATAGTCCACCGCCCCTAGTTCTAAACCCCGCACCTTATCGACGGTGTCAGACAGCGCCGTCATAAAAATGATCGGAATATCCTGGGTGCCCGGATTCGCCTTCAGCCGCCGACAGGTCTCAAACCCATCAATTCCCGGCATCATCACATCCAGCAAAATTAAATCTGGACGCAAATATTCCACCTGTTCGATGGCCGACTCCCCATCGGCTGCCATCAAAGTCTTCCAACCCTGGCCATGCAGTGCCTCGGCCAACACCTTCAGGTTGGTCGGCGTGTCATCAACGAGCAGAATGCGAAGCGGATTATCAGAATGCATAAAGACTTAGGCGGACTCCGCCATGGCAAAGGATTTTAGGAACTGGCGTATTTTTCCCGTTTGGAAACTGGCCGCAAAGCCCTGAATTTCTTTGGCAAACGGTGATAGAGCAGAATTATCGTTCACAAGTTCCCTTAGAGTACCCTCGATCGCGTCAATATCCCCGAGCATGGATAAATGGTAAAGTTTTTCAATGATTTCTGGGCTGGGCGGTACCATTTTAGTCGGCGTTTCTTGCTGTGGCTCAAGCTTTTCAGCACCTTCCGCATATAACCATTGCAATGCTAAGCTTTGTTCCAAGACTTTTAACAATGCTTCAAACTGAATGGGCTTGGGCAGGAAATGGCTAGCCCCGGCCTGCAAGGTTTTCAGCCTATCTTCCTCAAACACACGGGCGCTGGCGACCACGATCGGAATGCCTGTGGTTTTGTCATTTTGCTGGAGCGCTTCAATTAGGTCAAATCCATTCATCTCTGGCATATCGAGATCCAGCACGATCAGATCCGGGAGCTGGGCGATCGCCTGCTGCAAACCCACCACCCCATTCTCCGCCGTCAGTAAACTAAACCCAATCTGGGCCAACAGCGTATTTAAAACGCTACGGTGTTTCAAATCATCATCAACGAGTAGAATGCTGGGCGCAGAGGCCCGATCGCCTAGTTCGAATCCCACCACCTGCTGTTGCAGGGACTGGGCCGCTGGCGTCGTTGCCCAATCGTTAATCGTTTGGAAGTTGGCGTCGAGCCAGAAGGTGCTGCCCTCGCCGAGATGGCTACGGACCTGGATTTGACTGCCCAACAGTTCCGCAATCCGCTGGCTGATCGCCAGGCCCAGGCCCGTGCCGTCGGTTTTGCGATCGTTGTCACCGACCTGTTCAAAGGCTTGGAAGATCTTACCCAACTGGCGGTCTGTCATGCCGACGCCCGTATCCTCGATCTGAAACCGCAGCCGCATCTCTTCTTCTGCCGTGGGGATTGTGCCTAGGACACCCGTTTCTGCTTCGGTGGTTTGACTGACTCGCAGGGTGACTCGCCCTTGATCGGTGAACTTGATCGCATTGCCCAATAGATTAATCAACACCTGCCGCAGGCGTTTCTCATCGGCTTGAATGCCCGTGGGTAGGCCAGGGGAGAGCACCAGTTGGAACTCCACGCCCTTTTCCTGGGCACGAATTCGACAGATTTCACTGACCCCATTGAGGAAATTCGATAGATTAATCGGATTATTGTGGAGTTCGAGTTTCCGCGCTTCGATTTTGGAAAGATCCAAAATGTCATTAATCAACATCAGCAAATGGGTGCCGCATTGATGGATGATCTCCACCCCTTCACGGGATTTGGTAGGCAGCTCGGTCGATCGCTGCAACACCTGCGCATAGCCCAAAATCCCATTCAGCGGTGTCCGTAATTCATGGCTCATATTGGCCAGGAATTCACTTTTCGCCTGATTGGCCGCATCCGCCGCCTGCTTGGCCAGGGACAGCTCCTGGGTCCGTTCTGCTACCTTAACTTCGAGGTTTTTAGAATAGTCCAGCAGTTGCTGATTCGCCTGTTCTAAACGCTGTTGTTTGTACACTAGGGCTGTGCCTGTAATGCCCGTCAGCATGGCGACTAACGCTGGCGTCAAGGGGACTAAACGCCCGTTTACAAACCCCCCATAGGTACAGCCGATCAAGGCCGTGGTCAGACCGATCGATCCCCACAGCACATTCCCCCCCGGCAGGCGGCGCTTCAGGCCATCCCCGGCCAGCCACCAACAGCCCGCAATGCCCGCAATGCCCCAGAGCCCAATCCAGACATAGGTTTGGCGATCGGAGAATCCATGGAGTTCGTGGTTGCCTACGATCGCGGACTGCACTAGCTGATGGGCAATATTGGCATGAATTACCACGCCGGGTGTGGCGACACGGGTGGTTTTGGCTTTTAGACTGTAGGGTGTGTTGAAGAAGTCGTTGGTGCTTTCGGCGAAGGACCCGATAAACACCATGCGATCGCGCATCAAGTTCGGATCGACCTTGCCCGCGATCACATCCCGCATGGATACTTGTTGAAACGCCGATTCCGATCCATACCATTTCATCAGAATCTGGTAGCCGCCGAGGTCCTGGCGATTGTAGCCTGCTTCCCCAATGTTGAGGGGGCGATAGTCTGTCTTGCCCAGACGATAGTGGGTGTCTTTAATCGGTTCGAGGTTGATATTGTCGGCTTCCAGGTATTTCAGGGCCACTTGGGTGGCCAGACCCGCCTTCTGGGCATTCCCTTCTTTACTATCTTCCGCCGTCAGCATGGCCCGCCGCACATGGCGATCGCCGTCCAAGACCAAATCGGCGATCGCCACCTGATCCTTGGCTTTCAGCACCGCAGAGGGTTTGACGCGCTCCCCTGTGATTTTCTCCACGCCGATCAAGCTGGGCATGGATTCAAAGACTTTCTTGAGCCGATCGTAGCCCTGCCCCACGGGCAGATCGCGGTAAAGATCCATCCCCACGACACGGGGATTTTGAGCCCGAATCTTTTCGAGTAAATCCGCTAAATTCTCATCGGGAATCGGCCAATTTTTAACCGCCGCAATATCTTTCTCATCGATCGTCACGATCACAATTTTGTCGGCGACCGATCGACCCTTGGCATCGGTTGTTTGGGACAGCACCAGTAGATCTCGCATCTGCCATTCCAGCCGATTAAACCAGCCCAAATGGTGGGCGGCGATCGACCCGGCAATCACCACGGGGGTAAATAGGGCTAGACGCCGATAGGGAAAAAGGGTGGTTTTGAGATTACGCCACATGACTCTACTTAAATCGGGGGGTTCGAACTCGAAAGGGGTGACTTGAGCAAGCCACCCCCAAATAAACAATGGAGCGATAAACTACTGAGCCGCAGAAACCACGGGCATGGCGCTCAATTCCTGGAGGCCGACGGCACTAAGCAAATCCGTCCATTCCTTATCCAAGGTGGCATTGCTGGGCTGGGTTGCCCGCAGGCTGGCGAGTTTGGCAGCGCAGTCGTACCAGACCCCTTCTGCACCCAGCACTTCCGCCTGCTTGAACAGGTCAGGCTGCTGCAAGGCCGCTGCTACGTTGGCCGAAGGCTCAACGCGCTGAATCCAACCATCCACATAGGGCGTGCTGGGGCTCAGCTCACCATCCACCTGTAGGCCCAGATACCACTGGTAGGTCTGACCCACTTGCAGGGCGGGGGCATCGGCGGGCAGGGCTAGAGCCATCACTTCAGCATTCCCCGATACCGCCAAGCTCTGCTGGTACAGCGTCTGGCCCTGGGCATCTTTCAAACTAAAGGAGGCCATCCGGGCCGCCGAGGCTGGCACATAGACCATCAGCGTCGGACGCTCGGAAATCGTGTTGCCCGTGTAGCTCTGGGGCAGCATAGCCACCACCGCCGCTGGACCCGCTGCGCCCGTGGGGCCGTGCACTTCGGTCAGGTCATAGCGCCCCGTCCGGGATGCACCCCCCGAAGCGCGCAGGGGAGCGGCCTGGCCCTTGGCGGGCTTGAAAAACACCGATCCACGGGAAGCGCCGCCGGTGGCCTGGCCGGGCATGCCCTGGCCCTTGGGTGCCTTGAAGAAACTCCCACGGGAAGCACCGCCGGTGGCCTGGCTGGGTGCCGCCATGCCGCGTGCGGGTGCAAACTTAATGCCCCCCACGGGAAGCGCCGCCTGTGGCCTGACTCGGTGCCCCTTGGCCCGCCGGTGCCTTGAAGCCGATCGCCTGGGCCGGAAGCCCCGAAACCATTGCTGCCACAACCAAGACGGCCATGGTGCTAATTCGATTGAGGTACGTCATAGGAACTTGTCCGATAGTTAGATAGGAAGGCTTGGATAGAAAACCTTGGGTAGAGCCAGTGCCACCATGCTAAGGAGTTGGACCTGGACCTTTGTGCGGTGGCATTACTGAAGTTTTGGCACAGGGGCCTTTACGCACAGGGGAGATTGCGGAGAAAAACCACGATGGGTCGTAGTTTTTGTAGAGAAAGCTGGCGTTATTGCCAGTTTCCAACTAACACAACCCCGGACCAGAAAAAGGGCTCCCGGAAGTCGGTCTTCTGGATCAGGTGCAACTGAGCCTGGCGCAGGGCCTCGGCCTTGGTGAAGTTTTTGTTCTTCAGGTTGCTGTAGAACTGGGTCATCAAGAGCGAGGCCGCCTTATCTTTCACGGGCCAAAGGGTGGCTATAGTACTGCGGGCTCCGGATTTAACGGCAAGACCCGCCAACCCGAGTGCAGCGCGATCGTCTCCGGCGGCGGTGTCACAGGCGCTCAGCACCAGGAGCTCTACGGCCTTGGCCCGGTCTCCCTCGCGGCTGCGCAACAGCTCGGCCAGCTCCTTGACATTCACCCGACCATCCCAGGTCAGCAGGAAGGTATCTTCCATGCGGGAGCTGAACTGTCCGTGGGTGGCCAGATGGACGATACTGGCATCACTGTTTTTCACCTGGTTGGAGAGGGCGAGGCCCGTGAATTGCTGATTGAGCAGGGTATTACTCGACAGGGTGTTGGAGATCGTTTTGACCTCTGTCGCCACCCCCGGCAGCGCTGCAAACCCCGATCGCGCATCGCTAATCCCGCCGATGATCACCTTGGCTTGGTCGGTGGTTTTGCTATGGGAGGCCATGAGCTGAAGGCCCGGCGATAGGGTGACGGCATATTTCTCGATCAAGTACTGCTTGCCATCATGGAGCGCCGCCATCGGCAGGTTGCGCAAGTGGCCATCGAGGACAAAGACGAGGTTTTTCGTATCCTTAAATGCGTTGTCCTGCTCGGCGGGCCGGATCAGCCAGTCGTAGAGTTTCTGGGACTGGGCGAGGCGATCGCGGGCGTTATCCACCGGGCTGAGGGAGCGATACATGGCGGCGACGACCCGCTCGGTGTCCTCCTTGGTTTGGGCGACGCTGTAGTAGCGTAGGGGCTGGCCTGCGGTAGAGAGGATGACGGCGAGGCGATCGGGCAGGATGATCGGATAGACGACCGTTGCCGTGGGATCAACCTGGTCAATCTGCCGGGCTTTATCCAAGCAGGCTTCCCGGAAGAAGTTATCCAGTTCCGCCACCTGGAGGGATTCCACGATGTCACGGGCCTGGGCAAGTTCCGCCTGTCCGGGCTGACCGTCTAGCAGCAGGGCCACCATTTCCCGGTAGATAGGCTCGACGCTTTCCCGGTAGGAGAACTGCATGTCCTGGTTGACGGCCACCAGATCGCCCCGGATGGCCTGGAGAGACTTGATTGCTTCTTTGTAGAAACCGATCGCTTCGCTTCTTTGATTCCGGGTTTTGGCGATCCGGCCCATCTGCCAGGCGGACTGGGCGATGATGTTGTCGGCACCCAGGCGACGGGCGATTTCCAGGGAACGGGTTGTGACGGCCTTGGCTTCGCCATGCTGCTGGGTGCGATCGTAGAGCCGACCCCACTGATTCAGGGCATAGGCCTCGGCGGAGGCGTCCTGGGTGGTCTGGGCGGATTTGACCACATGGGCCAGCAGGCCCGCTAGATCGGCCAGGGGCACAAGCTGACTGGGGTTGTCCAGGTCATTGAGTGTGGATACAAAGTTGATCGCGGTGTAGAGGGCCGGACGACTGGGGGATGCGGCCATCAGATCGCGGTGCAGATCCTTAGCCAGCTTGATCGCCTGCGCCCCCGCTGCCTTGGACTGACCCTGCTCGACTAGGAGCTGGAGCTGGCTGAGGCGGGCTTGGAGCTTTTCCGTGGGATTCTGGGTGCTCGCTTCTGCCTGCTCCAGCTCCTAGTCGAGGGCGGTTTCCATCTGGCCTTCGGCGACGGCGAGTTTGCCGAGGCTGAGGAAGGTGGGGCTGACGTCGGTTTGGTTATTGAGCTGCTTGGCGACCGTGAGGCTGGACCGGAGGATGTCGGCGCTGGTGCTGTCCCCCGTGGCCTGGAGGGCCGTGCCAAGGGCGCGCAGGGCCGTGACTTTGAGTTCGGAATCAGGCAGGCCCGTGAGTTGAGTATTGATCGATTCAAGCTGCTGGCGCGCTCGACGGTTGAACCCCAATTGCTGGAGGGCCTGGGCCTGGTTGATTTGGCTGCCGAGGCTGCCCTGGAGGTCCCTGGCCTGTTCGTAATATTTCTGGGCCTGCTGCCATTTGTCGAGGGCGGCTTCGACCTTCCCGGTGTACAGCAGTAAACTCGCTTCGGTGTTGATCACCTGGGCGGAGAGTTTGGCGCTCGCTGGGCTAGATTGGAGGAGTTTTAGGCTCTGGTCTATGGCTTCCTGGGCTTCGGTCCATTGGGCCAGTTCTTGGTGAGCCAGGGAGAGGTAGCTGAGGCTGAGGGCTTGATTGGCTTTGTCGCCCTGCTGCTTGAAAAATTGTGCCGCATTTTGCCAGGTGGTAGCGGCGGCGCTAAAGTTGCCCGCCTTATAGTGGCGACGGCCCGCTTCAATCGGGTCCGACAGTTCTGCTTTGGCTTCCTTCGCCAGACTGGTAAACGCCGATGGCGCCGCCGCCCGTGAGATTTGGGGCAGGACCAAACCATAGCTGACCAAACTCAAACTCAACAACATCAAACGGGAGAAGGAGGTTCGCAGAGACATAACACCATTCAGGGTGAAACAACAAGAAATGCAATGGGGGAACGATGCAGTCAAGGGAGCGATCATCATGGCGTCGTCCCTGCTATCCGGTGAGCTGCCGGGCTATGCTTGGGTAAGCAGATTTATTGTTCCCGCCAAATATTCAAACGCAACGCCAAACCCATGACGATCGAACTTCTCCGCCAGCGCCGCCGGAATTTAGGGCAGTTTGTTAAGTCCCCTGTGTTGCTGTGGTCGGGGGGGCGATCGCCTAGAAATTTCCGCGCCAACCCATATCCCTACCGGGCCAGCAGTCACTTTTTATACTTTGTGGGACGAGCGATCGAAAACGCCGTGGTGGCCCTAGCGGGCGATCGCCTGACGCTTTTCTGGGATGAACCGCCGAAGAGTGCCGCCCTCTGGCATGGCGAAACGCTTTCTCGTGAAGCCTTGGCGGCAGAAATTGGCGCAGAGGCTGCCCATCCGATGGCGGCCTTGGGGGACCTGAAGTGGCTCCCTGAGGTAGGGACGGTGGCCTTGACGAGTGGTTCGGCCCAGGTGGAAATGCTAGGACGGGAACTGGGGAACGAAGCCGATCGCGCCCTCGCTGAGGCGATCGTCCAGGTGCGTTTGCGTCAGGATGCAGGGGCGATCGAGCAGATCCAGCAGGCGGTGGGGGTGACGATCGAGGCCCACCGAGCTGGGATGACAGCTACTCGGGAAGCCAAAACCGAGGCGATGGTGCGAGCAGCCATGGAGCAGGTGCTGATGGCAAACGGCATGACCACGGCCTACAACAGCATCGTCACGGTCCATGGCGAGGTGCTGCACAACGAGGACTACCACCATAGAATTGCCCCTGGAGACCTCCTGCTAGCCGATGTCGGGGCCGAAACGCCCCTGGGCTGGGCGGCGGACGTGACCAGGACCTGGCCCGTGTCGGGGCAGTTTTCACCGACCCAGCGGGATCTCTACGAAGTGGTACTGGCGGCGAATCAGGGGGCTATAGCTGCCGTTCGTCCGGGCATGGAATATCGCGACGTTCATCTCCTGGCCTGCCGGATCTTGGCCGAGGGTCTGGTGAGTTTGGGGATTTTGCGCGGGAACCCCGAGGACCTGGTGGCCCAGGATGCCCATGCGCTGTTTTTCCCCCATGGGATCGGCCATCTGTTGGGCCTGGATGTCCATGACATGGAGGATTTGGGGGATGTGGCGGGCTATGCGGCGGGCCGGAGCCACAGCGATCGCTTTGGTCTCGGCTATCTACGCCTCGATCGGCCTCTGGTGGCAGGGATGGTGGTGACGATCGAGCCGGGCTTCTATCAGGTGCCAGCAATCTTGGGCGATCGCGAACGCCGGGATAAGTTTGTGGATCTCGTGGACTGGGATCGCCTGGGGCAGTTTTCGGACTGTCGAGGGATCCGGATTGAGGATGATCTGTTGGTGATGGAGCAGGGGGCGGTGGTGCTGACGGGGGATTTGGAGAAGGAGGCGAGGGCGATCGAAACTCGGCTGGGTGCTTAATGAAACTTGATATTCTAGGTAGCATGATTGACTACCGTGTCAACTGGTGCTAACAATGAGAGTTTGTTGAAAACCCATACCCCCTTAGTAAATACCCTTGGCTAACGTAGTAGTAATCGGTGCCCAGTGGGGCGATGAAGGAAAAGGAAAAATCACCGATCTGCTGAGCAAATCCGCAGATGTCGTTGTGCGCTATCAAGGTGGCGTGAACGCTGGGCACACTGTCGTGGTCAAGGGTCAGACCTTTAAGCTTCACTTGATTCCCTCCGGCATTCTCTATCCTGAGACGGAATGTATTATTGGCAGCGGCACGGTCATTGACCCGAAGGTGCTGTTGCAGGAGTTCGATCAGCTGGAGGCGTTGAATGTCTCGGCGAAGAATCTGATGATTTCGGAGACGGCCCATGTGACGATGCCCTACCACCGACTGATTGATCAGGCGGCGGAGGAGCAGCGGGGCAGCAGTAAGATTGGCACCACGGGGCGCGGGATTGGTCCGACCTATGCGGATAAGTCTGAACGCACGGGGATTCGGATGATCGATCTGATGGATGCGGAGACGTTCCGGACGCAGATGCACCGGACTATTGCCAATAAGAATGTGATTCTAGAGAAGCTCTACGAGCTGCCGCCCCTGGATGCGGATGCGGTGGTGGATGAGTATCTGGTCTATGCGGAACGGCTGCGGCCCCATGTGGTGGATAGTTCGCTGAAGATCGAGGATGCGATCAAGCGCAAGCGCAATATTCTGTTCGAGGGTGCCCAGGGTACATTGCTGGACCTTGACCATGGCACCTATCCCTATGTGACCTCTTCTAATCCAGTCGCTGGCGGTGCCTGTGTGGGTGCGGGTGTGGGTCCGACGATGATCGATCGCGTCATCGGTGTGGCCAAGGCTTATACGACCCGTGTGGGTGAGGGTCCTTTCCCCACGGAACTCCACGGTGAGGTTGGGGCGCTTTTGTGCGATCGCGGGGCCGAGTTCGGCACCACGACGGGTCGTCAGCGGCGCTGCGGTTGGTTTGATGCGGTGATTGGGCGCTATGCGGTGCGGATCAATGGTCTGGACTGTCTGGCGGTGACAAGATGGATGTCTTGGATACCCTAGAAGAAATCAAGGTCTGTGTGGCCTATGACATTGATGGCGATCGCCGGGATCATCTGCCGAGCAATGCCAAGGAGTTTGCTAAATGTCAGCCGATCTACAAAACGGTGCCCGGTTGGCAGCAATCGACGGCAGATTGTCGTACACTAGAAGACCTGCCTGAAAAAGCGCTTGATTATCTCAAGTTCTTGGCTGAGCTGATGGAGGTTCCGATCGCTATTGTGTCCTTGGGCGCGAGTCGTGATCAGACAATTATTGTCGAGGATCCGATCCATGGGCCAAAGCGCGCGTTGCTGTACAAGAATGGTGCGCCTCAGCTGGATGCGAACGGCTAAAATGCTGTCTGTCTAATACCGCTGCTTTGTAGCAGCTTCCCATCTCCCAATTAACGAAGAGAAGAGAACCCATGGCTAAGTTTACGATTGAGGGGACTAAGCGTCCTGAGGGCAGCAAGCCCAATGCGTTGCGCCGCGATAAGAAGATTCCGGCGACGATCTACGGCCATAATGGTACGGAGTCGGTCCAGATTGTAGTTGATGAGAAGGCGGCGATCTTTTTGGATCGCGATGCGGTGGAGCGCAAGAGCCTGGTGGAGGTGAATGTACCGGAATTGAAGCTGAATGTGACGGCGGTGATGCAGGAAGTGCAGCGCCACCCTTGGAAGGGCTATATGTATCACATTAGTTTCTTTGCCCAGAAGTAGGTTTTTCGGTTTGTTTTGTGGCCCTGGTTGCTTTTGGCGATCGGGGTTTTTTAGTTTTTAGGGGTTGGGCTGGTGGCCCCCTAAATCCCCCAATACTGGGGGGACTTTAAAGATCTGTTTTGAGGTTGCTTGGTATGAAGACTGCGCTTTTCGTTGTCCCAGGTTTGCTGTTGTTTGGATCGGGGGGCGATTGCCCAGGAACTGAAGGTGGTCTATCCGCCCGTAACCCACGAAACCACGGCGAAGCAGATTTTTTTGTTGGGGAGTGCGGGGCTAGAGGGCCAGGTGTTGGTGAATGGGAAGGCTATAGCGCGCAATCGCAGTGGCCATTTTGCGCCGAGTTTTCCGCTTTCTTTGGGGAGCAATCGGTTTGTTGTGGAGCAGGGTGGGAAGCGCTTGGCGATCGAGGTGAAGCGTTTGGCGTTGCCGGGGGCGATCGGTCCGGGGGAGCAGTTTGCACCCAGTTCGCTCTGGCCGGGGAGTGATCTGGCGCGGCTGCCAGGGGAGGCCCTTTGTCCGGCGGTGATTGCCCAGCCCAATTTGACCGTAACGGCGCTGGTGGGGGACAAGAAACTCCCGTTGCTGCCGCAGGCGAGTCAGGCGCTGCCGGAGAATTCGGCGGTCTTGACGGGGAAGGCGGAGCAGGTGGCGACGGTCGGGGGATTGTATTCGGGTTGTTTGGTAGCCAGTGCTCCGGGTGCCCTAGCGCCGCCGATCTATCAAATCGCTGGAACGCAGGTGACGGCGACCGGGAAGGTGACGGTGCTGAATCCTCAGAATCTGGAGGTGGTGGAGGTGACAGCGGATGCGGGGGTGGCACGGACGGGTCCAAGTACGGATTTTGCACGGCTGACGCCGTTGCCGAAGGGGAGTCGGGCATCGATGACGGGGGGTGAGGGAGAATGGTTGCGCCTGGACTATGGGGCTTGGATTAAACGGGGCGAAACGAAGACTGTGGTGGGGGCGGTGCCGCCGAGGGCGATTATTCGGGGGGTGACTTCCCGTGTTGTGGGGGATTGGACGGAGATTGTGTTTCCGTTGTCGAATCCGATTCCGATCGCGATTGAGCAAACAAATGATCAGTTTGTTTTAAGTCTCTACAATACAACTTCCCAATCGGATACGTTAAAGCTGGTTGATAATCCGATCGTTAATTTTGTGAATTGGAAACAGGTGAGTAGCGATCGTTTAGACTATCGTTTTACAATCAGACAACAGCAGTGGGGCTATAAACTCCGGTATGAAGGCTCTACGCTAATTCTATCTCTCAAAAATCCCCCTGCGATCGTTCTTTCATCTTTGCCGCTCCAGGGTAAAACTATTCTTCTAGACCCAGGTCATGGTGGACCGGAAGATAGTGGTTCTGTGGGTTTGAATGGCTATCCAGAAAAAACGGTGGCGTTGACAGTGTCGAAGTTGGTGCGCGATCGCTTGGTTGCCAAAGGTGCGACGGTGGTGATGACTCGGGAGGGCGATATTGATTTATTACCGAACGATCGCGCGAAGATGATTAATCAAAAGGAGCTCACGGTTTCGTTGAGTCTCCATTACAATGCGCTGCCCGATGATGGGGATGCGATCAAAACCAAGGGGATGGCGATGTTTTGGTATCATCCGCAGTCCCATGGTCTGGCTGATTTTATGCAGGGTTTTTTGACGAAGAAGTTGGGGCGATCGAATTATGGGGTCTATTGGAATAATTTAGCGGTGACCCGTCCGGCGGTGGCTCCAGCGATTTTGATGGAGTTGGGGTTTATGATTAATCCGGATGAGTTTGATTGGGTGCGCGATCCGAAGGAGCAGGTGAGATTGGCGGATGCGATCGCCGAGGGGTTGATGAGTTGGTTTGAGATTGCGGCTCCTGGGGGATCGCGGAACTAGGGAGTTGGCGGGTAATCGCTATCGTAGCCGGGGAGTTGGGGGATGATTTGAGCGTAGAGGGCTTGCCAGAGGGGGAGGTGGTAGGTGAAGTCGAGGAAGACCGATCGGCTATGGTCGTTGATCAGAAATTGGAAGTTAGTGAGGTCTGGATACTCCATGGTGGTGCTGTTCCAGAGATTCTGATGGAGGTTGAGGTCAAGTAATACAGCGGTCTTTTGGCCTTGGGTGTTGGTGAGGAATTGGACTCCGGGGAGATCGATGCCGACTGGTTGCTGATGGCGACGGCCTCGGACGGCATGGGTGAGATCGTATTCGACTAGCATTTCGCCATCGTCTTGAAGGAGTGGTTGGGGATTAGAGATCTTGTTCATAGGTCTTTTGTTCTTGACGAGTGGCAGGGCGGGCGCTGATGATGCGGATGTCGTTCTTTCGTTCGGTGTAGATTACGGCAAGAATCTGATTCTGGTTTGAGTAGCCGACGGCGAGGAAGCGCAGTTCACCGATTGAATGGAGGGGATCGTCGAGGATCAGAACGTAGGGATCGTCGAGGACGCTGGTGGCTTCGATGAAGGAGATTCCGTGCTTGGAGAGATTGGTGCTGGCTTTCTTCCCATCCCATTCGACCATTGTGTGCTTGCTTACGCTGGATTATCTCCCGATTATAGCTATGTCTAGGCCTACTGAGACTAAGCCATCTTAATGAAACGACCTAAATTGATGAGTTACGAACTTTTGCTACATTATAGTTGACAATTCTTATTGAACATGCGTATTGTCAACTCCCTAAGGTAGATTAAAAGTAAGACATCTCAACTAAGTTTTGCTCTTATATGACTCTTTATCCTCAAAAGTTCTTTAACGCTTGCAATCCTAGCCAAACGTTAAAAGTAGAAAACCCAGAAGACCGTTTGTACTATATAGATTTTTTCTCTGTCCGAGGTGGTAATGTCATTCAGCGCTTGCAGAGGACTATTACCCTGCAACCTACCGCTGCTCTAAGTACAGGACAAAAAGCTTAGAACGGTTGTGAAATCGCTATTTGGAGCTATTGTGAGATTCAACATGACACCCCGGAGATAATCTAAACCCACCCGAAAGGTGCTCCTCATCTTGCGTCCATGCTTTTTGATAGTCATAGGCTGATGTTGATTTACCCATTCCCCCACTCGAAACGCCCAGCAAAGTGCAATGCTCAGCAAGGCCACCATCCGACTCAACCGTTCCGGGTCTTTAAGATGGGTCGATTCCAAACAAAACCCACGGGTCTTCAAGCAACCGAAGAGCGTTTCAATCTGCCAGCCAGAATACCCCGATAAGAGGGAAGCGCCCTCAAGCCCCTAAAATTGGAGTAGACGGATTGCTGCGACTGGTGACCACAGTTGCTCGCATCCAAGCCAGCCAAACTCAAGCTCAAGAGGAAACCCTGCGATGTCAGAGCGAGAAATCCCCCCCGACCAATGTCCTAGAAACCAATCTGTGGCTCAATCTGCCCTTGCCCAATCGCCAACGCCTGATCTGGATTCTCAGTCAGATGTTGGAGAACCAGATAGCAGCGCAATTGCAGCAGGAGCAGAGCCATGAGTCCTAATCAAGAACTGGGTCTGTGGCAAAGCGAGAAAATCCAACCGCATCATCGTGAGCGACTGGCTATTGTCTACGTGCGTCAATCCACTCTGCAACAAGTGCTTGACCATCAAGAATCAACTCGCCTGCAATATGGTTTAGCCCAACGAGCTGTCGGGTTGGGCTGGAGTCAAGAGCGGGTGTTGACAATTGATGATGATTTAGGGAAGTCAGGCAGTAGTGCGGAAGGGCGAATCGGCTTCCAGCGATTAGTCAGTGAAGTGGGCTTGAACCACGTCGGCTTAATTCTGGGCATCGAAATGTCCCGTTTGGCTCGCTGTTCCAAAGATTGGCATCAGTTGTTGGAAATTTGTGCCCTGTTTGGCACCTTAATTGCTGACTTGGATGGGATCTATGATCCTGGCCAATATAATGATCGCTTGTTGTTGGGCTTAAAAGGCACCATGAGTGAGGCAGAACTGCACATTTTGAAACAACGCCTGGTGCAAGGCAAACGGAACAAAGCCCAACGTGGAGAATTGGGGTTCCATGTGCCCATTGGCTATGTCCGTCGCCCTTCAGGAGAGGTGATTTTTGACCCGGATGAGCAAGCCCAACAGGTTGTCAAGTTAATCTTTCGGAAATTTGAGGCGTTAGGGACTCTGAATGCTGTGCTGCGCTACTTGGTCAAACAACAGATTCAGATCGGGGTCCGTCATTACTCAGGCAGTCACAAAGGCGATCTAGAATGGCGGCGACCAAACCGTCCGACGCTGCAAAACCTGCTGAAAAATCCAGCCTATGCGGGCGCATATGCCTATGGTCGCCAACAAACCGATCTACGCCGCAAACAAGCTGGGCGACCCCACACTGGACAAGTGGTAATGACCCCAGAAAACTGGTATGTTTTGATTCAAGATCACCATCCTGCCTATATCAGTTGGGAACAGTACCAACACAATCAAGCCCAACTCAAAGCCAACCGGAACCGAGCCGATGAACTGGGTAACCCTCGTTCAGGAGGCGCATTGCTCAGCGGGCTACTGGTGTGTGAAAAGTGCGGATGTCGCATGAATGTGCAATATTATCAAGGGAATTTACCTCGATATGTTTGCTGTCGAGCAGCTTCGGACTACGGTGGCAGCTTGTGTCAATATCTGGCAGGGACCTGTTTGGATGAATACGTTTCCCAACAAGTTCTCTCTGCTCTAGAACCGATTGCTTTAGAGCTATCTTTACAAGCAGAGACACACCTGGAGCAAGAACGAGGAGAACTAGATAAGCTCTGGCAGCAACGATTAGAGAGAGCAGAATTTGAATCCCAGAGAGCAGGTCGTCATTATCGTTTAGTTGAACCTGAAAATCGTCTGGTTGCGCGACAATTAGCACAGGAATGGGAAGCGAAACTCAAAGATTACCAACACCTTCAAGAGGAATACAAAAGATTCTCTCATCAACAACCGAAATCGCTCTCTGAGTCGGAGAAGCAGATGGTGCGGCAACTGGCTGAAGATTTGCCAACGCTTTGGCATTCTTCTTCGACGACTCCAGTTCAACGCAAAGAGATCGTTCGACAAGTGATTCATCGCATTCGGGTTGATGTTCAAGGCGAGAGTGAACGGGTTCAAGTCATGATAGAGTGGATAGGTGGAACTTTGACACAAGCCCAAATTATTCGTCCAGTTGCGCGATGGACACAACTGAGTAACTATCCTCAATTGTGTCAACGGTTAGAACAACTCGCTCAGGCACAATTGAGTAGTCAGGAAATTACCCAGTGTTTGATTGCAGAAGGGTTCTATCCGCCCAAGCGATTGACCACTCTCAAGCCTGATGAAGTTCAGAAGTTGATGCGCGATTTGGGGTTGGGTAAGCGCCGAGGTGCTCTAGAACGGGAATCTCTAGCCGAGCATGAATGGTGGTTAACCGATTTGGCACTTGCTTTAGAAATGCCTATGGTGACACTGTACAATTGGGTGCGACGGGGGTGGGTGAAGGCTAGAAAACAAACCCATGCTCCCCATCATTGGATCATTTGGGCGGATACAGCAGAATTGGAGCGTCTCAAAACCCATCGCCAATGTCCATCAGGAGAGATCCAACGACAACGCTGGCAGGGTAAAGTTCCTGAGATTACTATCCCACCAACTGAAGGTAAGCCGTCCTAATTTCTCTAAATTGTCCTAAGGAGTGTCGTGATGTCCAAAAAACAGTCGGTATCGAAACTGCCTCATTCTCAGCCGCCTCAGATTTATGGGGGCATTGAGGCTGGCTTATCTCAATTTGGAAGCGAGCTTGATAGTAGGTCAAGAGAGCATTCGCATCCAACTCAACATCTGTCGAAAAGAGCAATGCCACACCACGCTTGCCTAGGCGACGCTGGTCTACCAAGCAGACCAGACGGATCTGGCGTTTGAGGGTGACATGCCAGACGCGGGCGGTATACAGGTGCAAGTTGGCCTCTAACTCACCTAGGTCCGTAAAACGGCTCAGGTCACTGGTGTCCACTTTGCCATCATATTTGCGTTTCGCACCCCTAGACTTTTGAGGTCCTTCGTAGAGGTAGCGCAGGTTCGCTTTTGAGCTTCGCCGGGGTCTGCCGCACCGACAAACTATAACCACGACGGGCTTTGACATCAACAACCCCCAGTACCGAGATTTCTAGCCCTCGCTCCGTTCGACTGGCACTGCCATTATAGAAATAGTCTATCCCTGGCGTCTGCTTGCTGCCACTTTTCGGGATAAACGAGCAGTCCATCACAGCGATCAGGACTGAGGCTAGGACAGTTGCTGCCTTAATCAGCTCAGCATTCAGGCCTGTAAAGTTGAAGTCCTGACTGTATTGACGACGATAGGTCCGTTCGCTTTTATCGCTGTAACGGCTCATATTCGTGAAGTTAGCCTTCCCAAACACCAGCACCAGGGTCGGTAGAAGCGTCAGCAAAAACTGTGTTTGAGGTTTGCGAGATGCCCTACTTTGGCAAGTAGAGCTGCTAGAATATCTTTCATTGCTACCTCTGGGGTGTTCTTTTTACTATTTGCACCATACAAACAGAGGTAGTGTTTTGTCTACTCCTTATTTCCTCTCCTCAAAAAATGTCCGGAGTATTGCTCCGAATAAGGATTTACTTTAGCAGCATTAGAAAGATCGCGCGGAATCACCTCACTAGCTATTTCTAGCAGATGCTCAAACGCAAACCACAAATCCGACACTTTTAACATCATCATGTAACATGCACGCGTATCTCCTTTTGTGATACGCAGATTGTCTGTAAATTCTATTTTCATTCCCCAGGAAATCTTAAATCTCTTGTTGAACGTATCAAAGCGGCTTAAATTCCTGTCATTGCCAATATTCCTAATTAGTAGCTTTGCATTTTCATTGTAGTCCACCAACAAATTGCCTAAGATTTCGGTATTGCTATCAAAGAATAATTCCATAGGGCCAAACTGTGTAAAGGGTAATGCTTACAAGCAAAAAGTTTCAGTTTATCCAGACATAATTAGGCAGATAGTTGAAAAATCAACGGAAAAACCTGTGGAAAACATGATTTTCTGCCTATCTCTTAATTATAGAGGGATAAGCTAAATCTGTCATCCTCCGATCGCGATCGCCAGCAATTCTAAATTCAAACTACCCAGGCCCCGAGCTTAAGCTCGGGGCTAAGAACAAAAGCCCTTCGGGCTAGGATGATCATCTATTGCAGCCCGCTTCGGGCTTTCGCTCTTAGCCGTGAAATTCATTTCACGGTCCATGCAAGCAATCGACTACAGGCCACAAACCAAACCCCTCTCTTCTTATGAAATCGCTATGCAAACCCATGATTGCAATTGCTCCCTGTCTCCATAATTGCAGTGACCAGCCATCAATCGCATACCATTTACGGTGAATGGCGATCGAAAAATACGTTCTCTGCCCAAATCCGCCCGATCGCCGAATCACTAATCGTCGCAGCTTCGCAGGGATAGTCGTCATCTCTACAGGGTTACACGCTGCGATCGCAGACAAAGCAAGGATAGAAATTCCGCCAGCTCGACCAGCCCTTCAGCCTCCTGTCGCTCAGCTTGGGTTAGGGCCTCACCAGTATATCCTGACGATCCAAAAGCGAAGTAAGACGCCGATGAACGCCTTCAGGCAACTGGAAGCGGGTAAGTTCGACAGGTATTTGGACAAGTTCAGCCATAATGGATGCCTAGGGGACTGCGATACTGTCACTCCCATAAATCAGACCTTGCGGTTTTGGCAGTTTTGATTCCCATAGGCTCACTGTGCAGGTCCATGCTGGCGATCGCCCCCCATCTCATATCTCCCCCATCGCCTGAACCGCCACCACCAAAAACTGCTCCGCCCGATCAATTTGCTCAGATGCTTCCTCGATCGTCACAGCATTCAACTGCCCGTAGTCCCCAGTCGTCCGCAACGCCTGCGCCTCAATCAAAAAGCGATGAAACTCAGCCGACACCCGCTGCGACTTCGCAAACTCCCGGCCAAACGCCGAAATGACAGCAGAATGCTTAGAAAATGAAAGACCCTCACCCTCCAGAAAGGCTTCGGCGATATAAAACATCGTATAGTAAGCACGGGAAGTCGCATAGTCAGAGTAGCTGTTATTCAGCAGGAGTTTTGCCGCATCTAAACTCTGTTGGGCTTTGAGGAGAAGCTCCCGTTGCTCATCCGTCATAGCAGGACTCCCTCTTTGCGGATATTGCGTAACAAAGAACCATTACGAGTTTGGTACTGCGCCTCACCCATAAACAGACAACTAATCACCACCTCATATTGCAAACAAATATCAGCCACCAGCTTCCCCGTCCGTTTAATCTCTTCACCGGGACTAACCGTCGATCGCAACACCACCAACACATCAATATCCGACCCTGATTCAGCATCCCCACGAGCTTGAGAACCGAACAGGGTAAGCTGACATAAGCGATCGCCATACAGGCTAGTCAGCTCCTGCTTAAGATTGCCAAGGATAGTTTGAAGCGTAGGATTCATAGACTCCGCGATCCAAAGTGATCAACCTCCCCATTGTAACCCGAACTCGCGATCGTTGGGCAATCCACCAGTTTGAAAACTTCTCAACGGACTTCACCACATGGGTCTTCTTCTGGGGACCTGTGGGGGGTGAGCGATCGCGCGAAACCATTACTTGAATAGCAGGAAAATGCTAGATGACTCAGGGATGCGGAACAATGGACAGTTAGTAGTTTCACGCACTTAATACATACTAGAAGATCTCCTCATTATGATTGATGCAAATCTAGTTATGCATAGCTTCGTGTCTATACTGTCTGATAGATCCCCTGAGGATTATGGGCACAATGAATTATCCATTTAACATCCAGCATCAGTTAGTAAGAGTATGAATCCTGTCACTGTGCCCTCTACCACATCCGGCCAAACTTCTCGTTTAGATCAAGAGAATTTGCTGAGGCGCATTACGAATCGCATTCGTCGATCGCTAGAACTCCAGGAAATCTTGAATGCTACGGTGACAGAGGTTCAGCAATTTTTGGGGGTCGATCGCCTGAAGATCTACAAATTTCATGCCGACACCAGTGGTCAGGTGATCGCAGAATCCCTGGGGGAGGATCGCCGATTGCCCCCACTGAATGGATTAAACTTTCCAGCGGATGATATTCCGCCCCATGCCCGTCAGTTGTTTATTGAAGCGAAAGTCCGCAATGTGGTCAATGTGGATTCAGGCCTGATTGGCCAAAGTCGGTTATGCGATCCAGAAACAGGCGAAGTCATTGCAGAGGATTGGGCTTTTCGGCCTTTGGATCCTTGCCACCAGGAATACTTGACCGCCATGGGGATTAAAGCCTCCGTGACTGCTCCGATTTTTCACCATGATCAACTATGGGGTCTCTTGGTGGCGCACCATGCCACGCCCCTCGAAATTCCATTGCAGCAATTGAGGGGCATTCAATTAGTAGTGGATCAGATCTCGGTGGCGATCGCCCAGTCTACCCATCTTCAGTATGCCCAGGCAAAGGTTGAGCGCAAAGCCATCCTCAACAAAATTGCCGCCCAACTCAATTCCTTAACAGCGATCGATCTCCAGGCCGCCCTCGAATCGACGGTCCAAGCCCTGCAGGCTATAGTGGTCGCCTATGGGTCCGACCCGAGGTCCTACAACTGCAGTATGGCCTTAGGTCCCACTGTGACTCCCAGGTTTATACCGTTGGAGAACAGCCCGATCTGGCGGGCTTACACCTGGAGCATTTTGAGCAATGCTATGGCATTCAAACGCATTTTGCCGGGAGCTATGATCTGTGGGCGATCGACGATATCTACCAAGTCAGTGATTTGCGCACAATCCAGGCCGCTTTCCGGCCCACCTCGATTCGTGGCCTTTTAATTGTGCCGCTGGTCACCCATCAGCAGATCATTGGCTATTTGAGCTTGTTTCGGGATGCATTCACCTGCGAAACGTTATGGGCTGGGCATTGTGACAGCGATCAGCGTCAGACCTTTCCGCGTCAGTCCTTCGAAATCTGGCGTCAATCTCACATTGGACAAATTCAGCCTTGGCTGAGCGATGAGCAAACACTGGCGGCGGCGATCGCCGAACAATTTACCACGGCCATTGAGCAGTCTGAGATCTATCGGCATGTGCATCAACTCAACGGTCAGCTTGAAATCCAGGTGCAAGAGCGGACGCTCCAGCTCCTGCAAGCTACGGATCAGCAACGCATGCTGTTCGAAGTCGTGACGAAGATGCGTCAGTCCTTGGACCTAGAGCAAATCATGACGACAGTCACCCAGGAGGTGCGGCGAATTCTGAAGGCCGATCGGGTCGGAATCTACTATTTTGATCCAGCGTCAAATTTCAATGATGGTGTCTTCGTCTCGGAAAATGTGGCCCCGGAATTTCCAGCGGCGATGACGATCCCTGTGCATGACCATTGTTTTGGTGAGCAATATGCCGAGTTCTATCGCCAGGGCCGGGTATCAGCCCTCAGTGATATTAGTAAAGCGGGTTTAGAGGATTGCTATCGAGTGGTTTTGGAGCAATTTTGCATTAAGGCCTCCTTGGTGGCACCGATTTTGAAAGGCGATACCTTATGGGGACTGTTTTGTACGCACCACTGTGATCGCCCCTATGAATGGAAAGAAGCTGAAATCGAATTCGTTCGCCAAGTTTCGGCCCAAGTCAGTATTGCTCTCGAACAGGCCGATCTGCTCTCCCAACAGCAACAGCAGTCCAGCCAACTCGCTGTGGCCCTTCAAGAGCGGCAAGAGACCCAGTCTCAACTGATCCAAAGTGAAAAAATGTCTAGCCTAGGTCAGTTGGTCGCTGGGGTAGCCCATGAAATTAATAATCCAGTGGGGTTTATCCATGGCAATCTAGCCCATGCCAGTGAATATGTTCAAGCATTGCTGGGCTTGATCGATCTCTACCAGGAGCGCTATGGTCAAGATGATCCGGAGATTCAAAAACTCCTTGAAGACGTGGATTTGGCATTCATTACTGAGGATCTAAAAAAGGTTTTGTCTTCTATGGAGATGGGCACCCAGCGAATTCGGAACATTGTCCTGTCCCTACGTAATTTCTCTCGCTTGGATGAATCTGAAATGAAAGCAGTTGACATTCATGAGGGGTTAGACAGTACGTTGATGATTTTACAGCACCGGCTGAAGGGGGATACCTTGATGTCGGATATTCAGATTGTCAAACAGTATGATGATTTACCTTTGATTGAATGCCATGCAAGCCAGTTGAATCAGGTCTTTATGAATCTGTTGGCAAATGCGATCGATGCCTTATCCAATACGGAAGCCAAGGCAGATGAGTCTACCCCTCGTGTGATTCGACTATCGACAGAACGCTGCCATGAGAATCGGGTTAGAATTGTGATCGCCGATAATGGAATTGGCATGACTGAAGCGACGCAAGCCAAAATATTTGATCCCTTCTACACCACAAAACCGATCGGCAAAGGAACGGGCCTTGGCCTTTCCATCAGCTATCAAATCATCACCGAAAAGCACCTAGGCACCCTACAATGCTCTTCTCAGCCGGGCCAAGGGACCGAGTTTAGCATTGAAATCCCCATCATGGCTGTAGCCTAAGAACCTTGATGAAGGCGGGCAGTGGCTCCCCATCGTCCGCTTTCATCAAATTTTGTTCACAACTCACTCAAATCCTCAGGAATCATTGCTGTCAAGCTATAATTGAAGAAAGATTTCTCAACTGCAGGCCTCCCATGCCCAGAACCGCCACTGACGCCCGCGATCGCATGGCCTTTGAGCAGGTGTCAGCTAAGGTCAAGCATGGATAAGCTCAAGAGTTTGATGATTTTTCTCCGGTTGTCTCACGTTATAATGGAGCCGAGACTTCAAACCTATACTCTTCTGTCATGGCACCCCTCACTTCAGATACTGCCCGTGATCAACCGATTGTTTTAACGATCGGGAAATTGAATTTAACTGACTTGCGATCGGTGGTGACACTGAGGGAGCATCCGATTCGCGAGTATGGTTGGACAAAACCAGCAGCAGTGACAATCAGCACTGCCGAAGCCCAGCAAGCAAATTTTATCCAATCACAATTGCGCAATCAACCAGCCCATTTGCTCAATGAAGCCACCATTTGGGCGAGAGCCATTTATCCACTTTTAGCATTAGCAGAAACAGACTATATTCGAGCTTGGTCGGAGATTGCCTTGAATGCTCAGTTTCCGGGGTTTTCCATTGGTGGGATAGCCGATGGTGTCTTGGGGCGTTCTATTGCGGGCCGTTTAGAAGCGCCTTACTTCGTGGTGGTGGAAGCAAAGCGAGGCATTGAGGCCGTTGATCCGATCCCCCAATTGTATGGGGAATTACTGGCGGCAGCCTATATCAATAGCCAATTGGAACAGGTTGAGGAGCAGATCGTGTTTGGGTGTTACACGATCGCAGATAACTGGACGTTTGTAAAAGCGGTGCTGCGGGCGATCGATCAGCCTAAGCCTGTTTTAGATTTGGAGTTTTCGCGAGAGTATTCGGAGAAAAGTGAAATCCTGCAAATTCTCCAAATCCTCAAGTCTATTACGGCCTCATCGGGGACAATTAATACGCTCGCATGAGGGTAATAGATCAATGGCTTGGCGGCGGTTGCACCCTGTTCAAGCAAGGGCTGGAGTTTATCGGCGGTGCGATTGTAAATGACGACGGCATAATTGGCATTGAGCAGGTTTTGAGCGATCCTTGAACCCATGGAACCTAAGCCTAATAGTGCAATTCTTGGGGATTTCATGATTTATTCCTTCTGTGGGTGGGTAGCTCGATTGAAGCGATGACAACAGAATAGTTCCTGCAAAACTGGCAGTAAATATCAACTTAGGAACCACACTCGTGCCAGCAATTCCAAATTTAAGCTGATTCTAGGCCATTCCAGCGATCGCATCGATTGCAAAGAATTGTTAACCCCCTTAATGACAGGGCTTTCAGAGTCATCATTTTTTGAATTTGGAATTGCTGCACTCGTGCGTTTTATGCATGAATCTGGGGGCGATCGCCTAGCATAGGTAATCGAGACCTAGGAGGCCGTCATGGATGTATCTGCAACTCTTTGTCGAAGTGGTGAAGCAGCGCAGCTTTGCGGCGGTGGCCCGCGATCGCAATGTCGATCCGTCTTCGGTTTCACGGGCGATCGCGCAGATGTTGAAGCATTTGGGGCAAGTAGTGATCGGTGCGGCTGGATGAGGAAAGATGCAGGTTGTCTGGAACGGTTGTTGAATTTGGAATTGCTATGCTGCAATGTGTAGTATTATTAAGACAACATTTTTGGGAACAATCCATGGCTCGCCGATCGACCTTCCGCCTCCTATTCTCCATGGTCCTAGTCTGCACCCTGTGGATGACTTCCTCCGCTGCCTGGGCCGTCACGGCTGGCTATGAAGACTGTGGTCCTGCCTTCGATGGAATCGGAAAATGCTACTTTGGCCGGGAAATTGCCCAGGTGATGACCTACGAAGGGGCTGGCTGGCTTGATCGCTCCGGACGTGACAACGAAGAGCAGCCCGACAAGGCGATCGCCGCCCTGAAATTCAAGCCCCAGGACGTGGTGGCGGATGTGGGAGCGGGGATTGGGTATATGACCTTTAAGATTGCGCCCCAGGTAGCGAAGGTCTATGCGGTGGACTTGCAGCCGGAAATGCTGAAGATGCTGGGCGATCGACAGCGGGCCGCAGAAATTGAGAATGTGGAATTGGTCCAGGGCAGTGAGACGGCCACGAATTTAGCGGCGGGATCGATCGATTGGGCCATTATGGTCGATGCCTACCATGAGTTCACCCAGCCGAAGGAGATGATGGAGTCGATCTATGCGGCCCTGAAGCCTGGCGGCAAGGTGGTGCTGGTGGAATATAAAGGGGAGAATCCCTTAATTGCCATCAAACCCCACCATAAGATGACCCAGACCCAGGCGAGAGCTGAGGTTTCGGCGGCGGGTTTTAAGTTCGTGGAAAATAAGAAGGTGTTGCCGCAGCAGCATGTGTTGGTGTTTCAGAAGCCTGCCTAAGGACTGGGTAGATTATCTGGATCGATGCCGATCGATCGCAAATATTGGGCCAGTTTTTCCTTTTGCGATCGCTCTTGCTCCGCTTCAGTCTGGAGCCAATTACCTTGGGCGTCACACCAGCGCAGCCAATTTTGATAGAGACCGCGACCCCCCCCAAGCCAAAGCCCCAGGCCTAGGTTGATTTCTGGAATCCAGAGCAGTGGGGTTTGAGCCGTGAGGGGCTGCTCTTGATATTTTCCGGCGATGAGGCGGAAGTAGCGGAGCTGATTGGTAGATTCGTTGAAGACAATGTAATTGGGAATTTGGAGAATGGTTTCATAGACGGTGAACTTGCCGGGGGGATTGCCTTGAATTACAGGTGGGGGTTTAGATGCAAACCTGCCTAGATCATCGGCCTCGGTGTTGGGGGAAAGGAACTCGACGACAACCACAGGTGGAATTTTCTCATCCCACATCACATAGCTCGATCGCGAGGATTTGCCCTGATAGCGGCGAGAGGTGCCAACGACAAGGAACCAATCGGGGCGCTTGTACCAGCCTTTGTGGTCTATGTCATAGTAAAGGTTGAGATCAAAGGCATTAAATATTTCATCGGGGTGATAGCCCTCAAGGCTGAGGGTTTCGGCGAGCAGTTGGGGTTGTAATCCGTGAAATTCGTCAGGCAAACCAGGCTCCAGTGGGTCTTCAGAGGGGAGATCATGCATTGTGGGTAGGGCCTGACCCACAGCGGTGGTTTTGGGATTGGTGGATGGGGAGACTGTCATGCATCAATGCTCCACGGCTGTAGTGCTGCTATTATAGCGCCGATCGCTTCAGAAAATCCTGCTTTAGGGGCTGCAAGGCCCGATCGAAGGCGGGGAAATAGCCGTCTGATCGCAGCAGATGGCGGTACAAATCCGTCATGACAACATTCTCGACAAAGGGGGTAAAGTCCGTCGGGGGAATGCCATCCATGTTGCGGCTGAGGACATTGAAGCCCGATCGAACGCGCTTTGTTTCCCTGGGATTCGATCGCACCCATTGCTCGAATTGCTTGGACTGGTCCATGGTGGTTTTGAGCTGCTGGATTAGGGCCTTGGGGGGGAGGGTTTGATGTCTGACGGCCCAGGCAGTCAGGAGGTTGGCGAGACGGGCCGGGGGATCGGTCCAGGCCATGACGGTCCAACGGGCTACGTCGTCCTGTAATGCGTCTAACTTTGGCGATCGCCCCGCTTCTAAATCCCACAGGATTTGGATTTCAGGGAAAGAGACCCCCGATTGCAATTGTTTTTCCACGCCTGCGCGATCGCCTCTCCACCACTGGAGGCTAGTCTGCTCATGGCGAAGGAACCCCGTCAGGGCTTCATTTTTGGTGGCGATCAGGGTTTCGTAGAAGCCATTTAGACGATTGAGTACTTGGTCGTAGAGCACCTTTTGTTTGGGGTTTTGCCAAAGGGGACTGGCGATGAACAGGGGTTCGCGCAGGCATTCTAGGGCGATCGATTCGATCGCTAGGTCCACCTTTCCTTGGTAGAGCAGACTTAAACCCAGGCCGTAGAACAAGCCTCGTTTACTGGGTAACAGCGTGGCTGCTTCTCGGAAGGATTGGGCGGCGCGGACGGGATCGCTCTGGAGTAGAAGCCAGCCTTGGTTGGTGGCGGAAAATTCCTGGGAGAGGCCTGTTTTTTTACTGCGGTCGAACCAGGCAATGGATTCCTTAACTAAAGCCGGATTATTGGTGCGCAAACCGCGATCGCCCAGGACCCAGGCGAGTTGCTGGCTGTAGTAGGGGTTTTGGGGCTGGATTTGGTGGGCGGTGGTGAGGGCGGTGGTGAAGGATTGGAATTCGGTCTGTTGGATTTTTGGGTCTTCGGCATTGAGCGCACGATTGAGGGCAGCAAACCCCTGGTAGGCCGTGGCCCAGGCGCGATCGATCGGGAATACAATAATCAGACCGACGGTTAAAACTGCGACGATTGCGAGGGCCAGCAGTTTAGTCGTTTTGACAGGCAACAGTGGTTTCCTCACGCCATCGGATTTCCAGAGGGCGGTGATTAGGATGATGAGCATTCCAGCGATCGCAGGATTGTCGAGTTGGTAATCCCAGAGCGACTGCACACCGTAGGCGATCAGGCTCACGAAAATGCTGAGGCTGAGGCGATCGCTCCTGTCTGTTTTACGGAATTGTCGAAATAGAATGATGAATAATCCCACCATCAAACCCACACCCATCAGGCCCAATTCCGCCCAGATTTGAACGGGTAAACTATGGAGTTGATAGGCCTGTTCTGCTTCCCAGCCACCCCATAGCGGGCGGTATTTAGCATAAAGTAACGGCACCGATCCTGGCCCTGTACCTGTGAATAGGTTTTGCAATCCCATATTCCAGCCCGTGGCGATCGTAATCAAGCGATAGTTAAAATCGCCGGGCATCTGACCTGTGGCGATCGCCGCCCCCAATTTCTGCCAGCGCTGATTGCTGAAAATTCCGGCAAGGAGTAAAACTACGGCGGCAGTTCCACCCAGTTTAATCCACTTCGCAGGTAGATTCTGGCCGCGCACCCAGGTATAGAACATTGCTAGGGTGCCGATGATTATGCCGATCCAGCCCGATCGCGAACTGGTCGTATACAGATCTAAAATGCCGAATCCCGCGCCGATTAGAAACAGCAGAGACCTCGCCGAACCGCCCCCCCAACCCCCCCAATACTGGGGGACTTCCGAGCCAAATCTGTTTCAAAGTCCCCCAGTATTGGGGGATTTAGGGGGCCAGCCCCTGCCGCAGCGCTAGGTTGATTCGGCATAACACCTAACCCCACAAGTAGGGGAATCGCCAAACAGAGATAGCCCGCCACGTAGTTTTGATGGCCCAGGGGTGCCCAGTTGCGCGCTGCAATGTCGGAGAAATTAAACCCGAGATCGAGCCGGTGACCTGTTTAATCTGGGCGAGGTTTTGCAAGGCGGGCTGCCAGGTTTGGGTGACCCAGAGCAAGAGGCTCAGGGCGATAAACCCCAAACTTAAATAGCCCTGAAAACGCAGTAGTTTTTCCCGCGATCGCGCCATCGGTTCGGACAGGGCATAGACCGCCCCCACAGAGGCCAGAACAATCCAGCCCTGCCATTGACTCTGCAATCCCAAGGGCGATCGCACCATGCTGATAATTGTGGCGATCGCTACCGCCCCCAGCCACAGATCGCGGCCTGACCCAAACCTGACTAACCGCCTGCCCTGGAAGATTTGCAACGCTAGCCACAACACTGGAGAGACAAACGCCAATTGCCATACAGCGACCCAGGGCCAGCTCACAATTAAGCTGTGACTGTTCGGCGCCAGCGTCAATAGCGCATAAAAATGCTGCGACCAAAACAGGCAATAGCGAAGTACGGGTAGAAGTCTGAGCAGTCATTTAATAAGCTCCATGGCCAAACAATACAATTCGGGCGGTCTCGATCAAAATCTCCAAATCCAAATTCAAGGACCAGTAATCGATATAGTACAGATCCAACCGCGCCGCATCACTGAATTCCTCAATCGTCGATCGCCCCGAAATCTGCCATAACCCAGTAATCCCCGGCAGCACCCGATGTCTCACATGGTGCCAGGGGTCAAAGCGTTCCACATCTCGCACGGGCAAGGGACGCGGCCCCACCAAACTCATCTGCCCCAGCACCACATTCAGCAACTGCGGCAATTCATCAATGCTCGATCGCCGCAAAAAATCCCCCACCTTAGTCACCCTCGGATCGGCCTTTAACTTGAACATCACCCCATCCGTAATGTTCTCCGCCTCCAACTCAGCCTGCAACGCCGGGGCCTCCACCACCATCGTCCGAAACTTCCAAATCCGGAAGGGCCGACCATAGAGCCCCACCCGCTCCTGGCGAAAAAACACAGGCCCTGGGGACAAGACCCGAATGGCGATCGCCACCACCACCATCAGTGGCAGCAGCAAAATTAACAATCCCAGGGCGAAAACCCGATCGCCATACTGCTTAAACCGATAGTCCAAGCCCCCCAGCAATGGCGGCTCCATCCGCAGGGTCGGCACCCCCGCGAAGATCTCCGGCATGCCCCGCCGATGCAGCATCTCCACACTGGACGGAATCAGTCGCAGGGTGATTTGCGATCGCCTCAGCTGCCAATACAAATTAGAGGCCAGTTCCGTCTCCGGCAAACTCTCCGCCAGCACCTCCTGGGCCTGGGATCGCTCGATCGCCCCGAAAATCGCCTCACTTTTGACCATGCTAGAAAAGGCTGCCCCCACCACCCTATAGTGTGGCTGCCGCTGCAATACCTTAGCCAACTTAGCCAAACGATGGGCCGGGGCAATCAGAAAAATCCTCACCTGGGTCCGCCGCCCCTCAATCTGGGCCAATAGCCCCGTCATCACCATGCGGAACCCCATCACCAGCACCACAGTGCCCAGCCAGGCCGATGCCACGAGCGATCGCGGCGGCGCCAGCTTCGGATCATAGAAATACTGCAACACCAGCCCCAGCAGGTACACCAGACTGATCAACTGCCCCGCTCGCACATAGTCCCGCTGCTCCCTGGGCGCCCCATACAGCCCCCCCCGCGCCAAAACCCCCACCGTCACCGCCCCAAACAGCCAAAACAACCCCGGCAATCCCCCCCAATTCCCCCAGTCCAAGGTGGGCGGCAGCGGCGAATAGAGCTGATTCAAGGTGGCCGCCAGCTTCCAAGCTAGGGCCAGCCCCCAGATATCCGTGACAAGCAGCGCTAAAACCCTCCGCCAGCGCCAGCTTAAGCTCAATGTCTGGCGACCCTGCCTCGGTGCCCGCAGATCCTCTAATTTTTGTGTGGGCGGCGGTTTTATCTGTGCCACTTTGAGCTGCCTCGTCTATGCTGACAGATGGAACCACCATCATGGAACAATTCTCATGGTTAGGCGCGTTGAAATTTTGCCGGATCTGCAAGCTTTGGTCGATCGAGCCTACGAGGAAGTTATCTTGCTCCTAGAGGATGCGATCGCCAAGCGCGGTAGTGCCACCTTCGTACTCGCAGGCGGCGGCACCCCAAAACCCCTGTACGAAAAACTGGCCCAGTCAGCACTCCCCTGGTCCAAGATTCACCTCTTCTGGGGCGACGAGCGCTACGTCCCCGAGGACCATCCCGACAGCAACTATCGCATGGCCCGAGAGGCCCTGATCGATCGCATCACCATTCCCTGGGAAAACATCCATCCCATGCCCACGGCGGGGGGCGATCCCGCCGCCGATGCTGCCCTCCATGCGGCCCACATCAGCGACTTCTTCCAGCTCTTACCAGGCGAACCTCTCCAGATTCCCCAGCTAGACGTGGTCCTGCTAGGCATGGGCGATGACGGCCATACTGCATCCCTGTTTCCTGGCACAGAGGCCCTCCAGGTCTGCGATGCCCTCGTCACCGTCGGCGAAAAATCGGGCCAACCTCGCCTGACCTTCACCTATCCTTTACTAAACCAGGCCCGCACGGTCCTATTCATGGTCGCCGGAGAAAACAAGCAAACGGCCCTCCAGCAAGTCTTTTCCCCCGACGGCAGCAACGAAACCTATCCATCAAGAGCCGTTTCGGCCCAAGAAAATTTGATATGGTTGCTCGATTCTGCCGCCGGGAAGGGAATACCAGTACAAGAGAAGCAATAGTTGAGTCTACCCGTCATGACAGTCTGCCCAAATTGCAATCATCAGAATCCCGCCGCCGCCGTCCAATGTGAGGCCTGCTATACGCCCCTCGCGGCCACGGCCCAATGCCCTAATTGCGGGGCTTCGGCGCGGGTAGATAGTGCTTTCTGTGGCCAATGCGGCCAGGATCTCAAGTTGGCGAATATGGGGATGGCGGTACCGCCGCCCCCCGTACCAGTGACTCCGGATCCATTGGTGTTGCCCGACCCCATTTTGCCCAACCCCATTGAGATCGATGCCCTAGAGGCCTTGATCAGCAATGTGCCGAACTCGGTCGGCAGCCCAGCCCAGGGTTCGACCCAGCTTCAACAGGTCACGGCTCGACTGCTGCATGTGCAGTCGGAGCGCCTGATCGAATTGCCCCAAGGTCTACCGCTGATCCATCTGGGTAAGCCTAATGATCGGGTGCCCCCGGACATTGACGTTTCGGGATTGACGGACTCCGAGATTGTCTCCCGCGTCCATGCGGATATTCGGGTGGAGGGCGATGCCCATTACCTTGAAGATACGGGCAGCTCCAATGGCACCTACGTCAACGGTGCTCCCCTGCCCTCAGGGAACCGCTACCGCCTGCGTCCGGGCGATCGTATTGCCCTCGGTAAGGGCGATAAAGTTTCTTTCCTGTTTCAGGTTTAGGCCCAAATCTGTCGTAGGTTACCCATAAATGTTGCAAAACTGTCTCTCTACGGAGAGCAATCCATGCCAAAATTGCTACATTAACCCCGCTAAATTGTTGGAAAGTGAACTCCTCCTCCTACCCGCAGGCTGCCAAAGCTGTTGAGACCCGCGTGATTACCCTAACGTTGCTACATCCTATTCAATCCACCCCAGTTCAGAGCTGGACCTTCGAGCGCGATGATGTGATTCGGATTGGCCGATCGACGGACAATCAGGTGGTCCTCTACAGTGCTGTGGTTTCGCGTCACCATGTGGAGCTGAGACAGTCGGCGGACAGTTGGGAGGTGGTGAGTCTGGGAGCCAATGGCACTTACATTGATGGTAAGCGGGTGATCCGGGTGCCTGTTCAAGATGGGTTGACCTTCCGACTGGCGCGATCGGGGCCAAATCTCCAGGTCCATCTGGGGGCGCCTCCGGCGGGGCGGATTCCGACGAAGCCTTCAGATGTGGGGACCGTGGGACGGCCTTCGTTTTTGCCGGAGTCGGATGACGATATTCCCAATACCCTAGGGCTGCCGAATATTGCGGATATTGACTCGAAGCTGCTGGAGTCGGCGACGAATATTGCACCGAGCGAAAATCCGGGTACGAGCTCCAATGAGCCGCTGTTTTCGCCGACGACGGGGCGACCGATGCGGGTGCTTCAGACGATCGGCGAGTACCAGGTGGTCAAGATACTGGGTAAGGGCGAGACGGCGATCACCTGTATGGCTTGGAAGAATGGCCATGTGGTGGCGATCAAGACCCTCAATCCCCAGTGGGCCAAGGATAAGTTGGCGATTCAGCAGTTTACCCAGTTGGCCCATAGTTTGGAGCCGTTGAATCATCCTTCTTTGCCTCGGGTGGTGGAGGTGTTGACCCTGGAGGAGCGGGTTTATTTGGTGACGGAGATGGTGTATGGCCAGTCACTGTCGCAGTATGTGAATAATTATGGTCCGGTGTCGCGATCGGAGGTAATTGCCTGGGGGATCGAGATCTGTGAGGTGCTGGCCCATCTCCATGAGCGGGGGCTGGTCCATGCGAATTTGACCCCGGCCCATTTGATCCGGCGATCGGTGTTGCGATCGGGCCATGGCATTGTGTTGACGGATTTTGGCCTGATTCGGATGTTGAATTGGCAGACGGCGACGGGGTTTGATACGGCGAGCTATGCGGCGCCGGAGCAGCGTAATGGGGTGGCGACCTTCCAGACGGACCAGTATGGGTTGGGGACGACGCTGACCTTTTTACTGACGGGGCAGGAGCCGGGGGATTTCTACGGCCAGGGCGGGGATGGCTATCGGTTCTACCCGAAGGTGGGTGGGGAGATGGATAGCAAGATGGGCGATCTGCTGTTGCGGCTGACCCATCCGGAGGCTGAGGCAAGGTTTGGGGATATTCAGGAAGTGATGGCGGCGCTGCGGCAGGTGATCTAGTCAGATGTTGCTTATTTTCATCTGGCCAGATGAAGATACTGTGAAGTTGATTGATTTTTCTATGAATATCTGGATATTTGGTCCAATATTAATTATATTTCATGGAGATTTATTCTATGCGTCATTCTTTACGTTTGGGTGCGATCGCCCTCTTTGTGGCTAGTGCGGGCTTTTTGGCTGCAGCTCGGCCAGCGGATGCTCGGGTTTTGAGCTTTTCGAAGGTTACGGTGACGTTGAATTTTCGGCCTGAGCTGTTGGCGCAGGCGAAGGATTTGGCTGTGGGGGCGGGGTTGACGCTGCCTGCGGCGGTGGCGAATGCTAGCCCGACGGTGAATTTGACGGGGAAGGGGTCCGTTGATACGACTTCTAGGATTGCGACCATTTTGATCGATCAGCAGGTTGCTGTGACGGTGCGGGGGATTACTGTATCGGGGAAGGACTGTTCGATCATTAATACGAGCAGTTCTACGGCGTTGCTTTCCTGTGTGGTCCAGGCGTCTCCTCTGACGGCGGCGAGACGGGTCCCTTTGATCAAGTTCACGGGCAATCCGGCGTCCTTGGTGATGGGTGGTACGGCGGCGATGGAGCTGCCGGCTGAGTTGGCGACGGCGGTGAATACGCTGGCAAGGCGGCAGATTTTGACCCCAGGCTTACCGTTGGGGACTGCGTCTGGAACTGCAAAACCCTAGGTCTGAATTGAATTTTTAGTTTTTGTGGCAATCCACACTTTATTGCTTTGGCAGTTGGTGTGGATTTTTTGTTTGTATTTATAGGGTTGGTGGTTGCGATCGATAATTATTCTAAAAATATTGTGAAGGGGGTTGAATTATCTGTGGGTATATTAATATTATATTGTTATCTGGTAGATTTTTGGGTATTAAATTATGCAAAGTTATTTACGGTTAGGTTTTGTCGGGTTGGTGGTGGCTAATTTAGGGCTGTTGGCGACGGCGCGGCCTGTGGATGCTGGGGTTCTGAATTTTTCTAAGGTGACGGTGCCTTGAATTTTCGGCCTGAGTTGGTGCAGCGGGCGAATGATTTTCTGCTGTCTTCGGGTTTGACATTGCCGCCGTCGGTGACGAATCTTCAGCCAACAGTGGGATTGACGGGGCGGGGATCGGTGGATACGGGTTCTAGGATTGCGACGGTGACGGTGGATCAGAGTATTTCGGTGACGGTTGACGATTTGACGTTCTCGGGGAACAACTGTGCGATTAATAGTGTGAGTAGTTCTGTGGCGGTGCTGTCCTGTGTGTTGCAGGTGACGCCGCTGACGCCAGCGAAACGGGTTCCTTTGGTGCGGTTTACGGGTAATGTTATGGCGTTGACGCAGGTGAATGGGGTCTATTCTACGAGTTCGGTTTCGATGGAGTTGCCTACGGAATTGGCGACGCTGGTGAATAATGCGCTGGGTGGGCCGGTTTTGACTGGGGGGGTTCCTTTGGGGACGGCTAGTGGGACTGCAAGGTTCTAGGTTTGTTGGATTAAAAAATCCACACTTTGCTGTAAGTGACGGCTGGTGCGGATTTTTTATGGGTGGTTAGGATAGGACGGAGGTGAGCAGGTATTGGGGTGCTCCGGAGCGGCGATTGATGCGGATGCGATAGGTGCCAGGGTTCAGGCGCTGATTGATCGATTCGGGTGTGATGCCTGGATTGTAGCTAGTTCTATCCGATTCTGTTGATGCTTTCACCCCGAGGAACATAACCATTCATTGCCATGAAAGTACTGCATCGCATAGAGATAGCGATCCTGGTAGCCCTATCGGCGATTCCGCTGTGCTATTTGCCAGTCGATCCTCTATGGGCCGTAGTAATTGCGACGATCGTCGATCTACTCGGCTTTGGACCCACCTTCAGAAAAGTCTATGCCAATCCCCATGCTGAGTCCCTAGGTTTCTTTGGGTTGTTTGCGGTGCGCAATGGGATCGCTATGATGGCCCTGGAGTCCTATTCGATCGCCACCCTCCTGTTTCCGGCGGCGGTGGGTATGGGCTGCCTTTTGCTGATGCTGATGATTGTCTATCGGCGGCGATCGGTCTAAAATCTTCTGCTCAAACGCCTCCACAGCAGGCATGAAGGTTATATAATGGATAGATCTCTTGGTCTAAAAGCGTCCTATATACTATGCAAAAGTTCAAGATTTCCAGTCTATCATTGGCA
>JAAUSA010000137.1 GCA_012031975.1 Alkalinema sp. RU_4_3 | reverse complement strand
CGGTTGTTGAATACCTTAGGGTACGATATTTAGCTCTGGGCAATGCCACGGAGCTATTTTTTGGCCCGTCTTATGTGCTTATTACTACATTGACTGCAAGGTTATATTCCGTCTTAAGTTGGTACCCTCATTCAGGGTCTGCCATGCAAAACGTTACATAAGTTAATATTTTCAAGGAGCAAAGCATGGATGGAGCAACTGCTTTTCAGTCTCCTGCTCAGAATTTCATTAGTTACTGAGCAACTTCCTATAGAGAGGCCACTAGGGGCAAAGTCATTGTTTATTTTTTGATCAAAATTATATCTTGATGTTTGTTTTGTTACCTGCTTTAGCGATTATTTAAAATTGACTTGCATAGGATTTATCACCCCAGAATGATGATTAATGGGCTAAATTCTAAGCTCCCTTTGGTGTTTGAATTCTGATGGAACATACAATTAAACTGCTGCCCCAAAGGGTTATGAACCTAGGGGTATACACTGCTGATTCGCCAGCTTATTCTGACCATGGACGTACGTCTAGAGAGATACCAACTATTCCCTATAATACTCAATGGACCCCATGACATTCTATGGAAAATACGCCATCTGACGTAGACGACATCCAGAAAATCTGGTCTTCCATGGCCAACAGGTACGCCTTATGACGTATTTATTTTTCTGAAATCGTTGCATAGGATAGAAGCAATAAAAAACTTTTAAAAGAGAAAAAAGTAAAGTTTCTATGAAGCTACCCTCAGTGAACATGAAGTTAAGATGAAGTTGTCGCTGTGGAAGCTTCATCTATGAAATCTATCTTTTAGATACCTCCGTAGATAGAGATTATCTAAGCTCCCAATTGTCTACGCTGATTGTCTACACTGAACCCATCGACTTGAAAATCTCCATTTGAGAAAGTGCCACATTAATTTAGGGTGGATTTAAAATCATGCATGAACAACTTGGTTCTGCCAATTCACATTCAAAAAATCAGTCTAGTAATCCTGCTGAGGCTATCAAGCCTAGATCGATCGTTGAAGAGGCGATCGCCCAATTTTTATCTCCCTTTATCCCCGAGGCCGATCGCCTAGACCATTGGGTCAAGCGCTTTACACTCAAGGCTATGCAACTCGGGGATATCGTGGTGCGATCATCGGACGATCGCAGTTTTTATCTTGTCTGCTCCGGTCGAGTCCGGCTAGTCTCTGTGGATCAACAGCAGCAACGACCTATTTCGGGCCAAGTTTTGGAGACGGGGGATTGGCTGGGTGGGACCTTGGGCGATGATCGCTGGCTAGCCTATGAAGCAATTGCCGCAGAATCGGGCAGCATTGCCGTTCTCGATGAACACCATTGGCTTAAGTTGATGGATCAGATCCCCCTGTTGTCTCAACATATGCAAATTCAATGGCAATCCCGCCATAGACGCTTGCATTTAAAAACCCAAACTGATTTAGGTCGTAGGCCGATCGCACTTTCTAGTGAGCAAATTGATGGATTAATTCCCTTGATAGAAGAGACTAATATTTTATCTGGAAATAATATAATTAATTCCCCGGAAATTCAGCAGAGTTTCGGTTGGTTAAGCGATGGGGAGATCGAGGGCGCTGAGGCTCCACCGATTGGTGAACTGTGGTTAGGCAGTAACCTCTCTGAAACCTGGAGGGCTAAAACAGATGTCACAGTCAATTATGTGCCAGAATCACGTTGGGCAGAAGCGGTGGCGATCGCCCCCACCCTCGCTCCCCTCCTCTCGATTCCCATCTCCGAAACCCCCACCTCAAAGCGCAAACAGCGGAAACCACTCACTTCTTTAGTCCCCCCAAATCCAGCACCTCAAGCACTGGCGGTTGCCGTCACAAGCCCAACGTCCTCGACCAACAACATCATCGACTTCCCCCGGCCCAGTCGTCGCCGCTTCCGATTGCTTGCCCTGCGGCCCCAACCCTTCATTGCCCAGCAGAGTTCGTCGGACTGCGGCATTGCCTGTCTGTCGATGATTAGCCAATATTGGGGCAAGCGCTATTCTATCTATGTTTTGCGGGAAATGGCCCAGGTGGGGCGATCGGGCACCACGCTGAAAAACCTAGGGGCCACCGCTGAACAACTGGGATTCCACACGCGTCCGGTTCGGGCCAGCCTAAATCGCATGGCTGAGCAAAAGAGCCCTTGGATCGCCCATTGGCAGGGGGAGCACTATATTGTGGTCTACCAGGTCAAGGCGCAAAAGATCCTGATTGCCGATCCGGCAACGGGAAAGCGCTGGATCACAAAATCAGCCTTTCTAGAGGGCTGGACCAATTTTGCCCTGCTCCTAGAACCAGGACAGCAACTCCGGGCGATCGAGGACAAGCCAGGACAGTCCCTGGGAACTTTTTGGACGATTCTGCTCACCTACAAGGGGCTGCTGGCCCAAATCATCCTCTTGTCCTTCTTGCTGCAACTGTTTGGGTTAGTCACCCCGCTCTTCACCCAGGTGATTCTAGATCAGGTGGTAACCCAGAAGAGTCTGCCTGCCCTGCATGTTTTTTCCATTGGCCTCCTGTTATTCAGTGTCTGGCAGGTCGGTATCAGTGGCGTACGGCAATATCTGCTGGACTATTTTTCCAATCGGTTGGATCTGACCATGGTCAGTGGCTTTGTCAGCCACTGTTTACGCCTACCCCTGAAGTTCTTTGAAGATCGCAATGTGGGGGATATTCTCACCCGTATCCAGGAAAATGCCAAAATCCAGAATTTCCTGATGCGACAGGCGATTTCCACCTGGCTGGATGCTTCGATGGCGATCGTTTATCTGGGTTTGATGCTGTATTACAACTGGAAGCTGACAGTTTTTGTACTGGCCACTTTACCGCCCATTATTATCCTGACGCTGCTTGCGACACCGACCTTCAAAAAGATATCGCGGGAAATATTCCAGGCCTCCTCCGAGCAGAACTCCCAGGTGGTAGAGATGTTCACAGGCATTACCACAGTCAAATCCACGGCTTCGGAGCAGGAAATCCGCTGGGTTTGGGAAGATAAATTGGTCAATCTCCTGAATGTTCAGTTCAAAGGTCAGAAACTTGCCAATGGTCTTGGTGTGGTGGGCGGTCTAATTAACGCAGTCAGCAGCGCGGCATTGCTGTGGTTTGGGGCATCTTTGGTGATTCAAGATCAGCTGACGATCGGGCAATTCGTGGCCTTTAATATGCTAATTGGCAATGTGACTGGGCCGATTATGGCGGTGGTGGGGCTTTGGGATGAATTCCAGGAGGTGCTGATTGCAGTCGAACGGCTCAATGATGTCTTTGCCACAAAACCTGAAGAAACGCCGGGTGATCCAATGATGACTTTGCCGCGTATACAGGGTGAGGTCTATTTGGACAATGTCACCTTCAGCTATGGCGGCGATCAGGAGGCTGCAACTTTACAGAATATTTCCTTTAAGGTCAACCCCGGTGAAACGATCGCCATCGTCGGTCGCAGTGGCTCCGGGAAGAGCACCTTGATTAAACTTCTACAGGGTCTGTATCAACCAAGCAAGGGCCGTCTACTGATCGATGGCCATGATCTCCGCCATGTTTCGCCGCAGTCCTTGCGATCGCAGCAGGGTGTGGTACCCCAGGATAATTTCCTATTTTCCGGCACTATTCTAGATAATATTCGCCTGCAAAATTCCGAGGTAACCCTAGAAAACGTTGTGGAAGCGGCAAAAGTGGCCGAAGCCCATGGCTTTATCCAGGATTTGCCCCTAGGCTACAACACCAAAGTGGGGGAACGGGGCGCTAACCTATCCGGGGGACAGCGTCAACGCATTGCGATCGCCCGCGCGCTGCTTGGGGATCCAGCAATTCTGATTCTCGATGAGGCGACCAGTTCCTTAGACACAGAATCAGAACGACGGTTTCAACAAAACCTAGAACGGATCAGCCGCAATCGCACCACATTTATTATTGCCCACCGACTTTCCACGGTGCAGAAGGCCGATCGGATTCTTGTGCTCGATCGCGGCATTCTGGTAGAACAGGGCGATCATGCTGCGCTGATGCAGGCTCAAGGGCTGTATTTCCATCTCGCCCAGCAGCAAATTAACATTTGACGGGCTACTTTTATACGGCCGCTAAATATGCTTGCAAAATCTGGTTACACTTTTCAATTTGTAAAAACTGCCAAAATGGCATATTTTTTTGGAATCAGTTATTACTATTAAGGAGGTGAAAACAATTACGCAGTTTTATTTTCTATAATGTGGATTGATTAGTCCTTAATTTCCCAGGCTAAGACCGCTTTTTAACAAATAAGCCTTCAAATCTACTCGATTCATTCGTTTTAAAGGGAGCATGATGTTTATGGTTAGTTTACAAAAGCCTACTGCTCAAGCGTCGGAGAATGTAACCGCCAAGACCCATAAAACAATCTCTGCCCCGCCAAAACCATGGTCTCCGGGGCTGCAAGATGTGCTAGATCAGCCAGCTCCCTCACTGCCCTTTAAGTTGATGCTCTCGGGGATGCTATTTTTTGGCCTGTTTGGGACCTGGGCCTGGACGAGTCAAGTGGATGATGTGGCTGTGGCACGGGGCAAGTTGATTCCCCAGACGGAGGCGCGCAAGGTGCAGCACGATGATTCGGGGAAGGTGATCATGGTCATGATTAAGGAAGGCGATACAGTTCAAAAGGGTCAAGTCATTATGGAACTGGACAACGAACAGGCCCAAAAAGAAGTCGATCGCCTTAAAACTGTACTCACCGCCAGCCAAACCGAATTGCTCCAGACCCAGGGCATGCTCGATCGCATCAAGCTCCAGGCCCAGACCAAAACCAAAATTGCGGGCACAGAAGTGGATTCTCAAAGCGTTTCCATAGGCCAGAATCAATTGGCGATTGAAAACCAGCAGCGGATTCTCACCCAGCTCCGCGAAACCGAGATCGATCGCCAGGATCGCCTCACCCGGTTTGAAAAGTTAGAGCAGGAGGGAGCAATCTCCAAGGAGCAGGTGCTGGCGGCCCGCGATACCTTGCGGGAAACCCAGCGCAGTATGATGGAGATGCAGGGAACCATCGATCGCAATATGAGTGAGATCGATCGGCTCAGGTCAGGCATGACCCAAAAAAGAGCCGAAGTGGACCAAACCACCCTCGATGGCCAAGCCCAGGAGCAGCAGTTGCAAATCCGCACCAGTGAACTGCAAGCTAAGATCAACGAAACCAATGTATTGATCGCCAAGGCCCAAGGCGATCTAAAACGCCGCTATGTGAGGGCCTCCGAGAGCGGAGAAATCCTAACGCTGAATGTTCGGCAGCCAGGACAGGTGATTCAAGCGGGTGAGGTGGTGGCTGAAATTGCGCCTGAGGGTAAGCCTCTGATCCTATCGACGATTTTGCCCGCTAAGGATGTCGGATTTATCAAAGAAGGACTGCCTGTGAAGGTCAAGATGGAGGCCTTTGCCTACCAGGACTACGGCATCATTGAAGGGCAGGTCGATCGATCGCTAAGGACAGCAAAGCCATGGAGCAGATCGGTCACACCTATCGGGTAGACATTGAACTCAATCAACAATCGATCAAGGCAAAAGGTGAGATGTTTAAGTTCAAACCTGGTCAGGAGGGCCAAGCGGAGATCGTCACCCGGAAGCGTCGGATGATCGAAGTCCTTTTTGATCCGCTGCGCCAAATGAAAGCTGACAATGTGAATCTGTAGTCCGATATCTCTCTGTGCATCTATCTACAATCTAGTGCCCCCAAACATCATGCAGAACTCTTCCTCTAAGCTCAACGAAAGAGAACGATTCGATCGTGCCATGGCCCCAGAACAATTTGAACAGGTGATTGAGGCAATTTTGGCTGGGAAATATTCCTGGGCCTGCGTTTTAATTCTGCGATTTGCTGGGTATAATCCGTTGCACTATATTCCCTACCGCACCTACAATCGGATTATCAAAGATAATATGCCGAAACAGAATCGGCGATCGGCATTACCAGAAGAGGGTGAAGATATCATTGCGATCGAGCCCGTGAAGGCCTCTAGTAAGAGGTTTTATGACTTGAGCTATATGGAAGATATGCCCTCAAAAACCAGCCAAAAAGTCGGTGGAGGGTTCTCTGGACTATTCACAATGATGCCCTGGAGAAATAAAAAATAAACTGCCAAAATGGCAACTCTAACGCTTAGACAATGGTTATCTTATATATATGAACTCGAACAGAGTCAACCCAAAACAAACCGAAGGAGAACCAAAATGATTATTTCCGATCTTAGCTACGTAACTGCCGTTGATGCTAACGTGATTGGCGGTACCAAGAAGCCTGCTCCTAAGAAGCCTGCACCCAAGCCTCCTATTGCAATTGCACTCGCAGGTGCTACTTCGACTGCAGTGGGCAAATATACACTCAGTGCGACTTATACCAACACTGAAGCTGTTGCTGGTGTGTATTCATATTCTGCCTCTGGCTCTGCTGCAGTTGCAGTTGGCTAAGTAGACCTAGCGCCTGTTAATAGGTTGTTGAAAGAAATTCAACGAGCCTATTGGAAATAAGTAGGAAGCTATAATCATGGCCTCCTACTTATTAGCAATCATGGAAAGTAAGATTTTTCGAGGAAAATTCATGTATATTTTACGGATAACTGATTTGGATTTCGATCGAAATGTCACCATGCCAACAGCAATTGTTGGTGGTGCTACGGCCAGTGCTGGTGTAACGACTAGCCCCGGATCTGCCAAGGCGAATGCTTCGGCAAAAGCTAACGGCGATCTGACTTTGACATCAACGCGCACTATTACAAGCACTCGATCTAATCCCTATGCTTCAGCTGGTGCTGGTGCCGCTGGTGCCGCCGCTGGTGGTGCGTCAGTTCAGGGGACAAAGGTAACTGTTGGTCTCAAAACGGCATTATCAGTTGGTCTAAGCGTATAAGTCATCTGACACTTGGTGATTTGTATGATTTAAGTGTTAGATCCAGTTTAGGCCCTTGATAGTAGCAGATAGGGTGCTGTGGAGGAGGTGGTTTGGGGCTGGCGAATGTCCGATCGGTCTATTCATTTCCTCTGCTTATTTAAGTATGTGGCGTTTATCCTAGGGAGCAGTGAATATGCAGATTTGTGACTTAGATTTTTGTGACTCAGATTACTGTACCGTTACCCAAGTAGAGATTATAGAAGGCGGAGCAATCAAGGCGATCGCCTTGTCTGGAGCTTCTGCGACCAGCTTTGGTTTGCTATCTGTCACTAAAACACGCAGCTTAACTCAGACGATTACAGGTCCTTATCAGGCTGTTAGCTTAGGTAGCGCCACTGCCCTATCAATAGCCAGTCCCGTTAAGAATGCCTCAGGTGTTCTAGCCTCTGGACGAGCGACGGTTTCATCTCTAGGTAGCGCTCAATCTTAGCAATTGACAAATTTCTAGAACTGAGAGAACCGGAACAACAACGAATCAAAGCCTTGGTTTAATGCCCGATTAATACCATTGCTTTTGTTGTATATTAAAAAGTGCTTCCCATGAATCTTAGTGCTAATTCCTCAATCTCTGACAGTACAGAAGGTAGATTGTCCCTGCCGATCCCTAATGTAACCTCGAACCTTCATCGGGATAGGTTTATGGAAGAGAAAAATTATTTTGACGTTACGGCCGATGATGTTGTGCATTTTCTTAAAAAGCAGTTTAAGTATCAACACACCTGTTATTCCATTAGCTCCGCTAGGTTGATTCGGCAGGCGGTCCTCGATCGCGCCCTGGATCTCCCAGAAACTCAGGTTCAGCAGGAGGCCGATCGCTATCGCCATGAAAACGGCCTAGAACATGCTGCAGATACGCTCAACTGGCTTCACCAGCAGCAGGTGACGCCGGAAGAGTGGGAGGAGGGGATTCGCGATCGGCTCCTCGCTGATCGTTTGTCACAGCATTTATTTGGTCGTGATATTGAGCGAGTTTTTGCGGAGAATCGATCGAACTATGAGAGTGTGGCTCTATATCAGCTTGTGGTACCCTATGAGCAGTTGGCCATGGAACTGTTTTATCAGATTGAGGAGTCGGAAATTAGCTTCTACGAGGCGGCCCATCTCTATGATATTGACATCGAGCGGCGGCGAAAATGTGGCTTTGAGGGGATACTGGCCCGGTGGCAAATAGAACCCAGCCTATCGCCTGTGATATTTGGTGCCCAGGTTCAGCAGGTGACTCAGCCCATTCAACGAGATGATGGGTATCACCTGATCTGGGTAGAAGAATTCCTGGAAGCAACCCTAACGGAGACGATTAGCAAGGAGATTATGGATAATTTCTTCCAGGATTGGGTGCTGAGTGAACTGAATCATGCCCGTCATCTATAGATTGACTGGACAGGGTTTGACTCCACTTTTGATCGTGAATAAACCTACTACAATTTGAGAGGAAACGAACAATGTGTATTTCTGATTTGGCTTACATTGTGACAGCCGATAAACCTGTTCTGGGTGGCTTTATGGAACTCTTTGTCGGCACTACTACTGATGATGGTGGTTACTATTCTTTTTCCAGCAGTACCCAAGAAGGTGAGGGTAGCACTGCGACTTCATCCTACAGTGCCAGCGGTAATGATTTTGCCGTGGCAGAAGCAACTCAGTTCTCATCACCGATGGCGATCGAGATGATGCTTTTTTAGTCAAAAAAGGGGCTAGAGGTCAATTCTCTAGCCCCTTTTTGATCAGAGCCTATCGCTGGGCAAACGCAACATTAACGGTCTGAGCTTCTAACCTGAGATAGGTCGCAGTGGCAAAGTCCTGCATGAAATTGCCTGTGTAGTTGGTTTCTGCCGTAAACGCATTGGGGGAAAACTGCGTCGAACCCGTCGGCGCCGATAGGGTGAAATTCCCCGTCTTATCCAGCGCAAACCCTGGGAAAGGCACCCCAAGATTGGCCGAGCCGACTAGACTAAAGCTGGCGATCGGGGTCGTTACTGTATCAGCCGTTGTGCCGCTAAACAGCACCAATTCTGTAATCCCTTCGGCAATGGCAGAAGCTGGAGGAAGATCTAGGGAACTCGATCGCAACTTCATAAACATCGACAGGTCAAACTTGAACTTGTCATTGGTCAAGTCGTTATCTGAATTCCCGGTAATAAAGAAATTAAAGGCAGAAATCGATGTCTGAGCAGTATCGGTGCCTTCATAGCCCACACCCTTGCCAATAATTTTGGCCCGGCTATCTGCCTGGTAGGTCGTGAACTTGGGATTGGCATTGATCTGGCCCACAGCATCGGCAAAGTCATCGGCTTGAATCGCCCCGGCGCCCGGCGTCCCCGCCGCCACAATATCAAAGTTTTTATCGGCCAGTAGCACCTGATTGTCTAAGGGATTATGGCTGAAGTTAAACAACTTCAAGCGGCTCTGGGATTCAACGGTTGTTGTTCCATTCAGTTGAGCCGTGCTGAATAGCTGGGACTTGGGAATGATTTGCTTGGCTTGGCTGCGGCTCTTCCAGGAGAGTTTAGCCACGGCATCGTAGCCATTTTCGTAGTACTCCATTTTAATGTTGTACTTTTTGCCAGCCTCTAGGTTGATCGTGCCACTCTTTTCAGCCACGGCCTGATCCTGGAAGGCATTTACCACCAGCTTGTCATTCACCCACAGTCGCACGCCATCATCGGTGGTTGTCGAGAAGGTGTAGGTTTCATCATACTGGGCCAACACCTGCCCCGTCCAGCGCACCGAGAAAGTATCCGCCCCAATATTGGCCGTAGGCGAACCCCGTTTCCAGTCAAAGTTGACCGTTTCATCGGTGCGGGTGAGTTTGAGATTGGTGAAATTGATATTGTCAAAATACTCGGCCTTTAGACCATTACCATTGCCGATGGGTGCGGGTGGTGGCGGTGGTGGTGGTGGCGGTGGCGCAATCCCACCTGTGCTATCGAACTGCCAGCTCAAAATCTCCTGGGTATTAAATAGTCCGCCTGTGCCGCCGCTAAAGCCGACAAAGAAGCGATCGCCCACCGTTCCCGCCAGATCAATGTTGGTCGAAACCGTCGCCGTCCCAGGTTTTGTGCCGTTGTTTGACAGAAATACACTGAGTTGTTTTGTTCCGGCGACATAGTCTACCCAAGCAGTTAGTACTCCGCCCCCGTTGAGATCGAAGGCAGCATGTTTGGAGGCGATCGCATTACTCGTGCTGCCGTTCTTCAACACCGAAATATGGTTGTTGTCAATGTCAGAATCGCCATTATCGTAGCTGTCAAACTCAATGGCGACACTGCGATCGATGCCTCCATAGCCCAGACTTCCCCCCGAAGTACCCAGGGCCGTTTTGCCGCTGTCGCTATTTTGCAACATTAGCGTAAATCCATCGGCCCCATTCGTGCCCTGGCCACCACTGGCCTTAAACTGAAACTTAGTTTGAAAGGAAGTACTGCCACTGAGCGCAAAGGCTTGGTCATAGAATACCGAACCCCGCTGGGTGCCTTGGGCTGGCGTTAAGCGAAGGGCATTATTGGCCAGGGCCGCATTCCCATTCAATGCCAGGCTGCTGGCATTACCAAAACTAGAAAAATTGATCATAAAGTCAACGCTCTGAGGCTGGACACTCTAATCAGGACGGACGTATCAAAACAGACTTACACGAATGCGTAAAAGTCAAAAAATATTTGCCATCGGGAATCCAAATGGGGGCCATAGAAACGTTCCCGACCTGCACAGGAGGTATGCACAACAGCTCACCCTAGTTGCTGCTGGTTCAAAACTAACATTCACCACCTAGGAGTTTAAGTATTTTCGCGCAAATTCATCCAATCTTTGTAATACTACGGAGAAGGTTTATATTATCTTGCTGTAGAAAATTTTGACCCTAGGCCAAGGTCGGGGTTTGGGCCATCAGTTGGCCGTCTTCCATGTTCACAATCCGATCGGCGATATCTAAAATCCGATTGTCATGGGTGACCAGGAGAATCGTGCAGCCCTGCTCCTTGGCCAGGCTTTGCATCAGCTCTACCACTTCTCGGCCCGACTTACTATCGAGGGCGGCGGTCGGTTCATCAGCGAGGATAATCTTGGGGCGGCTGACGAGGGCACGGGCGATCGCCACCCGCTGCTTCTGCCCGCCTGAAAGGTCTGACGGATAGTAATTCACCCGATCGCCCAGACCCACCTGCTCTAGGATCTCCTGCGATCGCGCCTTCATCTCAGCCGGGGTCCAGTGGGGATGGACCTCTAGACCCATGCGGACGTTTTGCAGGGCGGTCAGGCTACCGTGGAGATTGTGGGCTTGGAAGATGTAGCCGATGTTGCGGCGGATCTTCATGCGTTTGCGATCGCCCGCGCCGCACATCTGTTCGCCTAGGATCAGCAGGCTGCCTTCTTGGCCCGATCGCAAACCGCCCGTTAGGGTTAGCAATGTGGTTTTGCCCGAGCCGGAGGGGCCAGTCATCAGGACGATTTCGCCGGAGAAAATATCCAGATTAATATTGGACAAAACCTGCTTTTTTAGCGCACCCTGTCCAAAGTAATGGTTGAGATTGTGAATGGCAATGATGGGGTTGGTACTCATATTAGAAGATATCGGCGGGGTCAGCGGACTGGAGCTTGCGGGTGGCGATCGCACCGGAGATCACACACATAATCAGGGTCATGATCAAAACCGTCAGGGCGCGGGCCGTGGTCATGGCGATCGGTAGTTTTGTGCCATTGCGGGCCATGGTGTAGAGGGCAATAGCGCCGATGCTGCCGGGGATAAAGCCGAGAATGGCTAAAATAATCGCCTCTTCAAAGATCACGGTGAGTAAATAACCCCCGCTATAGCCCATCGCCTTAAAGGTGGCATATTCCGCCATGTGGGAGTTTACGTCCGTCGAGAGCACCTGGTAGACGATCACAATCCCGACGATAAACCCCATGCTCACCCCCAGGCTGAAGATAAATCCAATGGAGGTATTTTTCTGCCAATAGCCCTTTTCAAATTCAATAAACTCGCTATGGGTCATGACCAACACGTCATTGGGGAGGTGCTGCTTGAGCTGGCTGACCACCTGCGTCGCGTCGGCACCGGGCTGGAGTTTTAATAGTCCCAGGGAGACACTTTGGACATTGCGGCGGGGAAACAACCGCAGGAAGTTTTCGCTACTGGAAAGCAAATGGCCATCGGTGCCAAAGGACGATCCGATCGAAAAGTTCCCAGCCAGCTTAATCGTCCGATGATCGACCTCAGTTGTCACAGGTTTCCCGGCGTTTAGGTCAGCGATCACCTGCTTGTACTCACCCCTGGTTTCTTGGTCAAACAGAAACGTATCTGGAAGTTTGAGCTGATCTAAGTTTTTCTCAATTTCCGGCAGCTTGATCGCCAAGAAGTCGGGTTCAAACCCCACGACCCGAATCGCTGTTTCCTTGCGAGTCTGAGGGTTTTTCCAGACGACGTTGGCAATGTACATGGGATGGGCTCCAGCGACCCCTGGGACATCCTGGGCCTGGAGCAGTCGTCTGCGGGGAAAGGTGGCCAGGTTCCCAAAGTTCAACCCCTGGGGGCTAAAGATCACCACATCCGCATCCAAAATATTATGGGTCCGAATACTACTATCGAACAGCGCCGCCCGAAACCCCAACTGCATAAACATCAGCACATCCGCAAAGGCTATTCCTGCCAAAGCCACGAATAATTTACCTTTCTGATGACTGAGCTGCAACCAGCCCAAGGGCGTGCGGCGCTGCAAACTGGCGATCGGGTTAAACATATCATTTACTCAGGGTAATTTTGGCCGTGACCTGGGAATTCGTAAATTTCTCAGCCTCCTTACTAGCATCGCGATCCAGGCGAATGCGCACTTCCATCACCCGCGAATCCGTATTGGCCGTCGGATCGGTGTTGACGACGTTTTGCCGCAGGACCTTTTGGCCGATTTCAGAAACAGTTCCTTTGAGTTCGGAGCCGATCGCATCACTCATCACCACCGCACTATCGCCGACTTGAATCCGTTTCACATCACTCTCGTAGACCTCCACCAGGGCCGTCATTTCCTGGGTCCGGCCCATGTCAACGATGCCTTCGGCGGCAATTTTCTCTCCGGCACGGGTATTAATCTTCAAAATGCTGCCCGCCTCCGGAGCCCGGACGTAGGCTTGCTCCAGTTCCGCCTCGGCCTTCTCCACCGCCGCCTGGGCCTGATTAACCTCCGCCTGGGCCGTCTGAACATCCACGGGCCGGACCTCGGCGATTCGATCGAGGGTCGCTGAGGCCGCTTCCAACTGCTCATCGCGACTGCTTTGACTGCGATCGAGGGCCGCCTGGGCCTCATTAATCTGCTCGGCCCGCGCTCTTACAATCCGTTCTAAGCTGGCTCGGCCCTCCTGGAGTTGACGCTGACTCGTCTGCCAGACCAGGCGCTTACTATCGCGCAGGGAGGCTGACACGCCCCCATCTTTGTAGAGGGTGTCGTAGCGATCGGCCTCCACACGAGCGTTCTCCACCTCTGCCTCCAGGCGAGCCACCGCTGCGGTCTGGGCGGCGATTTCCCCTGTCCGTTCGGCCTTTAGGCGAGCCACCACCGCCGTCTGGGTGTTCAAGTCCCCCGTGCGTTCTGCCTTAATCCGAGCAATTTCCGCATTCTGGGCCTGGATTTCCCCGGACTTGGCGCCGGACTTCACCTGGGCCAGTTTCGCTTGGACGACACGGACCTGCTCAGAGGCCTGATTGAGTGAGGCTTGTAGGCGTTTTTGACTGTTGAGTACGGCGATGATGTCACCCTTTTGGACGCGATCGCCCTCCTTGACCCGCAGTTCCTCGATCCGGCTGCCGTCCCCTGTGTTGGCCGCAGAGACCCGGATCATCGCGCCCAGGGGTTCTAGTTTGCCCAGGGCTGTGACTGTGGGCAGGGGCGCGGGCGCTTGGGGAGATGG
>JAAUSA010000136.1 GCA_012031975.1 Alkalinema sp. RU_4_3 | reverse complement strand
CCCAACCCCAATCCCCTCACCCCACCGCCCCACAGTACCGGAGCCGCCCTCGACGTCACCCTCGTCGATCACAACGGCATACCCATAGATATGGGTGGTGAGCTAGACGAGATGACGGTGCGATCGTACCCCGACCACTACGTTGGCCTCGCCGACCCAGCCGCCGAGCAGTTTGACCAAAACCGCCAGCTCCTCAACTTCTGTATGGCCCAAGCCGGATTCGAGCGTCACTACCACGAATGGTGGCACTTCTCCTGGGGCGATCAGCTCTGGGCCTGGCTTAAGGGAAGGCGAGAATTGGTGTTCCCGATCGCCCACTATGGCCGCGCCGAATAGGTTAGTTTGCCGCCGCCGCCTCATTCCAAGCCTTCTCCGCATCATTGATCGCCTGGTCCACCGTCTTCTTATCCAGCATCGCCGCCTGGATATTCTCGTAGATCACCTTCTGCAACAGCTTGCCATTCTTCATCGTCGGAATCAGCGCCTGGGCATCCTTCAACTGCTGGGCACTGATCACCCGCGCCTGATCCACAGGCGTCGGCCCCGGCTGACTGAAATAGGGGTCCTTCAGCGCCCCGGCGATCGAAGGCAACACATTTGCCGCCTTCGCAAAACTCAACTGATTCTGCTCATTGGCCAAAAAGAGCGCAAACTTCAAAGCATTCTCCGGCTGATCGCTCTCCTTTGGCACCACCAGATTCATCACCGCCACATTCTTCTTCCCCGAAGCTCCCGTAATCTGGGACGCAGGCTGCGACACCTTGGCCACATCCGGCGCATTCGCCCCAATCCCCTTGAGAAACTCCGGACTCGACTGCAAAATCGCCGATTCGCCGCGCTGGTAGAGATCGATCGCATACCGATGCCCCTCCGTCAGCGCCTCCTTGGGAATCCAGCCCTTCTTATAGAGATCCACCCAAGTCTGGAACATTGCCTTTCCCTTGGGAGAATTAAACGCCGCCTTCCCCTGGCCGTCTACCAAATCCACCCCCTCCTGCACAAACATCTCCAGCACCTCCCCCGAATCCTCCGGCACCAGCGTCGCAAAGAAGGCATACTTACCCGTCTTCTCCTTCACCACCTGGGCCGTCTTCACCAGCTCCTGGAAAGTCGCCGGGGGTTTTGCCACGCCTGCCTTCTTGAGCAGGTCACTGTTATAGATGGCGATCCGGGTCGTCAGGTACCAGGGCACCCCAAAACTTTTCCCATCCAGCACACTCGTCTGCCAGATCTTCGGCAGATACTGCTGCTGCACATCGGCGGGCACCCTCCCATCCAGCTCCAGCCAAGCCCCCCGCGCCGCCAACTGCGAAGCAAACGAAGGATTCAGGTTCACCACGTCTGGTACTGTCTTACCCGCCACCGCCGTCAGAATCTTGCTCTCCATCCCCGACCAGGGCACATCCACCCAGCGCACCTTCACCCCCGGATTCTGCGCCTCGAACTCGGCGATCCGCGCCTTGAAATACTCTGTATGCTTCGGCTGCAACTGCATCGTCCAAAACTCCAGTTCAGGACTCGCCTTCGGCTGGCCGCAGCTAATTAGCAGGGCAATCGCACCCGCAGCGGCAACAAGGGACAGGGATTTTCGGTTAAGACGCATGGCAGGAGGTTTGTTTACAACAGAAGGCCGGGTTCTAGTGTAGCGCCCCTAGATGTGTCCTCCCAATGTGTCCTTCATTGGGCCAACCCGTCGATCAACTCTCCTGATCGCCTCCTCAGCCATTGATCACAATTCCTGATCAATGGCAAATATAAACGTGCACTTTCAAAAATTGTGTGTACTATCCAAATCGGGGTCTTCTAAGCTGCATCGCAATCTTTCAAGCACTGGCTAGGGCATCTAGGCGGATTTTTGTTTGGATTGTGGGCTGCTCGGGCAGTTTTTTTTAGGTGAAATCTCTGGGATGTTCTCCTTTACAGAGATTAAGTGGTTCATTCCGGAATAAATTGTGTACTATGCGGTATGCGAATCGCTGTTCTGTTTGGGACAGCCTTTGCCGATCCTGGTTTCAACACGTTCATAGTGGGCGAAAGCTGTGGTTAAAGGTGTTTTTTCAAAGAAATCGAACGGGGTCGGCATCGAACTGGCCCCGGATCGAATCAATATCGCTCAAGTGCGAAAACAAGGTCAGCGGTTTAAGTTGGTGAACTATACCACTGTCCCTGTTCCCGAAGGACTTTTTCAGGAGGGCCAAATTGTCGATACTACGGCAATGGCAGAACTGATTCAGTCCGGTTTGGCCGAAAGTAAAATTAAGGCCAAGAGTGCTGCAACGGCGGTGCTCGGTGGACGGGATACCGTGACCCGAATCATTCCTGTGCCAGCGGAGCTGGACGATCGCGAACTGCGCGAGATGGTTCTCAACCAGGAGGCTGGGCTGTACCTACCGTTCCCACGGGAGGAAGCAGATGTAGACTACCAGAAGCTGGGCCTCTTCGTGGATGAGGATGGCATTGAGAAGGTGCAAGTCCTTCTGGTGGCCACGCGCAAGGATGTCACTGACACCTACATTCGGACCTTCGAGCAAGCTGGGTTGAAGATGGATGTGTTGGAGATTAGTAGTTTTTCGCTGATCCGCACGATTCGCGATCAATTGCGTCAGTTTGCCCCCCAGGAGGCTGTGGCGCTGGTTGATATCGAATTTGAGAGCACTGAGATTTCCATCACCGTTGATGGCGTGCCTCAGTTCTCTCGGACCGTGCCGATCGGCACCTTCCAAATTCAGAGCGCCCTATCGCGGGCCATGAATTTACCGCCGTCGCGCAGCATTGATTTGCTCCAGGGCATGACCGTTCCCCTCTCCATGGATGCCATGGGTGGCAGTGGTCGCACCGCTGGGGCCAATCCTGGAACGGCGGCGATGCTCAGGGTGCTCGGCGAATTGGCGGACGAGCTGCGTCATCGATCGACTTCTACACCAACCAAGGTGACAACCTGGAGGTTGCCCAGCTTCTGCTGGCGGGTCCAGGTGCCTCGATTGGTCAGTTGGATGATTTCTTCACCCAGCGCCTGAGTCTGCCCTGTAGTGTCATTGACCCGGTTTCGGCCTTGGGTTTGGAAATGACTCAAGATATTCCGGCTGTGATTCGTCCCAGTCTTGGGGTGGTCTTGGGCTTGGGATTGAGGGAGGCCTAGGACATGTACAACTTAGACATTAATTTTCTGAACGATCGCCCGGAATATGCGACAGCCAACAGTGCCCGAGGGGGCGCTGGCGGTGGTCGTCGGGGTGGGGCTGGTGGCGGCCGAGTCAGTCGGGGCGGCGGTGAGAGCAAAACTCCGTTTTATGCGGGGTTGGGTGCGCTGGTGGCGCTGTCGTTTCTCTCCCTTGGGTTTTGGGGCTTCCAATTTTTGCGCAATACGCAGTTGAAGTCTCGCCAGGCTGAACTCGCCGCCCAGGTGACGGACCTCGAAGCCAAGCAAAAGGAACTCGATGGGGTGCAGGCGCAGCTCAAGGGTGCCAAGGATGAAATTACTGCGTTGACCTCGGTCTTTAGCAATATCAAGCCCTGGTCGGCCATGTCCCAGGATGTGCGCGATCGCTTGCCCTCCAATGTTCAGATTGCCTCCGTAACCCAGGTTGACGCCCCCCCAGCGACGGCCACACCGACGACGGCTCAAGTGGCCGCTGGCAAGCCGGCGGCGCCACCGCCCCCGGTTGGGTTGATCAAGATTATGGGCGAAGCATCGACCCATAATGACGTCAACGACTTCCTGGTGGTGCTGCAAAAGTCCAACTTCTTGAAGCCTGAAAGCACAAGAATTGTTCTGTCAGAACTGCAGCAGCCCCAGGCCTTGAGTCAGATTTCAATTCCGGGCTCTAACGGTGGCGGTGGGCAGCAATTGCCTAAGTTGCCGCCTCGGGTGAAATTCGAAATTGAGACATCACTGACGGATGTGCCGACCTCTGATCTGATGCGTGAACTCGATCGTAAAGGCGCTGTGGGTCTTGTGTCCCGGATTGAAGCGCTCAAGGAAAAGGGAGTGATTAAGCCATGACAAGCGGAGATTTTCTAACCCAGGATATGGGGTTTGATGAGCCCAATTATCCGACCGTGCTGGGGATTCAGTTAACCCCCATGGTCAGCGGTATTTTATTGGGTCTGCTGGGGGCGGCCATTGCGGGCGCCACTTGGGTCTATCTGATCAGTCCGCTGATGGAGGAGAACGGCACTATCCAGGCCGATGTGGATAGCAAGGAAGAACAGCTCAAGAAAGCTGAACAGATCAAGCGTGATCTAAAGGCCGCCAAGGAGGAGCTGGTGAAGGTTGGCAAGCAGCGGGAACAGGTGATGTCCCTGTTTGCGAAGGAGCGCGATCTCAGCACCTTGCTGTTGGATCTCAACCAGCTAATTGAGCGCAACAATTCGGGCGTATTGGCTTCCAAACAGTCCAAATTGGCCGCCTGTCCTTCCTGGGTCAGGGAGCAATATACGAAGGTTGCTAAATCGCAGACCTTTGAAGATCAGGTCGGTCCCCTGGTGGCTGAAGCAAAACTGAACAAGTTCCAGCCCGCAGGTGTGACGGAAGTGATCACGGCGGCGGGTTCGGACAGCTACGTGCAGCCAGCCCTGCTCGGCAAGCTGAAGCGCCAAACCATTGATGTTTCCTTCCAAGGGAATTTCAACCAAACGCAGTCCATTTTCCGGACGATCGAGCGTTTGCAGCCGCTGCTGATTATCAAGAACCTCTCGATGACCTTGGGTACTAAGGCCCAAAAGTCGGGTGGCTTGTATGAAACTGGCCCTGGCGAAACCATCCGTTTCTTGACCAATTGTCAGCCAGAAACCCTGGTGACAACCACGTTCAAGATGGATGCGCTGATGCCAGCGTCAGCTGATGTTGTGGCACCACCGGGTGCCCCTGCCTCTCCGTCTCCGGCGGCGAGTCCCAGCCCTTCGCCGAAGCCCTAGGGCTGAGATAGAAGGGTGGGTTATTTCGGTTTGGTTCTTGAATCTTTTTGTTTAGAGAGGAGTGTATGGTCAAGCAGTTTCATGGCGTTAGCGGGTTGATCGCAGCCACCGCTCTGGTTTCGCCATTAATGATGGTCTCTGCCGCTCAGGCTGGCCCCATGACCCAGGTTACGAATGTCCAACTGACCCAAAAGGCGGGCGGATTGGATGTGGTGTTGCAGACCCAGGGCGGTGGTAAGCCCCAGGTGTTTAATGTCAATAACAAGGACAATTCTTTCACGTCCTTTGTGTTCAATGCCAAGGTTGATAAAGCCTTCCGCAAGGACAACCCCGCCCCTGGGATTGCCTATGTGTCGGTGACCCCCTCGGGCAACAATGGCGTCGAAGTCAAGGTGGCGGGCAATGGTGCTGCCCCCACGGGTCAAGTGGTCCGTAAGGATGGCAGTGGAATTACCCTCAGCGTCATGGGCAGCGCTCCGGCGGGTCGGATCGGTCAGGCCGTGACGGCAAAGCCGGGGGCGATCGCCCAGGCCGTGAATATTGCCCAAGCGGCAGCGCCCGTGGCACCCCTGTCTCCGAGCCCCGTGATTAATGCAGTGCCTCCGAGTGTGCCTTCGGCGCCCGTGCCGCCTTTGCAGCCCCGTCCGGTGGCGCCTCCTGTGGGCGATATGTCCGTGGGGCAGATTGATACTAGCGCGCCGAGTGTGGACTTGGGTTCGGCAGAGCGGATTCCCCGGTTGGTCCTGCGGGATGCGCCGGTGCGGGAAGTGCTGTCGCTCCTTGCACGTGCGGCTGGCATGAACTTGGCGTTTGCTGAGGCTCCGGGTGCTGGTGGTGGTGCTCCTGGTGCTCCCGGTGGTAGTTCTTCCGGTGGTCCGACGATTTCTCTAGATATTGAGAATGAGTCGGTACAGGATGTCTTTAACTATGTGCTGCGCATTGCTTGCGTCCCGGCGTCAGCCGGTGGGGCTGGTGGTGGCGGCGGTTCCCAATGCGCCAGCTTGGAAGCAAACCGAGTGGGCCGGACCATCTTTGTCGGTCCTCGTCTACCCGATGATGCCCGTAACACTGTGTCTCGGACGATTCGTTTGAACCAAGCATCAGCAGCTACGGCGGCTTCCTTCTTGACGACCCAAGGGGCTGAGACCCAGAGGGCGATCGAGCAGGTTCAGCTCACCACTGTGGGTGAAGGGGCAGCGGCAAGAACTGTTGAGACTCGGACACCGACGATTTTGGCGCTGCGTGCTAACGAAGGTGTGGGTCCTCTGGTGCTGCGTGGGTTGTCCGTTGCGACGGACGATCGCCTCAACAGCATCACTTTGACAGGGACACCCCGCAAAGTGGACATGGCGACGTCGCTGCTGACCCAGCTAGATGCCCGTCGTCGTCAGGCGACCATCAGCGTCAAGATTGTTGACGTCAACTTGAATGCGATCAATCGATCGGGTACCAGTTTCTCCTTCGGGATTAACGACACCCAGGTGATTCAGCAGGGCGGTGCCGCTGTGATTAACTTGGGATCTAGTGCGCCTTCTTTGTTTGGCGGTACTGTCGGTGGTAGTGCTCCTGGTGGTGCAGGCTTCGCACCTGGGAGTGCATTCGATGTAGGTAACCGTTGGTTCGCTCAGTTGCAGGCCACCATTGAAAGCCAAAACGCCAAAATTCTGACAGATCCAACCTTATTGGTCCAAGAAGGCCAGCGAGCCCAGGTCAAACTGGTGGAAGAAGTTGTCACTAACCTGAAAAACGAAGTTCAGGGGACTGGAGACAACCGAACTCAGACCGTTACAGTTGAGAAGCAAGAAGCAGGTTTACAGCTTGATGTAGATCTGGAGCGAATCGATGATAATGGATTTGTTTCATTGCGGGTTCTGCCGAAAATCTCCTCCATATCCCCTAACAGAGTTACAACAACCCTAGGCACCAGCGGAATTACGATTTCGTTGCTCCAAAAGCGAGAGGTCACCTCAGGTCTTGTCCGTGTTCGCGATGGTCAAACCCTCGTGTTGACGGGTGTGATTCAGGAGAGCGACCGTGCAGAAGTCAGTAAGGTGCCGATCCTCGGTGACCTGCCGATCCTTGGTGCTTTGTTCCGCCGGAACAACAATACGAACGATCGCCGCGAAGTCGTGATTTTGCTAACGCCACGCATCATGGATGATAGCGATCGCGCCACCTACGGTTACGGCTACAACCCTAGTTCTGATGCGCAAAAGCTGATTCAGAAGAACTAGTTGGCTCGCCAGACTGTTTGACTTTCATACTCATCTCAATGAACGAGGCCGGACCATGGTGTTCTGGGCCTCGTTTTTTTGGCTAGAAATTCCCTAGATCTGTTAGGGTGATGGAGCGCAGTCGTTTTGTGGAGTGCCAGAAGTACTATGACCGAGAAAAAATCTGTCGCCTCAGCCAGCGCTCGCAAGGGATTTACGGCAAAACCTCAGTCGGAGTCCACGACGGATCATTCGGGGGGCATCGCTACGCTCCAGGCTGAATTGGCGGCCAAGGATGAACAGATCGCCCAGTTGCAGCTCAAGCTCGATCGCGCTGAAGAGTCTGCCAAGCATTTGGCCTCTTTGAACCAAACGCTGATGACGGAGAACGAGCATTTGAAAGCAGATAATGTGGCCCAAGCGCAGGTGGCGGCCCTAGTTCCTGCGGCTAAGCCGGAGCCGACGGCGAAGGAAAAGGCTACTCAGTTGGTTGCCACCCAAGGCCCGAGAAATGGGGCGAGTTTGATGCATCCGGTGTTCCCGAATGGCAAGCTACCCAGTGGGATGGGTGATCAGGAATTGGGATGGTTTGATTAGGGCGATCGCGGGGCTAGGATTCAGGGGATTTTTAGGATCTTTTTGCGGCATCTTGGATTTTTGGTAGTATAACGTTCACTCATTGAAGGGATCGCGCCTCCCAACCCTTTGGAGAGTCCTGATCCCCGATCGTTTGAATGAGGGTGCCGCTATGAAACGCCGACTTGATGAATTCCTGAAATCTGCTACCGTTCTGATTTCCTGCGACCACGCAGATACAGAATCGAAAAAACTGACAAAACTCAATATCGCTGCCGCTGGCTTTTGCTTTGCGCCGGGGCTGATTCTGACCTGTATCGATGGGGTCAAGACTAGCCACGATGGTCTGGTGCAGGTGGGCCTGCCTAGGGACGGCAAGATCCAATGGCTGCCCGCCCAAGTCCAGGAGGTCTGCCCAGAGATTAGTCTAGCCATCGTCATGCTCTTGGACAACGTCGAACTGGAGGCCGTCTACCTGGATCAGGGGAGCCATCGGGGCGATCGCGCCTACAGCTACGACACCACGGGTCCCACCCCCAGCCGCTTTTCCCTGGTCTGTGAGGCCGTTTCCCAGGATTCCTCGGGGTTGATTCGCCTGCGGGGCGATCGCAGCGGCGGCCAGCTCGGCGGCGCACCTTTGTTCAATCAGCGGACGGGGGCGGTCTGCGGTATATTGCTGCCCCAGCGGTTAGGTGGGGACGACTACCACTACGATGCCGTGCCGCTCCACCAGCTCTACCAGAAGTTTCCCGCCCTAGCCGAACTCCAGGCCTCGGTCCATGGTGCCCACTCGACCTGGACCCCGCTGTTGGAGAAGCGTACCGAAGCCCTGCCCTCGGACTGGCGCTATTTCGATCGCGACTGGCAGCCCAAGCGCAGCTATCTCCAGGCGGGTCTACTGCTGGCCATCACCTACTGCCAATGGCGCAGTCTCAAACCCTTGGCGGGGTTTGTTCAGGCCACACAGTCGATTAAACATCTCCTGAAGGCCCTGCGGCGGGGCAAGCTCGGCCAGGAACTCCAGCAGCAGCATGAAAAGCTCCTTTGGCGGTTCCTGCTCCAGGTGGAACCTCGCCGGGGTGGCCAGGCGGCGTTGATCTATGAACTGGAGGCCCAGGCCCTGCTGCTGAGCCAGTTGATGTCGATGCTGATGGTCCAGACCCAGGATGGTGCGAGTTTGGCCCGGCTATCCTGGTCGCGGGATGTGCTCAATGAGCAGCGGACTATTCTCGCCAGCCTCAAACACTATTCCGGTAACACCCTGCCCCAGGTGGAAGCCTGGCAGCAGCGACTGGGCGTCAAACCCGTCACCGGGGATCTGGAGCTGTACGATCGCATCCTCGGCAACCTGCTTAGCCGCCATGTGGCCCCCGAAGAGGCACCCCCCGAAGAGGGACGACCCCAGATGACGGCCCTAGCCTGGGAAGGCATCACCCCGGTCCCCGAAACCTCCATCGACGATCTGCTGCAAAACCTCGATCGCGAGATTGCCCGCTACCCCCAGCTCACCATGCTGCGAAAGTTCCAGCTTTTGCTGGAGGCCTATGGTCGATCGGCCCAGGCCCCGGAGATGGTCATCCATCCCTACCGGGCCTGGAGTGAGGCGGGTGCCTACCATTCCCACCCGGACTGCAAGTTCTATCCGGACCCCAAGACCCCCGAGGAATTCGCCAAGATTATTCATTACAGCGATCGCAACGAAGCCGAGGGCCTCCATCGCCATTGCAAGCTTTGTAGTTCGATCGAGCAGTCCGTCCTGGCGGGCACCTACGGCAAACCCAGCAGCACCAAAACCACGCCCAAGGCGACGGATCCAACGGTGTCAAAACCCGTGAAACCCGACGTGCTAGAAACGCCGGAACTGATTCATCTCGATTCCGTTTCGACCAAGGAGCAGGGTGAGCTGTCGGGGGAACTGAGGGTGTTGCCGGGTGGAGAAGGACCTGTGGATCCAAGAATCCTCGCCCGCAATATCTCCCGTCTGAGTGCCTATATTACGGATCCAGAAAAGGTCAAAGCGGCGGGCTAACTTGTGGGTTTAGGGCTTCGGGTTTTGGCCGTTAGGAGCCCCTGGGATGGACTGAACAGGACCGCCAGCATGAAGAAGGCAAAGCTAATCAGCACAATACAAGGCCCGGAGGGCACATTCAGGTAGTAGCTGGTATACATGCCCATGATGCTGGCGATCGTGCCGAGCAATGCCCCCACAGCCATCATCTGGTGCAGCTCCTTGACCAGCAGATAGGCCGTGGTGGCAGGTCCCACCAGTAGCGCCACGACCAGGACGACACCGATGGTTTGCATGCTGGCGATAATGGTTAGCGTCACACCGGACATTAGGCCCACATAGATCGCATTGATCGGCAATCCCATGGCCTGGGCACCGAGGCGATCGAAGGTATAGAAAAATAGCTCTTGATAAAACAACCGCACCAACGCCAGTACCAGCAGGGTGATTCCCCCTGTGCGCAGAACATCGGCCTGGCTCACCCCCAAAATATCACCAAACAAAAAACCATCCAGCTCCAGCTTGTTCCTCAGCAGCGTAATCAGCAGGACCCCCAGGGCAAAAAAGCTGCTAAAGATTAAGGCCATGGCGGCATCCACCTTGACCCGCGTTTGGGAGCGAATCCAGGCAATTAATAGCGCACTAATAACGCCCGACACAAAAGCGCCAATCAAAATATTAATTTTGAGGAAGAAGGCGATCGCCAGCCCCGGCAAAACGGAATGGGCCATCACATCCCCCAATAGAGCCATGCGCTGCACCAGCAGGTAGCTCCCCACAACGGGGCAGAGAATACCAGATAAGATGCCCACCATCATGGCATTGCGCATAAATTCAAAACTTAGCGGTTCGAGGAGCCATTGCAGCATAATCAAGTATTAGGAATAATTTGGGCTTAGCAGAAAAATAGAGGTTCTACGGAATCATGGAAATGCTTCTGGTGGGGCAGAAGACCATAGGCAAGCTGAATATTTTCCGGCGTCATAATCTCCTGGGGCGCACCCTGGGCAATGAGCTGTTGGTTGAGCAGCAGAAGCTCGTCGTAGTGGTTTAGAATCCCGCCCCATTCGTGGCAGCTAATCAGCATCGTTTTGCCCTCGGCCTTGAGTTCGTCATAGATCTGAAAAACGAGGGCTTCAGTTTTTTTATCCACAGCGGCTAGGGGTTCATCCAGTAGGAGGAGATCAGCTTCTTGGGCGATCGCCCGAGCGAGAAAGACCCGCTGCTGCTGACCGCCGGACAATGCGCCGATCGGACGATCTTTTAGGTCCAGCATCCCCACCCGCCCTAGGGCATCTCCCACAATCTGGACCGACTGCCGACTGGGCGATCGCCCCCAGCCATGGTGGCGGCTGCGGGCCAGCATCACCACGTTCCAGACCGTCGTCGGATAGTCCCAGTCAATCTGCGATCGCTGGGGCACATAGGCGACCTGACGCCGCTGCTGGATTAGGGGGCGATCGCCATAGAGGACTCGACCGGACTGGGCCGGAATCAGCCCCAGCAGAGCCTTGATCAAGGTGCTTTTGCCCGCCCCATTCGGCCCGATTAACCCCACCAAAGCCCCGGCCCGCAGCTTAAAGCTAATATCCCTCAACGCACTTACATTTCGATAGTTGACAGTTAAACATTGAACCAGTAGCATGGCATACAGATAATGATAATCATTCTCATGCTAACGCAATCGTGATGCCCTGTAAACAAAGATGCGCTGTAACCCCATGACTGCCAAAACTGCTCCGATCGCTGAAATGGCCCTGATGTCTCTACTGTTTGGGGCTTGCAGTTCGCCGCCGCCTCAAACGACGACACAAACCAGTCCAGCTCCCATTGTGGCTCCCAGTCCTCCTAGCGCCGCCAATCGACCCTTGGTGGTGGCGACGACCAGTGTTGTCTGCGATCTGACTCGGCAAATTGCGGCGGAGACCGTCGATCTCAAATGCCTCGTGGCGGCGGGCACGGATCCCCATGGCTATGAGCCGAAACCTGACGATCGCAAGGCAATAGAGCAGGCGAAGTTGATTCTCTACAGTGGCTATAACTTTGAGCATGATCTGGTCAAACTGATCCAGGCGACGGCCAATCCAGCCCCTAAGGTGGCGGTCAATGAGCTAGCTGTGCCCAATCCCGAGAAGTTTGAGGAAGATGGTCAGACGGAATCGGATCCCCATGTTTTTCATAGTGCGGCGAATGGGGTCCAGACCGCTGAAGTGATTAATAAAAATCTGGGCCAGATGTTTCCAGCCAATGCTGTAATCTATATTGCCAATACGAAGAAGCTGACGGAGGAACTTACGCAGATCAATGCCTGGATTCAATCGCAGATCGCCACGATTCCGGCGGCGCAGCGTAAGCTGGTCACGACCCATGATGCCTTTGGCTATTATTCAAAGGCCTATGGTATTCCGGTGGTGGGCGCGCTTCAGGGCATTAGTACCGATGAAAAGCCCACGCCGACTCGGGTGAAGGAATTGGTCCAGGAGATTAAGACGGCAGCCGTACCGACAATTTTCGCGGAAGCCTCAATTAACCCGCAGTTGCTTGAGGCCGTGGCTAAGGAGGCCAATGTTAAAATTGCCGATCAGGTCATGTTCGCGGATGGGCTAGGGGAAAAAGGCAGTCCGGCGGATACCTATCAGAATTTCTTCATTGCCAATACCAAAACCATCGTGGAAGGACTAGGTGGCAAATATACACCGTTTGCTGCTAAATAGTTCTGCGCCTGATGCTTGTTCCATAATCGAGGTGAACTGCTATGACGACTTCAGCGCCCCCAGAACCCCTGACAATCCCCAAGCTTGGAATGCCCGTGACGATTATTACGGGCTTTTTAGGCAGTGGTAAAACAACGTTGCTGAACCAGATTTTGAGCAATCGATCGGATGCAAAAATTGCCGTGTTGGTGAATGAGTTTGGGGATATCAACATTGATAGTCAACTGCTGGTGTCTATTGATGAAGATATGATGGAGCTGAGCAATGGCTGCATCTGCTGTACGATCAATGACGGCTTGGTGGATGCGGTTTATCGGGTGTTGGAGCGTGACGATCGCATCGACCATATGGTGATCGAAACCACGGGTGTAGCCGATCCATTGCCGATTATTTTGACTTTTTTGGGGACGAAATTACGGGATCTAACTCGGCTGGATTCTGTCGTGACGATGGTGGATTCAGAGACATTTACATCGGAGCATTTTGAAAGTGAAGCAGCCCACAAGCAGCTCACCTACGCTGATATTACTGTCTTGAACAAAATAGATCTGGCGAGTCCAGATCAAATCCGAATCCTTGAGGCGTATGTTCGCACAGTCAAGGCGGGGGCTAGGATCATTCATAGTCAATATGGTAATGTGCCACTACCGTTGATTTTGGATATGGGCTATAACAATGCTGATGACTATGCGGATTTGATTGGGTCTTCGGACAGAGCTAAGCCCAAACATGATCATGAGCACCATCACCATCACTCCAGCCATCTAGACAATGATGGATTTAGTACGATCGCCTTCGAGAGCGATCGCCCCTTCGACGTCAAGAAATTTGAAACATTCTTGCAGGCTGACATGCCCGCCGAGGTTTTTCGGGCAAAGGGTATTCTCTGGTTCTACGAAAGCGAACTGCGCCATGTGTTTCAGCTCAGCGGCGTCCGCTTCGATATTAATGGCGATCAATGGCGATCGCGCCCAAGAACCAGCTAGTCTTCATCGGGCGAGGTCTCGATGGCGATACCCTGCGACAAGATCTCAACCTTTGTCTTGCCTGATGTTAAGTTTTGGCAACCCGAGCGCAATATCATCTGGGCCTGATCGCGGATCAATCTGCCGCCTTGGGTGTGCAAACCTCACACAGGCCAAAAAATTCTAGCGTGTGATAGTAGATCTTAAAGGACATTGAGGGCTGAAACTGCTCGGCTAGGTGATCCACCGGACAGTGCTCCAAGGGAAAGGACTGACTGCATTGCAGGCAGGTTACATAATGACGATCCTGAGAAATGGGGCTGTACAGGGATTCGCCCTTGATATCCACACGACTCTGCAACGGGAGCATGTCTCCCTTTGCCGTAGAAAAATAAACCTTGTATAATCGGGCATATCGACGCACGGTGGAGTAAAGAGTTTATGACCCCTGAAGAAAAAGCCTCTCTTGACCAGCACGTTCAGGCTATT
>JAAUSA010000135.1 GCA_012031975.1 Alkalinema sp. RU_4_3 | reverse complement strand
ACCACCGCAAATCCACGATCGCCACCTCCCCCCAAGCCATCCAATCCCCATCCACCAACTGCAACGGCACATCCATCGCAAAAATCCGATACCCCGACTTCACCGCCCGATGCCTAGAGCCCACCACCAAAGAAGCTGGATAATCCTCACCCAACTTCAAAATCGTATTAACCTGACAAGGCATCCCCATCGTTAAAACGACCCCGTTGCAATCCGATCGATCTGCTCCCGCAACTTCAACTTCACCATCGCCTTCAACAGACAAACCCCCATCACCCCCGCAAACACAAACGCAAACACCGCCCCGCCCGTCATATGCCCCACCAGCAAAATCGACCCGCACAAAGCCCCAAACCCCGTCAAACAGGCATACATCAGCGATCGCACCAGCAAATGTAACGTACGAATCGATCGCTCCGTATCAAGCGCCTGCACCCGGATCTCCAGCTCCCCGTCCTCAAGCCGCTGCTCCAGCCGATTGATCGCCGCCTCCGCCGGATTCGGCTTCTGGATTTGGTAGCTAACATAGCTCTTCGCCTGCCGCGCCAATTCCCCCAGACCACTGCCCCGATTCTGAATCCCCGTCGTCGCCAGACTCTTCACAAAGGGTTTCGCCGCCACCAGAAGGTTGTACTGCGGATCGAGATCCCGCGCCACCCCATCCAGCGTCGTCAAAGCCTTGATAATAAAGGTCAACCGCGCAGGCAACCGGAACGGCTGCTCCTCAAACACCGCATACAGCTCATTCCTAACACTCCGAAACGCCTGCATCTCCACCGGCTTATCAGTAAACTTCTCCAACAGCAGCTTAACAATCCGCCGCACCGGCGTCATATCCGACATCGGCTCCACCAGACCCATCTCCACCATGGTCTGGACCACCTGATCCGTATCCTTCCGCAGCACCGCAAAGAACGTCTGGACCATCTGGTTCTTATTGATCGCCTGGACCTCAGCCATCATGCCAAAATCATAGAAAATCAACTTGCCATCCGATCGCACCGCCATATTCCCCGGATGGGGATCCGCCTGGAAATAACCATCCTGCAACAGCTGCTTCATATAGGCGCAGATGCCAATGTGATTTACATCCTTGGGATTGATACCGATCGCTTCGAGACTACGGCGATCGTTCACCTTAATCCCCGGCATATACTCCATCGTCAGAACCCGCTTCGTCGTCAGGTCAGGATAGATCTTCGGCACCAGAATATACTCATGATCCGCAAAATTCTGGCGAAAGCGATCGGCATTCATGCCCTCCTGGACATAGTCGATCTCCCGATACAAAATAGTGGCAAACTCCTGGTAGATCGCCTCTAAGTCGAAATTCTTCAAGCCCCGCAACCGCTGCTTCGCAAACTTGACCAGCTTGTCGAGGACCTGAAAATCAATATCGAAGAGCTGCTGCAACCCAGGCCGCTGCACCTTCACCACCACTTCCTCGCCCGAAAACAGCGTCGCCCGGTGCACCTGCCCAAGACTCGCCGCCGCCAAAGGCTCCGGATCAAAATCCTTATAAAACTCCGAAATTGGGCCACCCAACTCCTTCTCGACGATCGCGATCGCCTGCGCCGACGGAAACTGTGGCACCTGGTCCTGAAGCTTCACCAGTGCCCGCACATACTCAAGCGGAAGCAGATCAGCCCGCGTCGAGAGCGCCTGACCAATTTTGATAAACGTCGGCCCCAGCTTGACGAGCGTATCTAGAAGCCACTGTGCCCGTTTTTCACGGTCAGCGGTCGATCGCTGGAAGCCTGCACTGTCCAGCCAAAGGTAGATGCCCAATCGTGCAGCCGACACCGATACGTCCACCTGGCGGGCCAGGGGAGACTTAGTTGACTGCTGCCAACTTTTGGTGGGTGCAAGTGATGTCGTTAACACAGCCCTTAATGTAGTTTCATGCGCTATTATACCCAGTCTGTTACTCAGGTTAGAGATTATCTGTGAGAACTTTCTGACCAAAGGGGTGTGACTAGAGTCGGGTACGGATCAACTGCTTGAGCGTCTCCACGGAGAAAGGGGCCGTTCCACCCGGCAGTTGGGCAGGATCGGCGTTTTCGAAGACGTAATATATGTCACCTGCATCGGTCACATCAAAGGTGGCATCGCATTCCCTGGCCCAGCGATCGAGGTACAGTCTGGCCTCCGAGGGCTCTAGCTGGGTGGCGGCGGAGAAGTCGAAGAGGGAAACGCGGCCCCGGTTGTTGCGGATCAGCAGGTAGAAGCGATCGCGAATCGCCTGCTGGCTGACGCGCTGACTGGCATAGAGGATGCCACAGCCCAAGCCGAGCGGGACCAACCCAAAGAACAACAGCAGCACCAACAAGATCGCCACAGCCCAGCCCGGTGGATTGCCCAAGAGCAGCGCCAACATCAGACCCACGGACACCGTTCCACCCAGGCCCGCACTGAGGAACCCAAACACCTTGCCGACGTTACTGACGATTCGCTTCATGGTCCCTCGGCACAAAAAATGACATTAGGCAATTGCTACCTTGAGGATAACCAACTTTTCGGAATCCTTGGGGGTGGGATTTCCCGGTTCGGTTAGGGTCGGAAGCCCAGACGATGGTTCAGGCGATCGCCCGTCCGCAGAATCTGACAGGCCAGCATCGCCGCCCCAAACCCATTGTCGATGTTCATCACCCCAATCCCTGTGGCACAGGAGTTGAGCATCCCGAGCAGAGCCGACAGTCCGCCAAAGCTGGCCCCATAGCCCACACTCGTCGGGACCGCGATCACCGGACAGTTGACCAAACCACCCACCACGCTGGGCAAGGCTCCCTCCATCCCCGCCACGACAATCAAAACATCAGCCTCCTCCAGTAGATGCCGATTGCTCAGCAAACGATGGAGTCCGGCTACTCCCACATCCCACAGCCGGGAGACGTGAAACCCAGAGAGTTCGGCAGTGATCGCAGCTTCTTCGGCCACAGGCAGATCGGCGGTGCCAGCGGAGAGGATACCGATCGTGCCGGGATGGAGCGGTTTGCGAATTTCGGTTACCAGTGCGCTGATTCTCGCCTCCGGGAAATACTGGACGTCAGAGACCTGTTTGCAAATTTGCTGGTGAACTTCGGGGGTGATCCGGGTGGCCATCACCACAGAGGACTGGTTGCGCAGGGTCTCCATAATGCGGCCGATCTGGGTGGGGGTTTTGCCGGGTCCCCAGATGACTTCGGGGAATCCGGTGCGTTGGGCGCGCTGGTGATCCACGCGGGCGAAGTCATCTACGGTTTCGTAGGTTGTTAATTGTTTGAGACGCATCAGGGCGACCTCTAGATTGAGATCTCCTTGAGCGACAGATTGGAGCAGGGTTTTAAGGGGATCGATTTGAGTCATAAACAAAAATTTGGCGAATTGGTGAGAGCGGACCCCGGTATAAATATCCTGCAAACCCAATCATAACAACGGATTGGTAGGGGCGCGTATCCTGCGCCCACAATCTACGCGATCGCCGATCACCCCCACCCTTAAATCCCAGAACGATCGAGTTCTTCAATATTCCACAAACCCCAAGTCGGCAAACCATTGTATTTTAACCCCGTAATATCCCCCCGCACCGCCATCAAAGCCCGATCGTTCACCACCTGAATAATCGGCAGCTCCTCCGCCGTCAACTGCTGGAATTTGTGATAAATTACCTTACGTTTTTCCGGATCATTTTCCTGGGCTCCCGTGATGAATAGGCGATCGATCTCCACTTCAAAGGGCTTCGGCGCATAGTTCTGAATCGGTTTTTGGCCTGGCTGTTGTTTTAAATTAAACGAGTGCGATCCACCGGAACTCATCCAGAGATTGGCCATGTCGTGGGGTTCCGCACCGCCGCCGAAGCCGATCATATGGGTGTCCCAGTCGCGATTGCCATTCACTTTTTCGACTAAACTATTGAAATTTAGGGCTTGGAAATTGGCCTTAATGCCGATTTTTGCAAGGTCTTGCTGGACCTGGGATGCGATCGCCACCCTAACCTGATTATTGACGTTTGTGATTAGGCCAAACTCCACTCGATGGCCCTCACTATCAAAGAGTTCGTTGCGATCGTTATATTTAAACCCTGCCCCTTTAAGCATGGTTTTTGCTTTTTCAATATCGTATTTGTAAACCTTGAGGCCCTGTTCCGGGGTTAGGAAATAGGGACTTTGGATCGAAACTGGCGAATGCTGAATCACACCAATGCCTCGGAAAATATTTGTGTTGATTCGCTCTTTATCAATGCTGTGGGCGATCGCTGCCGAAACACTTTGTTGTTGAACCACTTCGATTTAATTGGATCGACAAAGGGTTTGCCCTGCTCATTTTTTGCCGTACTCAAATTGAATACAAACTGTAATACGCCGGACCAGGCACCGCCATTTAATACTTTGAAATTACCGCGATCGGTTTCCTGTTTCAATAACCCATAATATTCCGACTTCATGGGCCTTGTATCACCCAGGACATCTAGTTCCCCCGATCGAAACCGCAGCAATTGACCGTCGATGTTTTCGATGATCTGCCAGATGATGGTGTCGAGTTTTGGGTAGGGCGTGCCGTCGGGGTCCTTGCGCCAATAGTGGTGATTGCGACGGAAGAGGACTCGCTGGCCGGGGGTGTAGGAATCAATCAAGCAAAGGGGCCATTGACGACAATGCTCCTTGGGGTTTGCTATTGGTGCCCCAGGTGGAGATAAAGGCTAGGTTGCCATCTTTGCCCTTGGTTTTCAGGGTTTTCTCCAGGGCATGTTTGGGCATGATCGCCACACCGCCGGGGGTAGCGGTCGCATTCAGGAAGGGCGAGAAGGGTTCGGGGAGCTGGAATTCAACGGTGCGATCGTCAATTTTTTTAACGCTCGGGAAATCACCCTTTGTGCCGATCTTCAGATTCTCCTTTGCCTCTATGGGCACCTCAGGATTAAAGACAATCTGCTGGTAGGTGAACACCACATCATCGGCGGTCAGGGGCTGGCCATCGGACCACTTAAGATTGGGTCGCAGGATAAACCGTACGGTTTTGCGATCCTTGGAAATGGTCCAGGATTCTGCCAAGGCTGGATCAACCGCCCCTGTGACGCCATTCTCCTTGGTCAAACCCTCGTAGGTGAACAAAAACACATTGGGGAAGGACTGACTGTTGGCGTAGTTAAAGGTCTTGGGATCGGTGGGGGTGGCGAGGGTGAGTTGTTTTCCCGTCTTAGAGGCTTTGAGATTTTTGGGATTGCAAGCGGCCAGCCCGATCGCGCTGCATAGGATGAGACTCGTAGCTAGGAGCGAGCGGCGAGAAATGGGCATAGAGACTGGGGATAAAACTACTCTTCGACTTTCAATTCTGGCAGATTCCAGAGCGCACCACGCGTGTCCAGGCCAGAAAACTTGACGCCTGTGACCTTATTGCGAATGGCGGTTAGGGCGATCGGGTTGACCAGATGAATCACCGGCAGCTCCTCTTGAATGAGCTGCTGGAACTCCGCATAGATCGCCTGCCGTTTCTTCTCGTCAAACTCCTGTGCCCCAGAAATCATCAGCCGATCGATCCGCTTTTCCCAGTCGCTGACCTGCCAGTTCTTAATTGGGGGCTGGCCAGGGCGAGGGCCTTGGTTGAAATCGTGGGAGGAACCATTGCTCAGCCACATGTTAGCGCCGTTATTCGGTTCGACGCCCCCCGTGTAACTGAGGAAGTACATCTCCCAGCGACGGGCGTTGATTTTCTCGACTAAGACATTGAAGTCCACAGGGTCCAAGTTGAGCTTAATTCCCAGGGGTTTCAAGTTCTGCTGCATTTGGGTGGCCATGGCCTGGCCGTTTTTACTGCCTGCGGGCAAGAGAAGCGAAAACTCCACTCGGTTGCCATCGCTATCGAGCAGGGTACCTTGCTCGGTATATTTAAACCCCGACGACTTCAGGAGTTCCTTCGCCTTCGCTGGATTGTAGTCATAGACCTTCAGACCCTTCTCGGGGCCGAAGAAATAGGAGCTTTGCACGGAAATGGGGGAGTTTTGCAGATCGCCCACGCCTCGGAAGATTTGGTCGATGATCCGACGGCGATCGAGGGCATAGGCGATCGCCTGACGGAAGGATTTGTTGTTAAACCACTTGGACTTGATCGGATCGACGAAGGGATTGCCCTTGCTATCGATCGCCTTGTTCATATTGAAGGAAATAAACGTCGTCCCAGAGGAAGGCCCACCATTGTAGATCGTGAACTTCCCACGTTTTTCCTCCTGCTTAAGCAGGGCAAAGTCCTCAGGCCTGAGGCCCGACATGTCCAGTTCTCCAGAGCGAAACCGCAGCATCCGCGCGTCGCTGTTATCTAAAATCTGCCAGACGATCTGTTCGATGTGGGGCGTGGGATTGCCCTTTTCGTCCTTGCGCCAGTAGTGGGGATTGCGGCGATAGATGATCCGCTGGCCGGGGACATAGCTCTCGATCGTATAAGGCCCGTTGGTGATCACTTCCTTGGGTGGCGTCTTGGTATCCCAGGTGGAGAGGAATTGGGGTTTGCCATCGCGGTCCTTGGTTTTGACCGATGCGAGCAGGGCATGCTTGGGTAGGATTGGCGTGGCCAGACTACGGATAAAGGGTGCAAAGGGTTCGGGTAAGACAAAATCAACGGTGCGATCGTCAATCCGATTCAACTTGGGCAGCAACTGCTTTTCACCCACCTTAAACCCATCCCGGGCAGTCGTCGGAATTTCATCATTGAAGTACACATCCTGGAACGTGAACATCACATCATCGCTAGTCAGCGGCTGGCCATCCGACCACTTGAGATCGGGGCGAAGTTTTACCTTGAGGGTTTTGCGATCGGCAGAGATCTGCCAGGACTCAGCCAGGTCAGGAATAATCTCCCCCTTGGTGCCCTCTTCATCAATCAGGCCCGCATAGGTGAAGGTAAATACATTCGGGGACTGGGCGTTCATGGCATAGTTGAACGTTTTGACATCCGTCGTGGTGCTGATGATTAGCTGATTAGTGGACGTAGACTGCGATCGAAACAGCTTCGGACTACAGGCCGACAGCGCCGCCGTCAGGAGCAAACCCACTAGCCCCAGACTGACAAACCGCCGCATTTGATGTTTCCAGGCCGTAGCTGCAAAACCCATATACTCCTCATTGCATTAGATTAGCCAGTCTATAACGTTTTGGCGATATTTTGGGGTTACCCGATCACCTTCGTCGATGCAGGTTTGACGATCAGGCGGCGATCGGGCTCTTCCCCCCGGCTAAAGGTGGACAGATCCGCCTCCAGACTCAAAATGCTATGGATCTGCCGCCTTTCCGCCGCCGAGATCGCGGGCATTTCGTAGGGCCTGTGGCTCGATCGCACCGCCTCTGCTGCCTCTGCCGCCATCTCCTTGAGGATCTCCAACCGCCGCTGACGATAGCCGTCTATTTCAATGGTGTAGGCGCCGCGATCGGCTTCCTCCACCGTTAGATTCAAGGTCACATTGGCCAGGTATTGCAGGGCATCTAGGGCCTTGCCCTCGGGGCCAATTAGGGCCGTGACCTGGTCGTCCGAGAGATTGCTGCGATCGATGGTCAGCCAGCAGCTATGTTCGGCGAAGTGGTCCTGGATTTCGGCGGTGACGTTGACCTCTAGGGCACTGAGTTTGAGCAGGTCTTGGAGCCAGGTTTGGCCGCGATCGATGGAAGGATGACTGGTTTGGTGCATGGCGGGCGCGGGGGGCGATCTTGCTTTGCCCCAGGATATGCTAAAGGCCCTGGTTTCATCAAGAAACCAGAGCCTTTGCCCGCGAAAATTTTGGATTGACCCTAGGACTTCTTCTTGCGGCTTGGCTCGAAGGGAATCTCTTTGCTATCCACGGTCACCGTCGCAGCACTGGCACCGCTATCGACCAGCTTCTGAATGCTGTCGGGCAGGGGCTCATTGTTGACGATGAAGGACTGCAATAGCTGGAACAGGTTAGCAATGATCATGTACATCAACACACCCGCTGGCAGCGGCGCGAAGAAGAAGATGCCTGCCACCATCACGGGGTAATCTTGTTCACCGTATCCTGCTGGGGATTGGTCGAAACCATGCCCTTCCCAGAGATCACCTGGCTCATGTAGAGGCTGAAGCCGTAGAACAGAATCATGAAGACCACATCAAAGTGGATGGCCTTGAAGTTCAGGCTCTTGGCCCCCGTGGCATCGGTCAACCAGAGATCGCTGTCGATGGCCCCAGTCCGACCTAGGGCATCAATGAACAGGAACCCCTTATCCGCCGCCAGTCCAGGAATCAGGGCTTGCAAGCTGACATTGCCGGGCTGAAGGGCTTCGATCGAACCATCCTCATTAATCTTCACCCGCTCGCCCCCGCTGACCACCTTGTACTGGGTCTTGAGGTTGACATCCGGGTGGGCCGCTGTCAGATCGCTGAAGGGCTTGCCTTCGGGGGTCTGGAACTCAACGTTGACGCGATCGCCCACGCCAATCTTGTTGCCGCCGGGCAGAATGGCTTCGACCTTGGCATGGACCCCATCGGCGAGGTAAATATTTTGGGCCTTGGTCGTAAAGGTCTGGGGCTGGACCAGGGCGGCCTGCTCCTTCGGCAGAATCTCCAGGTTCACCGAATAGGGCACATTGGAGAAGGGCGATCCCCTCAAGGTGGCAAACAGCGCGAACAGCACAGGCATCTGGAACAGCAGCGGCAGACAACCCGCCAGGGGGTTCCCAAACTCCTTGTAAAGGCCCGACATGGCCTCCTGCTGCTTGGCCGGATCGTTCTCGTAGCGCTCCTTGATTTCCTTCATCCGCTTCTGCATGAGCGGCTGGGTCACCCTGGTGCGACGCATGTTCCGCAATGCGCCCGCATTTAAGGGGAATAGCGCCAGGCGAATGATCAACGTCAGGGCGACGATCGCCAGGCCATAGCTCGGTACCACGTTGTAGAACGCGTCGAGAATGGGCAACATGACGTTGTTTGATAAAAAGCTGATTCCAAAATCCATGGGTGTTTTGCTACGTGAAACGTCCGAACCACATCCGCTCAGTTTAGCTGAGAACGGGTCTATCCTACCAAGCTGAGATTACCGAACCGCAAAGGGCCGCCTTAGGCCGCCTTAACCTTGCCCTTGCCTGCCCGCTTGCTTTCAATATAGTCAATGACCTCGCGAAACTTGGGCACCGCCCGCATCTCGACCTTGCTGCCATCCTTGAGGGTGATCACCATGTCTCCCCAGCTACCGATGCCCCGAGGGACAGCGATGATATTGTCGATCTCCGAGTAGATCAAATCCACCTGATCCCGACCCAGCCAGCCACCCACCACCGAGATGCGGCGATCGGTGATCCGAAAGCGCAGCCACAGGGCCCGCACCACCGCCGCCACGGTCAGGGGAATACAGATCAACGTAAAGGCCAGCAATCCATTGAGGATCAGATCACCAATGTGGGGACCGCCTTCGTAGAAGACTTCTTCTTTAACTGCCATGGACCACCTCTGCTGATGTCAATAGTTGATCTAATTCTTGCAAAATTTGCCAGTAGTCACAAGCGATCGCCTCATTCCGCACGACGATCACCACCCACCAATTCCCCTTCAGGCGCGGCAGGAACTGGCGCAGGGCGGCTTTAATCCGGCGCTTGATCCGGTTCCGGACGACGGCTCGCTTACTGACCTTTTTACTAATGGATATGCCAAAAAGCGACCCCTCAGGCATCTGGCGAAACCGAAAGGCTACCAAATGGAGGTGGGCCGCTCTCTTGCGCGTTCCCAACTTATAGACGCGATCAAAATCCTTACGACGCTTAAGTCGATAGGGTTTAGGCAGTGCCACAGTTTACCTACTACAAACAAGCTCACCTACTGCAAGCAATGCCTGCCTTAGACGGCAAGTCTGGCCCGACCTTTGCTACGACGGGCTTTGATCACCGATCGACCATTTTTGGTCCGCATCCGCACTCGGAAACCAGACACACGCTTGCGCTTCCGGCTTGTCCCTTCCAGGGTCCGCTTCATACTTTTTCTCCTAGACTGCTCTTAAAAAGCCACAGTCGTTAATATTAGCGCAAGGGACCACTTTTATACAATCCCCAGTTTCAAACTAACCTGTTTAAAACTAAGGCCCAGGGATCCCTGGCCTGCAAGGCGATTAATCAATACTCATGATCCAGCTACCAATGTCCCGCAGCAGGGGCACATCCCCCGGTGTCAGAACCCGGCAGTTGAAGTAGAAGGTACCAGGGTAGTCGGGGTTGCGTACGTCGGAGAGGACGATCTCGACGTCACTCCCGGCGGGAATGGGTTCGGCGGGGAAGAGCTGGAGGAAATAGTTGTCCTTGTCCCACTTGGCTTCCTGGAGTTTGATGGCCTTGCCGTTGACCTTGATCTCCATCTCTTTGGTGTTGAATGTCCCTTTGTAATAGTCGGGGTAGTCAATGGTGATCTCGGCGGCGGCCAGCTTCATCTTCTTCTTGTCGATCTTCAGACGGTAGCGATCCCAGCTGCCCTTGTTGCCGCCAAAGTCAAAACTGTACTTGAGCTGCTTGTCCGCCGGGACGCCGCCAAAGATGGTCAACCCCTGACCGTTGGCTTGGGCGCGGGGCGCAAAGGCGGAGCTGGTGGCCAGTACTAGCGCCGCTGTGAAAAGCGCCGCCTGGGATATGGTGTTAAATCGCATAGGGTTGTTGTTTCCTTGGGGTCCTTTACGGGTTTGTGGGGTCGATGGGTGACTCTATCCTGCCATGATTGGGCTATGGATTGGGACGGAAGTTCCCCCGGATGTTGACGATCCGTGGCCCTAAAAGTGCCCGATCGCGCCAAAAAAGATTTCAAAAGATTAAGGGATGGGGCTGGAATGTTGCAAGATGCTGCGGGACTGTGGATCCACCTAGGGTTTTGGAGTGAGCAATGGGCGATATCGTAAATTTCTTCCCGCCAATTGCAACGATTTTGCAAACTGATATTACGGGTTATGGCTTTTCGGTGTTTAGGCTAGGTTCAAGGGCGATACTTGAGGGCGGCACTGGTTGCTGAATTGAGTTCAGAGGTTTAGTGCGAGCTTGGACTGCATGGGGATGCAGGACTGGCGGTGATTTTGGTTGATTTAGTAAATGCTTTATGGGATTGGCTGGCTATACACATACGCATTTTGAATGAGGATCTAGTTTCATGGTGTTGAATCTTTTCTCGAATTATTCCTTGGCCCAGTTGCGGCTGCGGCTGGTTTGGCTGGTGTTGGCGAGTTGTGGGTTGCTCGGACTCGCTAGTGAAGCTTGCCGCCAGATGCTGCCGATCGTGGTTCCGGTGCGCTTGGATTAATGAGTTTTGTAGGTTTTTGGCGATCGATTTAGGACACGTGATGCTTGTACTGCTGCATTCCTAAATTAGCCAATTCAGCGTTGCTCACATGTTAGCAACCGGACTGCGAGGGTTAGTCTCCTTGCGTCTCGAAGGTCAAACGTCATGGAAGCGCTGGTTGAATGATGCTTAAGTCACATCACTCAACCAGCGTTTTTATTTAGCGGGTAATTCTGAGCTTGTAGGGCACCGATTTGCTCTTACTGTAGGAGCCCACCCAGACTTCGTAGGTGCCTGCCTTCCAGTCGCCCGTGATTCCGGCGTTTTTGTCCCGCAGGTCGTCGTTGCACCAGACGCCATCGGGGCCTTTGACGACCATGGTGGTGTCCGTGGAACTCTCGGAGGTGACGGTTAGGGACTTGAAATACTTTTTGAGCACCAGGGTGTGGTCGGGTTGGCCGTCAACAAAGCCCACACAGTCCCCTGTGGAGGTACTTTCGGTGCCAGCGATGCCCTTGGCCGATCGCGATCCGCCGCCCACGCCCGTGACTTCGATGGGGTTGGGGGAGCCGGAGTCGATGGTCACATCACCGTACATTTGGGCCTGGGCCGGGAGGGCCGCGCCCAGCAGACTAAGGCTTGCCAGGATTGGCAGGCTATATTTCTTAAACTTCAGTTTCATGGGGTTTCAGAGTGCTAGTGGTTCTCGTGCAATAAAGATTAGACGCACCAAGCCCCGGAAAAAGTTCCTCAGAAGCCGAAAGTCTTCCTGGGGTGATGGTGCGATATTTTGGCCGAATTAGGACTTAAATGGCAGCGATCGCCTGTTCTAGGCGGGTTTTGTCCCAACCCTTTTGGCTCAGCAGCAGCCAGGACTGCATCAGGTCTGGACCCTGCAGGGAACCGGTCAAACCAGCACGGAGGGACTTCATCACCAGGCCCTTCTTGACGCCCTGGGCTTTGACCACCTGGTCGATCAGCGCCTTGGCCGTCTCCTCCGTCATCGGCGTCCCCGTTAATCCTGCTAAAACGCCTTCCAGGGCGGTACCGACTCCCGGCTGCTTCAGGTGCGCTTGGGCATCATCCGTAAACCCAACATCTGAGACAAACAGGTAGCGGGTCATCTCACCCACCTCAGAGAGTTGGCCAAACTGGGGCCGATGACGGCGACGAGCTGTTCGAGCCAGGCGCGATCGACCTTTTGCACCTCAAACCCCGCCTTTTCCCAGTAGGGCATCAGGAGGGTGGTCAGTTCAGCCACGGGCATTTTGTGAATGTATTGGCCATTGACCCAGTTAAGTTTGTCCCAGTCGAACTTGCCGCCCGCTTTGGTGACGCGATCGAAGCTGAATTCCTTGGCGGCGTTTTCGAGACTAAACAGTTCGCCGAGTTCTTCGGTGGGGGACCAGCCGAGCAGGGTCATGTAGTTGGCTAGGGCTTCGGGCAGGTAGCCCATGGCTTCAAAGTCGCCGACGGAGGTGACGCCATCACGCTTGGAGAGTTTGGCTCCCTGGGCGTTGAGGATTAGGGGCGTATGGCCAAAGGTTGGGACAGTGGCTTGTAGAGCCTCATACAGCAGGATTTGCTTCGGGGTGTTGCCGATGTGGTCTTCGCCTCGGATGACTTGGGTGATGCCCATGTCGATGTCGTCTACGACCACCACGAAGTTGTACAGGGGAGCGCCGAGGTTTCCTTCCGTGGCGGCGCGGGCGATCACCATGTCGCCGCCGAGGTCGCTGCCCTTCCAGGTCACCTTGCCGCGTACCAGGTCTTCCCAGGAGATCTCGCGATCGTCGTCAATTTTGAACCGAATCACAGCAGTCCGGCCCTCGCCTTCGTAGGCGGCGATCTGCTCGGGGGTTAGGTTCCGGTGGCGATTGTCGTAGCGGGGGGCCTGTTTGCGGGCCTTCTGGGACTCACGCATGGCGTCGAGTTCTTCGGGGGTGTCATAGGCGCGATAGGCCAAACCCTGGTCAAGGAGGGACTGGATTTTTTCGCCGTACAACGCCGATCGCTCTGTCTGGAAAAATGGACCCTCATCCCAAGTCAGGCCCAGCCACTTGAGCCCCGCCATGATGTTGTCTGTGAATTCGGGTTTCGATCGCTCCAGGTCGGTGTCTTCGATGCGCAGGATGAAGGTGCCGCCTTGGCTACGGGCGTAGAGCCAGTTGAACACGGCGGTGCGGGCGGTACCGATGTGGAGGTTGCCCGTGGGACTCGGAGCGATGCGAACGCGAACTGTCATGGAAGGGTTGGGGGATTTTTTTTGCCTACCCATTCTAACCTAGGGTTTCAGCTTGCCGTAGGCATTCCGGGCAAAACTGCCTTCATTGATGTTGTTCCATCGGTATAGGCGATCGCGGAACCCCTTCCAGTCTTCGTAGATGGCCTTGAAGTCGGCATCTGCTGCCGCGAATTCATCGAGCAGTTCGAAGCTGGCTTTTTCGGCGGCGGCGAGGATCTCGGGGCTGTAGGCACGGAGCTGGACGCCTTGTTTGAGGAGGCGATCGAGGGCTTCGTTGTTGCGGGCGTCGTAGCGGGCGAGCATGCGGGTGTTGGATTCCATGGCGGCGGTTTCGACGGCGGCTTGGTAGGTTTGGGTAGGGATTCCCAGGCTTTCAGGTTGATCTGTAGGTCGAGGGTTGGGCCGGGTTCCCACCAGCCCGGATAG
>JAAUSA010000134.1 GCA_012031975.1 Alkalinema sp. RU_4_3 | reverse complement strand
ACCAGCCGAGTCAATCGTAAGATCTTGGCCCACACTTTGTGCTGCTGGCTCAACCACAAGCTGGGAAGGGAGTTGCTTCAGTTTGACGGGCTGATTTGTGATGCCTGAAAAAGTTGCACATCGCCTTGTATAGGAAGTCTCCATGGTACTCGAATTAAAGAAAACCATTTAAAAAAGCCAAAGCCCCTACTGAGAGAAGCCCTGGCCAAGAGTTCAGCGTCACGTTGTATGACTGGAGCTGTAATCAATGGATGAATCGATCGCAGCCCTCTCTATTGTGGGCGCACAAAACTCCCATTGACATTACCCACAGGGGTAATCCCAGAACTACCCCTGTGGGTAATAGGTGTTTGAGAAAGAGCGGGCTACCTTAGGTATATCGAAGCAATCGCCACGGAGACAGACAACCGGATAGCGCGATCGCCTCCTTAGTCCCCTAGGCAAATAATTACTCCTCTCATTCGAGTATTGAAAAGCCTAATCTTCTCAACAACTAGGAAACTAACAATGGCTGATTCAGTTGTGCGTTCTGCAAATGCGATCGATGTGATTGTCCAGTGGAACGATGTCTTGCTCGAAGCAATTCGCAAAACCGGTGGTGCTCCCACCATTATTTCGCGGGTTGCTGCCATGATGCATATTGCGATGTTCGAAGCGGTGAACGTCGTGGTGCGTAAGTATTATTCTTACCCGAATATCTGTCTGACCCATATTCATGTGCCTCAGTATGTTTCCACCGAAGCTGCTGTCAGCTATGCCGCCTACCGCGTTCTGCTGGCCAGCTACCCGGCCCAGGCAAGCTTGATCGATGAGGCCTTGCGTGCTGCCCTCGTGCTGATCACCGATGATCAAACCGCCAAGGACAACGGTAAGGCTCTGGGGGAGGCGATCGCCAAAGCCGTCCTCGAATGCCGGGCCAACGATGGCTCCAGCGCCTGCATGTCCTACCAGCCCGGCAACCGTCCCGGCGACTGGCGCAGCACTAACGGTGCCTCGGCTGTCACCCCCGAATGGCGCAATGTCCGGCCCTTCGCCATGGAGCGGGGCAACCAGTTCCGTCCCCCCTTCCCTGGCAACTATGCCAACCAAGTGGAATTGCTGCGCAGCCCCGAGTATGCCGCCCAGCTCCAGGAAGTGCAACTCTACGGCAACAAGGATTCCAAAATTCGGACTGCTGACCAAACCGAAATTGCCTTCTTCTGGGCCAACGACCTCGACGGCACCTACAAGCCACCGGGTCACCTGTTCCGCATGACACAAATTGTGTCCAAACTGCGGAATCTCTCCCTTGTGGAAAATGCGCGCCTGTTCGCTTTGGTGGCGATCGCCATGGCCGATGCCGCGATTGTCGCCTGGGATGCCAAGTATGCTGACAATTATATCAACCTCTGGCGGCCTGTTTCGGGCGTGCAACTGGCGGATACCGATGGCAACTTGGTCACCCGTGAAGATCGCAGTTGGACACCGCTGTCGATCGATCCCAGAACGGGGGTGCATTTCACACCGCCTTTCCCGGCCTACGTCTCGGGTCATGCTACCTTTGGGGCCGCCCATGCTGGCGTGATGCGGAACTACTTTGGGACGGATAATGTGACGTTTGAACTCGATAGTGATGACCCCAGCGTGCCCTATGTGAAGCGTCGTTTTAATAGCTTCTCTTCGGCGGCCTTGGAAAATGGTCGCAGCCGGGTTTACCTCGGGGTGCATTACCAGTGGGATGCCGATAATGGCTATGACTCTGGTACGAAACTTGCTGACTTCGTTTCGGCGAATTTCCTGCAGCCCCTGGATAAGCATTGCGAGCATTATGAAGCGCCTCCTAAGGGCTATTCGGAGCCCGTACATCACGATGCTGTCAGCGCCATCGAGGCATGAGTCGCGGTTCGGTCAGTGGTGTGTCATGGGTTGCGAAACCAATTCCCTCGGCTAATTAAGTAAGGTTCTCCAACAGGTTCTACAGTTAGGCTGCGCCGTTATGGATTCGATCGAGTCCGTAGCGGCGTTTTTTTTGAGGAAAAACCACCCATGGGGGTAATTTTGTTTTTAGCACGATGGATTGAGAATAAAGACGTCAACCTCAACAGGATGTGACAATCATGCTTTCTCAGGTCGCAGAATCTACGATGCATCGGGTCCGTTGGCGATCGCCCTAGCCTGGCTTCTGTTAACTTGTTTCGCTCTTTTATGATCCGATTTCACCGCTCTGGACGGCCACGCTTGAGCCCCTGAATTGTGTGCCTGTTCAAGATCGATGTGTGGAGGAAGTCGCAGGCTATGCGATCGCACCCCGTATTTTCTGGGGAATAACCGTTCCCAATGCGATTTTCTTTGTGTTGGTGTTTGGCCATGAGGCTTGGCGGCGGATTTGTCCGCTGTATTTTCTATCGCAATTGCCTAGGGCTTTAGGGTTGGGGCCACGTCAGCCTGTCGATCCTGATAGCTGGCTGGCAAGAAATCACCTCTATGTTCAATTTGGACTGTTGTTTTTGGGGTTATGTTCCCGGATTTTGTTTATTAATAGCGATCGCGTTCTCCTCGGTTTATTTCTACTTGGCACGATCGCCTTCGCTATGACCATTGTGTTTCGCTACGGCGGTCGAAGCTGGTGCCATTACTTTTGCCCCTTTGGGCTGGTGCAATTGGTGTTTACTGGACCGAGGGGGTTGTTGGATAGTAAGGCGAAACCGGAGGTGAACAACGGGATTACGCAGTCGATGTGTCGATCGATCGATGCCTTCGGTGAGGAACAAAGTGCCTGTGTGGGTTGCAAGTCGCCCTGTCTGGATATCGATAGCGATCGCACCTATTGGGATCAATTGAGCCATCAGGCGGGAAGACGCTGGGTGCAGTATGGCTACTTTGGTCTGGTTACGGGGTATGTGATTTATTACAAGCTCTATGCGGGGAGTTTTGACTATTACTATTCGGGGATTTGGAACCGCGAAGTGGGTCCGTTGGAGCATCTGTTGGATGCAGGGTTTTATCTGTATGGGGAGGCGATCGCGATTCCAAAATTAGTGGCAGCACCTTTGACCCTGGCTGTGTTTTCCCTGGTGTTTTACCTCGTGGGTTTGGTCCTAGAACGTCGCTATCGAAGGGGGTTGCGGCCCTGGAGCGATCGGCCTGTGCTGTTGGCAAAACATCGGATGTTCACGCTGGTGACTTTTTTGGCGTTTAATACCTTTTTTCTCTATGGCGGCCAGCCGGAATTGCGACTGATGCCCGACTGGGTACAGTATTTGGCCCATAGCACCACGATGTTTGTCAGTACGTTGTGGTTACTTCGCACCTGGAAAACCAAGCCTTCTCTAGCCCCTGCGGCTCCGATCGCAGTGACTGAAGAAAAGATCCCCTGCACCCTCCTGCGAAAACCCCAGGGCGATCGCATGGCTAAAACTCGATTCCGTCAGTAAATAGGTATTTCTCCATGTTTAACCTACAAGTTCTGCATCCCGAGACAGGCACCGTTCAACCCTATCGGCTCGATCCTGAACAGGAAAAAACCTTCTTAATTGGCCGCCATCCTAGCTGTCAGATTATTCTTGATCGCCCCGAGGTCAGTCGAATTCATGGGCAATTATCCTGGCATGGCGATCGCGTCTATTACAGCGATCTTGGTAGCACCGATGGCTCAAAGGTGAATAACCAGGATATTTTGATCAATTATCAGCATGTTCTGCGCACGGGCGATACGGTACAGATTGGCGAGTTCGTCATCCTGATGGGAGCAATTCAAGTCCCGAAAAAAGGGGTTTCATCTAAACCGACGAAACTCCGCTGTATTCAAGTGATTGACCAGACCCCCGATGTCAAAACCTTTCGCTGGGTTGGATCTGAGGGAGAACGGTTTGAATATTTGCCGGGGCAGTTTGTGCTGCTTGATTTGATGATTGAGGGGAAAGCGGTGTCGCGCTGCTATTCGGTGTCTTCGAGTCCGTCGCGGCCCTATGTGTTGGAGTTTACGGTCAAGCGGGTGGGGTTGGTGTCGAATTGGCTGCATGCATCGGTTGGTGAGGGGTTTGAACTGAGTATCCAGGGAATTACTGGGAGTTTTGTCTACGAAGGCCCCAAGCAGAAGGTGTTGTTGCTGTCGGCGGGCAGTGGGATTACGCCGATGCTGTCGATGGCCCGCTGGATTAGTGATATGGCCCATCCGGTGGATGTTGTGTTCTTACATTCAGCCCGATCGCCTCAAGATATTATTGCGCGATCGGAATTAGTATTTTTAGCCCGGCAGAATCTCCGGGTGTGGTTTACGGTCACCAACCCAGGGGAGCATTGGTCGGGGCTGACGGGCAGGGTCGATCGCGCTATGCTCAATTCGGTGCCGGATCTGCTCGATCGCACGGTCTATGTCTGCGGTCCTGAGGGGTTTATGACGGGCGTCAAGCAGATGCTGATGGACTTGGGGTTGCCGTCTGGGCAATACCATGAGGAAAGCTTTGGGGGTGCTCCCGTTGCTGTGGAAGCGCCGAAGGTTGGCACGACGATTGAGTTTGCGAAGTCAAATAAAACCATTCAACCGAAGCCTGGAGAAACGCTGTTGGAGGCGGGGTTGCGATCGGGAGTCACGATGACCTATGGCTGCAAGATTGGGGCCTGTGGGGTTTGCAAGCTGAAGCTGAAGGCGGGGAATGTGGACTATGTGCGATCGCCTCTGGCGCTGCCGGAGGGTTCTGGGTTTGTGTTGCCCTGTGTGGCTTGTGCACGGGATGCGGTGGTGGTGGAGGGTTAGTGGGGCTTTGAAATCATCAGGGATCGACTCTCTAACCAACAGCCTAATCATACCACCAAGGCTAAACCGCCTTAAACTCCGCACAAAGACCCTCCGGCGAAACCTTGAGATTCAACAAGGGCGATCGCACCTCTCGACAATATTGCCCCCGATAGGCCTGACAGCGATAGCAACTGGCCTCCGGCAACACCTCCCGCCGATCGCCCCGCAATTCCCCAGCGGGCAACCCTCTCACCACCAAAGTATCTCCCTCCCAGGTCGCCTCCACAATGCCTGTGTCAGAGAGCGATCGCCACCTCGCATCGGCCAGCAGCGTTCGCGGTAAGGTAATAACGATGTCCTGGAGACTCTCCGCCACCTCCCCCTCGTAAATCACCTCCGCCATCGGCATGGCTGCCGCTGCCACCGCAAACTCGATCTCCTGGCCCCGCATGGGCACATGCACTTTATAGCGCTGGCCCAGTTCCTCCATGGAAGCTAAATCCAATAGATTATCTAGTGCACCATGAATAAATACTAAATGTTGGGGCCGCAGACTGTTAATCACCTGTAGCATAGCCGTGCGATCGGCCTGATTACTTAAATGATAATGCTCCTCATCCATTGGCAATTCTAGCGAGGCTTTCATCACCAACCAGTTGCCAGACTCAAGTAGTGATTGGTAATCAGTTTCATGATCGATCAAAACAATGCTAGGAACTGCCGGAAGCGCTTCCCCTGACCATCGCTGTACCCTCGGCCTAACCCGCTGATCCCAAAACAATGCCTGATATTTCGCCAAATTCTGAATCGCAATGGGCAAATGGGGCAGCAGGGCCTCATAGAGATAGCAACTTTGGGTCAAGGCACTATCCACCCAAATATCCAAATCCCGCCCACTCAACAGATGGTGACTGCGAAGCAAAAACAGTAATTCAGGCGCCTGCCCGATCTCTGTCATTGGCATCAACACTGACATTCCCCGGTCCAACGCCGACTGCAAGCGATCGAGCAGTTGATTCTCCTGTACCCGTCGATGGGGCAGGGGTTCGCTACAGCCTGAGATAATTAGCAAATCCGGCTGATAATTGCGCAAATTCTCCAGCCGCAACCCATCGGTCGATCGCAGATTAAACAGCGAAAAATCCCCCAGAGCAAGCACCCGATATTCTTCTTGGTAGGTAATCAAAAATGCTGCGGCCCCCGGTAAATGTCCCGCTGGGAACATCTCAACGGTTAGACCTGGGAGAAGTTCCAGGGGCGATCGCCAGGGGAGGGCTTGACAGAAATCCGATCGGACCACCTCGGGCCAGTTCAGCGGCAGCAGTTCCGCCGTGACTTCGCTAGCGTAGATGGGTAGCTTGGGATAGTTTTGGTGAAGCTGCCATAGACCAACGGCCTGTTCTCGATGGGCATGGGTACAGAGAACCAGATCTGGCACCTCATCAAGCACCAAATCCAGCACACCACAGTCGAGCAAAATATCATAGTGCCCCACCTTTAACCGGAGAGAGACACCTTCATTGGCCTGTCCCACACCGTAGGGCAACATCCGCACGACAGCAGCATCAGAAGCAGCAACAAAACCCATGCAGAATCGAAAATCTTAAGTTAGGACAAGGGCCGCAGGGGAATTAGTGGGCCGATCCGTTACCATGGTAGTCATCGGAGTCATAGAACCCATTTTTGGTGCCAAAAACAGGCAGGCGGTGCTGAACACCGCTGTGAAGACGATTAGAAAGGTCTTGACATCCATAGAAAACAGCTCTCATTACAATTTCTATCTAAATCCTATCGAACTTTTTCAGGACTGTCCCGCGATCGCAACGTTCTTTAAAGATCCCCCACCATGCAGTTCCCCGCCGACCATCGCAAAGCCCTCCAGCATCTGAAGCGAGCGGATGCCCAGATGAAGGTGCTGATCGATCGCCTGCCTGCCTGCACCATGGGCCAGACCCGCGACGATCGCTCCCTCCTCTGGGCCTTGACCCGCGCCATCGTCTACCAGCGTATCTCCCTCAAGGCAGCAGCCACCGTGCACCAGCGTTTTCTAGACTTCTATGGGTGCCTGGATCCAACCGCCGAGGCGATCGTCCAGACCCCTCATCAAACCCTGCGCAATCTGGGTTTGCCCCAGGCGAAAGGTGACGGCGGATTCAGGATGCGGCCGAGCATGTTTTGCAGGGTTTGCCGGGGTTTCCTGAGCTAGAGGGCTGGTCCGACGAAGCGATTATCAAACGGCTGACGGCGATTCGGGGGATTGGCCAGTGGTCCGTGGAGATGCTGTTGATGTTTCAGTTGCAGCGGTGGGATGTTTTGCCGTTGGGGGATTTGGGGTTGCAGATGGGGATGCGGGATCTGTATGGGCTGGGTGAGTTGCCGAAAAAAAAGGAGATGCTGGATTTGGCGGAGCCCTGGCGACCCTATCGATCGATCGCCACCTGGTATCTCTGGCAAAGTCGCGATCTAGCAAATCAGACTCTCTTAGAAAGTTGGAGTTAACGCATCTTCTCCGGAAACAGTCAGGCCATTGGTGAAGTCATTATTCACAGATACTTGTCATCCCTTTCGGCGGCTGTTACTTATGAAATTCTCTTTTCGTTTTGCTGTTCTTGCATTAGTTCTTGGGATGGCGGGTTCGATCGCGCCTTTTTCCAATCCCTCTGCCCAGGCTTCAGTGCCAGGTCGCAGTACGCTAATGTTTCAACAAAGGACCCGACAGATTGTGCGGGTGGATTATGGCGCTAGCCGCAATGGTAAAACCCTAACTGTTCTACTCCAGGATGGCCATGTGATGCGGCTCCAGGGACGTTTGGGTCTGTCGAATGGCCGCCAGGTGTTTGTGATTGAGTCGGGGAGTTTTACCCAAAATAAAGGGGCGGCCATGGGTGGGAAGCTCTATGTGACGGTGAAAAACGGGAGACTTTTGGCGCTCAGTGGTTCTGTCTTTTCGGAGAACCAGAGTATTTTGCTGACCTACAGTCCTGAGACCGATGCCACCTATCCAGGCCGTGGCACCTTCGAGTTTCGTGGGGAAACAACAGCGATCGACAGTGCGATCTACACCGATGGACAGGGGACATCTCGGGTGCTCAAGCTCAACCTGCGCGATGGCCAGGTGATGAAGCTTCAGGGGTTTCTAATCAATGCGGATGATATTACGTTTAATGTTGTGAAAGGGGAGTTTTTGTCCGGTAAGCCGAAGAAGAAAGGCAGTGCTGATGCGAATATTTCTGGTGCCCTGGAAGTGCGCCGCAGGAACGGTCATTTGCGATCTGTAGAGGGGCAATTGAAATTTGATGGTCAGGCGATCGGGGTGAGGTTTGCCAGTGGGTCGTAATCGCAATGAATAATCTGGTTTTATCCTGGTGAATAGGCTTAATCTGTATAAGGAAGGGATGGCCTACGGAGGCTATCCCTTCCTTTGTACCCATGATTTCCATTGTTATCTATTGGCGTCGGCGATGGATGAGTTGAAGAGAGCGATCGAGGAGCTGAGTGGGATTTTGGCGGAGTTGGCGGTGGGGAATGAGAAGTTATGTAACCTTTGGGGCCAGCGCTCCTTGCCGCTGACTATGGGGTGTAGGTCACACTGCGAGTTATTGGCGGTGTCCCGCTGTTCATCGCAAACGAATCGCACCTATACTGAGAGCAGTCATCTCCCCAAGCATCTCCCATGGCTGCATCGTCCGATCAAATCAAACCCCTCATCGACGATCCCGATCGCCTAGAAGAACGGCTCAAGGAAGTGCCGCCAGAACCCGGTGTCTACTACATGCGAGACGCCACCGACCAAATTCTCTACATTGGCAAGTCGAAAAAACTGCGATCGCGCCTCCGCCAATATTTCAACGGCCATGACACCCGCCCCCGCATCCAACTGATGATGCGCCAGGTCACCGACATCGAAGTGATCGTCACCGACACCGAAGCCGAAGCCCTGGCCCTCGAAGCCAACGAAATCAAACAGCACCAGCCCCACTTCAATGTCGCACTCAAGGATGACAAAAATATCCCTACCTCTGCATCACCTGGTCCGACGACTACCCCCTGGTCTTTATCACCCGCCGCCGCCGCATGGGCAACGCTAAAGATCGCTACTACGGCCCCTACGTCGATAGTCAAATGCTCCGCAGCACCTACAATCTCGTCAAACGCATCTTCCCCCTCCGCCAGCGTCCCCAACCCCTCCACAAGGATCGCCCCTGTCTCAATTACGACATAGGCCGCTGCCCCGGCGTCTGCCAAGCCCTAGTCACCCCCGAAGACTATCGCAAAACCATGAATAAAGTGGCGATGATCTTCCAAGGCCGCACCGGAGAATTGATCGAAACCCTTTCCCAAACCATGGAGAAAGCTGCCGAGGATTTGAACTTTGAGCATGCGGCCAGGTTGCGCGATCAAATTAATGGCTTAAAACAGCTAGGTGCGGAGCAGAAAGTGGCCTTGACCGACGACACGGTGTCACGGGATGCGATCGCCCTGGCCTCCGACGAACACCATGCCTGCATTCAGCTCTTCCAAATTCGAGCCGGGAAACTGGTGGGCCGCTTGGGCTATGTGGCCGATGCCCAGTCCGGGGAACCGGGGGCGATCTTGCAGCGGGTTTTGGAGGAGCATTTTCAGACCGTGGACCCGGTGGAAATTCCGGCGGAAATTGTGGTGCAGCATGAGTTGCCCGATGGCGATATGTTGGCGGCTTACTTGAGTCAGGCCAAGGGGCGCAAGGTGGCGATTTCCTACCCCCAGCGGCAGGGGAAGGCGGAACTGCTGGATATGGTGGAGCGCAATGCGATGATCGAGCTGTCGCGGTCTCAGAAGGCGATCGATCGCAATAATCGCGCCATGGACGATCTAGCGGCTGTGTTAGATTTACCAGAGTTGCCTAGAAGAATTGAAGGCTATGACATTTCCCATATTCAGGGGTCCGATGCAGTGGCCTCGCAGGTGGTGTTTATTGACGGATTGCCTGCAAAACAGCATTACCGCCATTACAAGATTAAAAACCCCGATGTAAAACCGGGTCATTCCGATGACTTTGCCAGTATGGCCGAGGTGATTAGTCGGCGGTTTAGAAAATATGCGAACGCTAAAGAAAAGGGTCAGGTGATTCGGAAATGGAATGAATCTTCTGTTCTGACTAGAAATGCTACAGCATTTTCAGATTTTCCAGATTTGCTGATGATCGATGGCGGCAAAGGGCAGCTATCGGCGGTGGTGAAGGTATTGCGGGAGATGAACCTGCTCGATGAGGTCCGCGTCGTGAGCTTGGCAAAACAGCGGGAGGAGATTTTCCTGCCTGGGGAGTCCGATCCTTTGCCGACGGAGGCTGACCAGCCGGGGGTGCAGCTATTGCGGCGACTGCGAGACGAGGCCCACCGATTTGCCGTGAGTTTCCATCGGCAGCAGCGGACGGCTAGGATGCGACGATCGCGTCTCGATGAAATTCCGGGCCTGGGCCATTACCGACAGAAGCAGTTATTGGCTGCGTTTCGATCGATCGACTATGTCCGAGAAGCCTCGGTCAAGCAGATTGCTGAGGTACCAGGGATTGGGCCAAAGATGGCAGAAGTCATCCATGAATATTTCCATCCCAAGGGTGATGACTAAGCTTGAAGCTGTTGCATGAACCATTTGGCCGCAGCGGTGTTTGTCTCCGTGGCGAGACGTTCTAGGGTTTGTTCAATCAGGGAGATGGGCAGGTTTGGGAGGATGAGGGAGGTTTCGATCGGCTCGTAGCGGCCCGTTTCATTGAGGCTGAAGGCGAAAACTCTGGCGGCTTTGACGTCAATGACCCAATATTCTGGGATGCAGAGGCTGGCGTAGAGTTGTTTTTGTTCATCGAGGTCGAGGCTGAGGGTGGTATCGCTGATTTCGCCGACGAGATCGGGGAGGCGATCGGTGTCGAGGTTAATTCGATTGGCCTTATCAGACTGCCAATTGGGAATATTCTTACCTTTGTAAAAGACTAAGTCAGGGGAGCAGGCTTGACTCCCTGATTTTTCAATCAAACATCGCCCTAAGGAATCAATGGGTTCTTCGGGGTTTAGGAATGCCCAGAAGCAAACCAAAATCGTTATTAGATCGCTAGAGCGTGAGTGTTGTGGTCCTTCTTTACCCGCATCGAGCCATAACCATCCTGAATAAAACGCGATTTTCTGACCGTTAGAACCGGGCCGATCGCGCAAGGCCTCGTAGTCTTGCCAGGTAGCAGTACCATGCATATCTCGTAGAATCCGCTCAACCTCAGGCAAATCAGCCATGCTTTTCAATGCTGGATGCCATTTAGCCGGAGCATCAGCCGTAGCGCGATCGACCCACAGATGGAAGGCTTCTGTATCTTTGGGATAACTACATAATCCCGCAGCTCCATTTTAGTCATGGACTCTATATCAGATCTCATCGAATAAGCCCCCAACGACCACTATGGAAAATCTCATTACCTAACTTGCCTTTTTACCAGCCCGTTCTTCCAGGTGCGCCCGAATCAAGCGTTCAACCTCTGCTACATCTTCAATGCCCTTGGGGGCTGGGAAAATCTGTTTTGGCGGATTTTCTGTGACCCGGCGAGTCCATAGGTGAAACGCCTCCATATCGTCAGGATGGGCAACAACATACTTTCGCAACTCAGCCGTCGTCATTGTAGCCAGATTAGAAGTCATGGGGTGAAGCTCCAGTTACCATCGGGATAAATCAAAAGTTCGATATCCTCATCCGCTAACACGAAGATAGCATCCAAAGTTTCGTCTAAGCGAAGAATATGAATCGATCGAAACATATTCGTCAAAGCCTGACACTGGACGACACAGGCGATCGATTGAGCAGCTGTCAACACAAACTATTCACTCCAAACTTGATCCTATTATAGTCATACAGAAAAAGGCTCCCCATATCCGGAGAGCCTTCTACTAAAAAACAATTCAGACTTACTAACTGAAAACCTAGCCCAAGACAGCCTTGGCCTTAGCGACCACGTTCTCAACCGTGAAGCCAAACTTCTCCATCAGGATACCGCCGGGAGCCGAGGCACCGAAGCGATCGACACCCAGGACATCGCCTTCGTCGCCGCAGTACTTGTGCCAGCCAAAGGTGGAACCTGCTTCAACCACCAGACGCTTCTTGGTGGCCGGAGGCAGAATCGCATCGCGGTAGGCTTTGTCCTGCTCTTCAAAGATTTCGACGCAGGGCATGGAGATGACGCGGACCTTTTTGCCGGATTCGCGGATCTTCTTGGCAGCTTCGATGCAAAGGCTTACTTCGCTGCCTGTGGCGATCATGATCAGGTCGGGGATGTCCAGGTCACCATCGACGATGTAGCCGCCTCTTGCCACGGCGTCAATGCTGGAACCTGCGAGCTGAGGCAAGGCCTGACGGGTCATGGCCATCACAGAAGAAGTGGTCCGACGCTCGATCGCGATCTTATAAGCCCCGGAGGTCTCGTTGCCATCCGCTGGACGGAAGACGAGCAGGTTGGGCATGACGCGCAGGGAGGCGATCGTTTCCACGGGTTGGTGGGTGGGACCGTCTTCGCCGAGGGCAATAGAGTCGTGGGTCAAGACGTAGATGTTTTGCGTTTCGGCGAGTGCTGATAGACGCAGGGCACCGCGCAGGTAGTCTACGAACACCAGGAAGGTGGCGCAGAAGGGAATCAAACCTGTTTTGTGCAGGTAGATGCCGTTACAGATGGCGGCCATGCCGTGCTCGCGGACGCCGAAGCGCAGGTTGCGGCCATGGTAGGAGCCTTTCTGGAAGTCGGCGAAGCCCTTGAGTTGGGTGAGGTTGGAGTGGGTTAGGTCGGCGGAGCCGCCGATGAACTCAGGGATCGCCTGGGCCAGGGCATTGAGGGTCTTTTCCGAGGTTTGACGAGTCGCGAGGGGCTTGTCTTCGGGGCTGTATGTGGGCAGGCTCTTTTCCCAGCCTTCGGGGAGTTTGTAGTTGGTTTGGCGATCGAAGCGGGCGGCTTCTTCGGTGTATTTGGTTTTGTAGGTTTCCCAGAGCTTGTTCCATTCGGCTTCTGCTTCAGCACCACGGGTGACGGCTTTGGCGAAGTGGGCGCGGGCATCTTCGGGGATGATGAAGGGCTCGTGGGGCCAGTCAAGCTGTTTGCGGGTGGCGACGATTTCGTCGGTGCCGAGGGCGGCGCCATGGACGCCGGCGGTGCCTGCTTTGTTGGGGGAGCCGAAGCCGATCGTGGTGCGGACCTTGATCAGGGTGGGCTTGGTGGTTTCGGCTTTGGCCTGTTCGATGGCGGTTTGGATGGCGGCGGTGTCGGTGTCACCATTTGCTACCACGATGACTTGCCAGCCGTAGGCTTCGAAGCGTTTGCCGACGTCTTCGGTGAAGGAGACTTGGGTGTCGCCGTCGATGGAGATGTGGTTGTCGTCGTAGAGGGCGATTAGTTTGCCGAGGCCGAGGTGGCCAGCTAGGGAGCAGGCTTCTCCCGAGACGCCTTCCATGTTGCAGCCGTCGCCGAGGATGACGTAGGTGTAGTGGTCGATCAGGGCGGCGTCGGGTTTGTTGAAGGTGGCTGCCATGTGGGCTTCGGCCATGGCGAGGCCCACGCCGTTGCAGATGCCTTGGCCGAGGGGGCCAGTGGTGACTTCAATCCCGGCGGTTTCAAAGTTTTCGGGGTGGCCGGGGGTGTGGGATCCCCATTGGCGGAATTGTTTGATGTCTTCGATGGTGACGCTGTCGTAGCCGAAGAGGTGCAGGAGAGCGTACTGGAGCATGGAGCCGTGGCCGGCGGACAGGACGAAGCGATCGCGGTTGATCCAGTTGGGGTTTTTGGGGTTGAATTTGAGGAATTTGTCCCAGAGGGTGAAGGCCATGGGGGCTGCACCCATTGGGAGTCCTGGGTGACCGGATTTGGCTTTTTCGACGGCGTCGATCGCTAGGAAGCGGATCGAGTTGATGCAGGTGGTTTCCAGAGATTGGGTTGCAACGACCATGATGTTGTTTTGGGGTTCTGATTTGTGGCTTGGTTTTGGGAGAATGCTGCTGGGTAGCATTTTGGGTGGCTAGTGGCTTAAATTTTTGTTTAAGACAGTAGGCATTAATACTTACTAGATAAGTATGCCAGATTCCAGCAATATTTCTTTACGGTGTCTTAAGACCATTAATCATTATTCAGGAAAAGGGGTCGGTTTTGATGGGTGGGTGGAAAGTTTTGTGGGGTGGGTGGTGGGTCTGTTTGGTTACAGGTGTTGAGATCCTGATGTTGGTCTGTTTGTGGGAGGGATGATAGCGTTACCCCCGCGCCCGCCTCT
>JAAUSA010000010.1 GCA_012031975.1 Alkalinema sp. RU_4_3 | reverse complement strand
ATTCTTCTCCTGAGATAATTACAAATCACTAAATATAGGGGTTAAGGAGTGATTCATATCCCTTGCAGCGCTAGAAGTGGCTTATGAGTTAGGGGAAGGCAGGAACTTTCAAAGTTGCACATCGCCTATTCATGATCGCAATCACATAGGCCAGACTCTTCTTCTCCTTCCCGACAAAAGTCTTCTTCTGAAGCTGCTCCAACTGCTTCGTCGTCAGCTTCCCCCGCCGCAAATAATCATAACTCTCACACAAAAAGCCCGCACTCCCACAGGCCGGATCATAAATCCGCTCCCCAATCCTCGGCTTCACCACCTCGATCATCGCCCGAATCAACGGACGCGGCGTATAATACTCACCCCCATTCCGCCCCGCATTCCCCATATTCTTGATCTTCGCCTCATACAGATGCGACAGCTCATGCTTCTCCTGCTGCGATCGAAACTTCAACTCATCGACATACTCCAAAGCATCCCGCAGACTATACCCACTCTGAAACCGATTCTTAATCTCACTAAAAATCTCACCGATCTTATACTCGATCGTATCCGGACTCTTCGCCCGCTGCTTAAACCCCTGAAGATAGGGAAACAATTGCTTATTCACATAGTCCAACAAATCAGGCCCCACCAACTGATTCGGATCCACCTTCCCATTGGCCAACTTTGGAGCCGCCCAAACCGCCCACCGATGCGCCTCATCAATAATAAACTCATAGGGCTTGCCAACTAGCTGCGCCGCCAGAGCCCGGTCCTGCTCCAAATCATCCAGATACTTCAAAAACAGCAACCAAGACGTTTGCTCCGTATAGTCTAGCTCCGTCGTACAGCCAGCCTCCTTCCAGAGCACGTCATCAATATTCTTGAAAGTTTGCTCAAACATCTATCCGCCAATCACATTGCAGTAGTACAAAACGTCTAAAATGGGATTGCCCAAGCCATATTATAGAGCAAGACGCCCCTCTACTCGACAAACTTCACCACACACCGATCGCCCTGCACATCAAAAGCCATCTTCTTCTTCGAATGAATCCATTCGATCAAACTTTCCCCCAGCAAAGTCCTGCGCCACCCAGAATCAAGCCCCTTATCCTTACTGCGGAAAGAGGATTTGGAACAGACGATCGTCGGCGCAATTTGAGCTTTAAAACAGCGATCGCGAATCAATAAATACAAAAACTCCGTACTCATCGCCTGCTCCGGCGTCTCCTCCTGCCATTTAGGAATCTCCTTCAGCATCGCTTTCTCCTCTGGAGTCATGGGATCTTTGAACAACTTACTCCAAAGCCCCCAATGGGTTTGGATCAGTTTGTCCGAGATCATCCGGTTCTGGTGGAGGGCAGATTTGCCTTGGCCCATGCCCTTGGCGATCGGCACCATAGTTTTACTAGGCAAAACCATGTCCTTGGTGATATTGCGGGCCTTGGCTTCCTCGCGGCACCAGTACATCAACCGCACCAAAAAGATCCGCTCCTGGGGGTTCATTTGGGTATGGAGCGTACTTCGGAACATATCCTTAACTGTATCGCTGGCATAGTATTGCTCAGCTTCCAGTTTGGCAACTTCCTCTTGGAACCAGGGGAGGCGATCGAGTTTCTCCAATTGCGCCGTCATGCGTTCCCAGAGTTCTGGCAGGTAGATCACGTCATTGAGGGCATAGCTAAGCTGCTCGGAGGTGAGGGGGCGGGCTTCCCAGTTGGTGACGGCGAAGGATTTATTCAGGGTAATGCGGAATTCTTTTTCGATCAGGTTTTGAAAGGAGATCGGGTAGGTGTGGGTCAGGAATCCCGTGGCAATCTGGGTGTCGAACAGGTTTTTCGGATAGGTGCCGTAGAGGGCATTGAGTAGACGGTAGTCGTTGTCCCCGGCATGGGTGATTTTGAGGATTTGGGGGTTTTCGATTAGGGCGAGGAAGGGATCGAGGCGATCGAGCCTTAGCGGATCGATGATGTAGAGGCCCTGCTCCGTAACCACCTGGATTAGGCACAGCATGGGATAGAATCGCTTTTCGTTGATGAATTCCGTGTCGAAGCCCATCCAGGCGATGGCTTGGTTGTCCTGGGCAAATTGGGCTAGCTGCTGGGGCGTCTCGATATAGTGGTGGGGGTCAGAGGGGCGGGTTTGGAGTAATGGTGCCATGCTGATTTGATCCCCGATTGCTGGATTGCCCGATGGCAGAGTGGTTTTGCCTCAGAGTATAGCAACGAACGGCGATCGAGGACCGAAACCGCTACAATACGAGTTAATCTAGCCCGAGAAACCCATGCGTTTGTCCTACCGAGTCACCATGCCCCAGCCCACCAATCACCTGTTCGAGGTGACTATCCTGGTGGAGGACTGGAGGGGCGATCGCCTGGACCTGAAGATGCCCGTCTGGACCCCAGGCTCCTACATGGTGCGCGAATATTCCCGCCACCTCCAAGACTTCACGGTGCAGACCCTTGATGGCAAACCTCTCCCCTGGCAAAAGCTCGCGAAAACCACTGGCAGATCGACAGCAACGGCGCGGCCAGTCTGACCGTCACCTACCGCATCTTCGCCCACGACCTAACCGTTCGCACCAACCACCTCGATCGCACCCACGGCTACTTCAACGGCGCCGCTACCTTTTGCTACATCCCCGGCTTTGAAAATCAGGCCTGTGAGGTGGCGATCGCCCCCCCCGACGGCTGGCAAGTGGCCACGGCCCTGCCCAGTTCAAAACCCAACCATTTCACCGCCGCCAACTTCGACCAGCTCGTCGATAGCCCCTTCGAGATCGGCCAGCACCAGGTATTCCCGTTTGAAGTCCTGGGCAAACCCCACCAATATGCAATTTGGGGCCAAGGCAACTACAATCCCGAGCTTCTTGTCCAAGACACCCAGAAAATCATCGAAGTCGAAGCCGAATTGTTTGGTGGGCTGCCCTACGATCGCTATCTTTTCCTACTCCATTTGACCCCCAACGGCTTTGGTGGCTTAGAACATAAGGATTCTTGCTCGTTGATATTCGATCGCCTCAGCTTCAACAAACGCGACAAATACGAAGACCTGCTCCAGCTCGTCGCCCATGAATTCTTCCACCTCTGGAACATCAAGCGCCTCCGCCCCAAGGCCCTCGAAACCTTCGACTACACCCAGGAAAACTACACACCCTCCCTCTGGTTTAGCGAAGGTACCACCAGCTACTACGATCTCGCCATCCCCTTCCGCGCCGGAATCTACAACGCCAAAACCTACCTGAAAAACCTCAGCAAAGAAATCACCCGCTTCCTCACCACCCCAGGCCGCAAGGTCCAGCCCCTCAGCGAATCCAGCTTCGATGCCTGGATTAAACTCTATCGCCCCGATAACAATACGCCCAATTCCCAAATGTCCTACTATCTCAAAGGCGAGATGGTCACCCTGCTGCTGGATCTGGCGATTCGGATTAAACATAACAACAGTAAATCCTTCGACCAGGTGCTCCAGACAATGTGGCAGCGGTTTGGGCAAGCGGAGATTGGTTTCTTGCCCGAAGAGCTAGAAGAGGTGATTCAATCGATCGCTGGCTTTGACTTACAGCCCTTTTTCGCGCGCTACCTCCACGGACTCGAAGACCTACCCTTTGACGAATACCTCACCGCCTTCGGCCTCCGACTGGAAAACAACGCCCAGGAGGCCATTCCCTATACAGGCCTGACCTTCAAAACCAGCCATGGACGCACCCTGATTAAATCCGTGGCCTCGGATTCCCCGGCCCAGCAGGCAGGCATCTGTCCTGGAGATGAGTTGGTGGCCTTAGAAGGATTGCGGTTAGAGGCGACTCAGTGGGGCGATCGCTCCAGGACTACCCACCGGGGAGCGATCTGAAGCTCACTCTTTTCCACGCCGATACGCTCTATACCTGTACCGTCATGGTGTTGCCGCCCCAGGCGACGAGTTGGACGATCGTGCCTGTTGAGAATCCGACGCCGATCCAGGAACAGAATTTTTTGGCTTGGCTCGGGGAAACGCTTGCGAATCTGGCCTAAGGTCTAGGGAAATTTTGATAGAATTATCGTATGTGCAGACCCTGAGGCGAACGGGACTAGTACAGAGAATCATTCTTTCGGGCAACTTAATAGGTCATATATATGCAAAGCAAAGAATTCTATGTTGTGATTGAGCGGGATGAGGATGGGTTATATATTGGCGAGGTTCCACAGCTAAGAGCTTGCTATAGCCAGGGCGACACGATCGATGAGTTGATGACAAATATACGTGAGGTCATTGAGCTTTGTCTGGAGTCCTTGGTGGAAGAATCTACGACTGAATTTGTGGGTGTTCAAAAGGTGGTGGTCTAGTGGCAAAGCTTCCAAGTGTGACAGGAGAGGAATTGATTGCGGTGTTGACGAAAGTTGGATTCTCTAAGGTTCGCCAGCGGGGTAGCCATGTGAGGATGAAACACGAGGATGATCGAATTGTGACAATTCCTGTGCATTCAGGAAAAAACGTTGGGAAGGGGCTTCTGCTCAAGATTTTGCGTGATGCTGATTTAACAAAAGATGAACTGATTAATTTGTTGGATGACTAGATTGCAGTGCTTCAGATGGGTCAAGGCGATAGTTGGTTGTTGCATAAAAGGGAACCCCTCTACTATTTCCCCATCTAAGGACTTGTCAGATGCAAAGTTTTGTAACAATCCCCATAGGCTCATCCTCCTCAGACAGATAGCCTAGAAACCCCATAGAAACCCCATGGATAGCACCCTTGCCAAGCTCGCCTTGATCGCGATCGCCCTGGGTATCGTCACTGCGGTCGTCCTGGTGATTCTGATTGCCCTAGGGCGCTGGCGCAGTCCCGGCCACAACAGCATGAACAATGCCAACCAGTGGATCGGCCGCCATGCCACCGTAGAACTGCCCTGCACCGCCCACCAACGGGGTAAAGTCCGCATTGATCTCGGCGATCGCACCGTGGAAATGCCTGCCCTTACCTATGAAGGTGAAGCCGCCGATCGCGGCCAAGCGGTACTCGTGGTGGCCGTGGCCCGCAATTGTGTCTGGATTACCCCTGAAATTAAACCCGAATTCCATAGAGGTTTTTAACCATGACTCAAACGAAACCCGTTCTGATCGCAGAAGTTGGTGCCAAACCCAATGCACCCAATAGTTTTGATCAAATTTTAGGTTTGGGCTTCCCATTGCTCGGTCTATTGGGCCTTAGCGGCTTGAGTATTTGGTTTTTGCGATCGTTTCTCTGTATTTGTAATCCCAACGAAGTCCTGATTCTGTCCGGGCGAAAACATCGTAATAAACAGGGGCAAGAGGTTGGCTACCGTGTGCTCTGCGGGGGGAGAGCCATTCGTATTCCGATTCTAGAAACTGTGAAACGGATGAAGGTCACCACGATGCCCGTGCGAGTTGAAGTGCGTAATGCCTATTCCAAGGGCGGGATTCCACTGAATATTCAGGCGATCGCTAACGTGAAAATCTCTAGCGATCCCAGGGTGGTCGGCAACGCCATTGAGCGGTTTCTCGACTGTAAGGAATCGGAGCTGGTCCGCGTGGCGAAGGAAACCCTAGAGGGCTACCTCAGAGGTGTGGTGGCGACCCTGACACCGGAGGAACTCAATGAAGATCGCCTCCGATTTGCCGAGCAGATTGCCAGTGATGTTAGCCGGGATTTGAGCAAGCTGGGATTGCAGCTCGATATTCTCAAGGTGCAGAGTGTGTCCGATGATGTGGACTATCTGCGATCGCTGGGCCGAAAACAAATTGCCCTGATTCTCCGGGATGCCGAAATGGCTGAATCCAATGCCCTGATTGAAGCAGAGCAGATCGAAGCGAAATACGAAGAGGAATCATCCGTGGCCGAAAAGCAGGATCAAATTCTAATTCTAGAGGGTGAGAATGAACTGCGTAAACTCAAGGCTCGCCTTGACCAGAAGGCTAAATCTGAAGAGGCGATCACCGTTGCAGCGGCAGCGGAACGTCAGGCGAAGGCTGAGCAAATTCTGCAAGCCCTGCGGACCCAGCTAGAACAACTGCGATTGGAGGCTGATTTGGTGTTGCCAGCGGAGGCCGAACGGGCGGCGTCAGAATTGCGATCGCGGGGGAGTGCGGCGATTGTTGAGGAAAATGCTAAGGCGGCGGCGCTGGTCAACGACATGCTTTCCCAGGTTTGGCAAAACCTTGGGGCTGATGCTTCGGAGCTGTTTATGCTCCAGCAGATTGAGATGGTGTTGAAACAGGCTACGCAAATTCCACAACGCTTAAAACTGAATCAGGTTAATGTGATCGACAATGGTGATGGTCAAGCTACGGCTAGTCTGGTTAAGGTTTATCCCGAGATGATCGCGACGTTTCTGAAACAGGTTGATGAAAACCTTGGGGTTAAATTACTGAACAGTAAGCCTTAGGGTTTTGGCAGAGAATGGCGATCGTACAGTGGCCGTGAAGACTGCGGCACAGTTGGTGGGCGTGTGCAACGCGCCCCTACGGGAATATTCACAATTCACAATTCACAATTTTCCTATGGACCCTATTACGCTTTCGATCGCGCTCCTCGGCCTCGGTGGCAGCGCTGGCTGGTTTGTGATTAAAAACCTTTACCACATCTGCCAACCCAGCGAAGTTCTGATCTTTGCTGGCAGCTCGACCCCAACGCCCGATGGTCAAACCCTCGGCTATCGCATTGTTAAAGGGGGGAGTTCCATTCAGATTCCTCTGATTGAACGTGCTTTCCGGATGGAATTGACTAATATGATCATCGATCTGCGTGTCGTGAAGGCCTACTCTAAGGATGGTATTCCCCTCACTGTCGAAGGTGTCGCTAACATTAAGATCGCTGGGGAAGCGCCGATTATTTACAATGCGATCGAGCGTCTCCTCGGCAAAAGCCGCCAGGAAATCGAACAGCTCGCGAAGGAAACCCTTGAAGGCAACCTCCGAGGCGTGCTCGCTAGTCTCACTCCGGAACAGGTCAACGAAGACAAAATCGCCTTTGCCAAAATCCTGCTCGAAGAAGCTGAAGATGACCTAGAAAAACTCGGCCTCGTCCTCGACACCCTCCAGGTCCAAAACATCTCCGACGAAGTCCAATACCTCGACTCCCTGGGCCGCAAACAACAGGCCGACCTCCAGCGTGACGCCCGGATCGCCGAAGCCCAGGCCCGCGCCGAATCCACGATCAAAAACTCCGCGAACCTGCGCCTGACGGCCCTGCGTCGGGTTGAGCGGGACCTGCAGATCGCCAAGGCCGAGGCCGATCGCCGCGTCCGCGATGCCCTGACTAAACGCACGGCCCTCGTTGCGGAGGTCGAGTCCGTCGTCCAGGTCCGCGTCGCCAAGGCCCAGGCCGAAATCGCCGTCCAGACTGAACGGATTAAGCAGGTGGAGCAGCAGCTCCAGGCCGACATCATTGCCCCGGCGGAGGCCACCTGTAAGCAGTCCGTGGCCAGGGCCACGGGTCAGGCCAGTTCCATCGTCGAATCCGGCAAGGCCCAAGCCAACGGGATCGAAATCCTGGGCCAATCCTGGGCCGCCGCCGGGGACTCGGCTCGGGAAATCTTCATCTTCCAAAAGCTAGAGCCCCTCCTGCAACTGCTAGCCCAGGGTGTCCCCGAGGTGACCGTCGATAGCCTGACAGTCATCGATGCCCAGGAAGGCGCCGCAGCCACCAAACTGGCCAGTTTTATCGAGCAGATGCGCCAGACCACCGGAGTGGATTTGCGGCGCCTCCTACCCCAGGAGAAAGTCTAGGGCTTGCTTGGAGACACCATTCGTGGTAACAGTGGGGGGCTAAAAAGCTAATTCTTGGCCCTCACTAAGTTGAGGGGAGTGGCACTGTTAGTGAACTATCCACAGGTTATGAACAGAAAATCACCTCTCCAAATCACTAAAGTCTTCTCCAAGGCCTCACTGATTTACGTTCTAATATTCACTGTTGGCTTATTCTTCGTATTTTATCCGGCGCTAATGACTGGCTTCGATCGTCTACCGGGTGAGCTATCAGACTATAGGCTCAATCAGTATTTCCTAGAACATACCTGGAAAATGGTTAGCGATCATACTTATACAGGAAAACTTTACGGGCCTAGTATGTTTACGCCCTACCCCAATACACTAGCATTTTCTGATAATTTATTTGGCGCAGCTCCTATATATTGGTTGCTCAGATTTTTTTTAATGCCTGATATTGCATCCATGGGTTGGCTCATGGTATTGAGCCTGCTCAATTTCCTATCGATGCTATTCATATTGCGCAAAGAAAACGTTCAGCCAGCACTTGCCGGGTTAGGCGGATTTCTATTTGCTTTTCCACTATCTCGTGTTGCTCAGTATGCCCATGCCCAGTTATTTCCACAGTTTTGTACCCCCCTATGCCTATGGCTTGTTTGGCGGTTTGCCCTCAAACCATCAAAATTGGGGTGGCTGCTAATACTCATTACACTTTATTGGCAAATACTTTGTGGCATCTATCTCGGCTGGTTTTTACTGCTAGTGACATTGATATTTTCGATTGTCACAATTTCGGTATTACCAGAATCGAGACAAAAAGTAGGAACGTTCCTCTATCGTTGCTGGAGCTTTGTTGCTTTATCTCTAGGTGTCTGGGCATTCCTTTTGTATAAATTCCTTCAGCCCTATTTAGAGATGAAGCGTATTATGGGTGGCAACTCCTACGATGTGGTTGCCGAGCTTCTCCTAAAGCCAATTTCTTTATTCATGGTACCAGCGGCCAATTCACTCTGGTCTCCTATCCTCGGCTCGCTCCATCATCTCTTAGGTGTTAGCGATCCTAATGCCCCCATTCTATGGATACACTATAATTTCCCTGGTTCGGTCCTAATGATTTTGACAGGAATGATTGTTTATAAATTTTTAAGGAAAAAAACTGCGGTCTTTGGAAATCAGAAAAGATTAGTATTAGCCTTTACCATAACAGGCCTAATTGTTGCATTTTGTGCCACAGATTTCGGCCATGGTGTGAGCCTCTGGCGGCTGATTTATCAGATCATTCCCGGAGCCTCTGCCATACGCGCTCCAATTCGGATATTTCTTACCCTTTTACCTTGTCTAATCATAGCAGGGATCATATTTTTAAATGAGTATCTGAAAACTTCTAGGCTCTCGCAGTCCGCAACGAAATATTTGATCGCTTGCATCATCGTCTTGGCCATATTTGAGCAACGGACCATACCCTATACCTATGATGCCGCTTCAGTCAGAGCCAAGGATGCTGAACTGGGCCAAGTGACAAAACAGTATTGCCAAGCGGCTTACATATCCCCCTTCAACCAACGGAATGAAGAGCTGTCTTTCGTATCCGGTATTTATGCTCAAGTTGATGCGATGTGGGCAGGTATTAATGCTAATGTACCTGTGGTGAATGGATATTCGGGCTATAGTCCACCGGGCTTTTTGAGAACTTGGCAGGATAAGCAGCCGATTATTGACTGGTTATCGGCTAACAAGTCGAAGCCCATCGATCGACTATGCTTCATCAGTCGGTATCCACCCAAGACAGAACCGGGTATCCAGGTCTTAGAAACCCACCAATCTACCCACTATATTGTTCAAGTGATCCGCTATCCTCAAAGGCCCTAGCTTAGACGGCCCTAGCTTAGACGGCCCTTGCCTAGGGGCGCCATTCGTGGTAACAGTGTATGGGCCAAAACTCTGTTCCCTCTCAAGAGTGGCTCCCATCGCCCCTATGCTCAACGCAGTACTGAATCAGATTGTGCCGAGGTTGCCGTTGCCCCAGGGAATGCGGTTCAAGTTAGACCTGCTCAAAACCTTGGTCCAGCGAGATGTGGCTGCCCGCTACAAAGGATCCGTATTGGGGAATGCCTGGAGCTTGATCAACCAGCTCGTGCAACTTTTGGTCTATACCTACGTCTTCTCGATCGTTCTTCAGGTTCGCCTCGAACTCAAAGGCATGGATAGGTTGGTGACAGACAACACGCTCTTTTTTGGACTCTGGCTGTTCGCTGGACTGATTCCTTGGATTGCCTTTACCTCAGGCTTTTCCCAAGCAACGGTCTCAGTCTTTAACCAGGCTAACCTTGTGAAGAAAGTCGTGTTTCCCCTGACGCTGCTGCCGTTGGTGCCCATTTTGACAGCCTTTGTGGATAGTCTGTTGGGGTTTATGTTGCTGATTGTGGGGGTGGGCTTGCTAACTGGGAAGGTGAGCTGGGCATTGCTGTGGATGCCGATGATCTGGGTGCCGCAGTTGTTGTTTACGGCGGGGATTAGTTATTTGATGGCCGGGTTTGCGGTGTTTGTGCGGGATATTCCCCAGACCGTGGGGATCGCCGTGAATCTGCTGTTCTACCTCACCCCTGTCATGTATCCCCTGGAGAAGATTCCCGAGCCGTTTTTCTCAATTGCCTGGTACAACCCTTTCACAGCCATCATCACCCTCTATCGCGACTGTGTGCTGCAAGGAAGCCTCACCCATTGGGCTGAATTGGGGTATCTTTGGGCGATCGCCCTCGTCATGTTTACCTTGGGGTCATCGATTTATCGTCGTTTGAGTCCTGCCTTTGCCGACGTGTTGTAAACCCCCAATGCCATGTTCTCCACCGAAGAAGAAATCTTAGAAAACCCCACAGCAGCACTTGATGGTAACCCGATCGCCATCTCAGTTCAGCAGGTCTATAAAGCCTTCAAGCGCTACGATCGACCCATCGATCGGCTCAAGGAAATGCTGCTGCCGGGGAAATCGCGGGCCACGGAGTTTTTTGCCCTCCAGGATGTCTCCTTTGAGGTGCGCAAGGGCGAAACCGTCGGCATCGTGGGCCGCAATGGTTCTGGTAAAAGCACCGTACTCCAGCTAATTGCCCGCACCTTACAACCCACCTCCGGGCATGTGGAATCCCACGGTCGCATCTCGGCGCTCCTGGAATTGGGCAGTGGGTTCAACCCGGAATTTTCGGGCCGGGATAATGTGTTTTTCAATGGTCAGATTCTGGGCCTAAGTGAAGTCGAAATTAGTCTAAGGTTCGATGAAATTGAAGCCTTTGCCGAAATTGGCGAATTTATCGATCAGCCCGTCAAAACCTACTCCAGCGGCATGCTCGTGCGCCTGGCCTTCTCCGTGGCCGTGATGGTCGAGCCCGATATTCTGATCGTCGATGAGGCCCTAGCCGTAGGCGACATCTACTTCCAGCAAAAATGCTTTGAAAAAATCCGCCACCTCAAGGACCAGGGCACCACAATTTTGTTCGTTTCCCACGATGCCGGAGCGGTCTACCAACTGTGCGATCGCGCCATCCTACTCAACCAGGGCAAACTCCTGCTCGATGGCCCACCCCGCGCAGTGCTCGATCTTTACGAAGCGAAGCTCTGGGAGAGCCTGGACGAAAGCGAAGAGAAATTTGAGATCGAACTGATCGAAACCACCAACAGCACCGAAGAAATCGGCCAAATCTCAGTTCAGCGCCCGGAAGTCAGCGTCAAATCCGTGCAATTCGAAACCCTCACCGATGGCTCGCGCACCGAAACCGCCCTCGTTAGCAAACCCATCAATCTCCGCGTTAAAGTCTTCTTTGATAAGGCCTATGACGACCCCCACATTGGCTTCAGCCTGCGCGATCGCCTCGGCGCCGAAGTCTACTCCAACAATACCTACACCCTCCGTCAACCGCTGGGTCCCGTCCAAGCCGGGGAAACCCTAGACCTCTGCTTCCAATTTACCCCCCACCTAAAGCCCGCCACCTACACCGTTGCCATCGGCGTCGCCAATCAGGGCTACGGCATTGGCTCCTTCCGAGAAACCCTGGCCTACACCCAGAGCATCGCCTCCCTCAACGTTCTAGTCGATCGAGGTGAGGCCCATTGGGCGGGCATTGCCAACCTCTCGGCCAAACTGGTTAGTCACGATCGTCACCCTGTCTCTCCCCCCACCATGCCATGATTCTCTCCCAGCAGTCCCTCTCCCCCCAGCTGATCCAAGCCCTGGCCGACTATACGCTTTGCACCCCCAACCGCCTGAATAACCTCTGGCGTCTGGCGCAATATATGGATATTCACCAAGTGAGCGGCGATATTGTCGAATGTGGCACCTATAAAGGCGGCACCGCCGCTGCCCTAGCTTCGACCCTGATCTGCAACCAGCGTCATCTCTGGCTCTACGATAGCTTTGAAGGGATGCCCGAAACCACCGAAAAAGATGGGGTCGATGCCAGCCATTGGGTAGGAAGCTGTGTGGCGGCCCAGGCAGATGTCGAAGCCGCCCTGGCCTTAGTGGGGCTACCGGGCGATCGCTACACCATTCGGCCCGGCTGGTTTTCCGACACCTTCAAAGCACCATTGCCCGATACAATTGCCCTACTCCACTGTGATGCAGATTGGTACGTCTCCGTCACTGAAGTCCTAGAAACCCTCTATGAACGAATTGTCGAAGGCGGCTGTATCGTTTTTGATGACTTTGGATTTTGGGAGGGTTGCCGCGAGGCGGTGTTTGACTTCTGTAAGCAGCGGGGCATTGCGCCCTTAATTGAGCGTGTTGGCCCAGATCAAGCCTTCTGGATCAAAGGTAGAACCCACAATCGAGGCTTAGATCACACCTGGGTCCAGGAATTTATCAATGCAAAACACCCCAACGATCAAGCCTCCTCCCCCCTCGATCCGCCGCGCCGTCTGAGCATGATGGCAAAGAGTGAACAAACCTACATCACCCAATACTGCCAAAATCGCTTTGAAAACCAAGGCAAGATCGTTGAGCTCGGCTGTTGGCTCGGCTCGGCCACCCTGTCAATGGCCCAGGGCCTGGTGGCCGCAGGTCGGAGGCCGACACCGTTAATTCATGCCTATGATATTTTCATCTGGGACAATAGCATGACGGCCTTCCTGGGCGGTCAGCCCCTCAGTTATCCCCTGGAAACGGGCGATTCCTTTCTGCCCCAGTACCTGAGGGAAATTGAGTCCTGTAAAGAATGGGTGCAGGTCCACGCCGGGGATCTATGCCAGGAGACTTGGTCGGGGGAGCCGATCGAATTTTTATTTGTCGATGCGATGAAATCCTGGGAACTCAGCCAGCATATTGTGCGCCAGTTTTTACGGCGCTAATTCCGGGTAAATCGATTGTATTCCACCAAGACTTTGCCTACTTCGGCACCTACTGGATTCCCATTTTAATGTATCGCCTCAGGGATTATTTCCAGCCCGTAGAAGATATTACAGATGCCTGGGGAGTAGCCTTTCAACTGAAACAGGCCCTGCCGATCGATCGCCTGGATAGCTTGCTGACCCCTGGGGTCGAGAGCTTGGAAGAACTCGATCAGATGGTCGAATATTGTAAATCTTTTACCCACGAAAAAAAATGGCCCCAGTTCTATGGCGCTAAGGTCATGGCTCTGATGAGCATCGATCGATCGGACCTAGCCGAGTTGACCTTAATGGGCCATCACCTAACCCCCACGGACCTCCAAATGCCCCTAGGAATTGACTTCCCACGCACATTACTATACATAACCCAGCACCGTCAGCGGCAACAGAGCGCCGAGCTAGATCAGCTTAAATCTGCACTGCAAGCGGCCCAGTTCGAAATTGAGCGGCTTAACCAAACCCTTGCAGCCGACCAGAATCCAGACCCGTCGTCGAGACAGCCCCAAGACTCTACAATCGACAAAGTTCTCAAGAAAATTAAGCGCAAACTCACTTCATAACCACAGCTATGGCAATACTCAGCCCCCTGACCCAAACCCCTGAGATCACATTCCTCGAATCGATCTCGACGGACCAATTAATTCAAGATTGGCGCGTCAAAATTGGGCTGGATATTGCCTCGGAATTTCGGGGCCATGCAACGGTGGACCGCTACCGATGCGATCGCACCGGATTAGAGTTTTTCCTCCCCCTAGAGACCGCTGCTTCTAGTGACCTCTACGGCCAACTCATGGCTTTGCCTTGGTACTACCTAGGTGATAAGTGGGAATATGCTGCGGCCTTGAAGGACTTGCAGCAGGCTCAGTGGGTCCTAGAGGTGGGTTCAGGGTCTGGCGCTTTTTTAAAGCAGCTGCGCGATCGGGGTATCTCCGCCATGGGCATTGAATATAGCGAAACCGCCGTGGCCGCAACTCAAGCCGAGGGCCTGCGCGTGGAAAACAAAAGTTTGCAGGATCTCCGCCATGACTACGACGAGCAATTTGATGCCATCTGTAGTTTTCAAGTTTTAGAACATGTGGTTGACCCCCTAGGGTTTCTACAGGCGGCTCTCGCCCTCCTCAAACCCGGTGGCAGGCTCCTGCTCGCCGTGCCCAATCAACACAGCTTCCTACGCCATTACTATAATGTTCTGGATATGCCTCCCCACCATATGACCCACTGGTGCGCTGGCACCTTTCAGGCCTTGACGGCGTTGCTGCCCGTCAGAGTTGAACATTTTGCCTACGAATACCTGGCAAAATACCATATTCCCTACTTTATAGAGGGCTATGCCCAATACTGGCATAAACGGCTACCTTTTGGAAAGTGGCTTACGGATCGCAGGGGTCTCGCAATATACGAAACTGTCCTCAACCTAGGACTCCATCGTCTTTGCCGAGGACATACGCTGTATGTTTGCTTGATCCGGGAACAATAGGAATAAGCGGTTTAGGAACAGTTAGGAAGCCCCACCCATGAGTCAGCGCGCGGCCTTCACCATCATTACAGCCAACTATCTGGCCCATGCGGAGACCCTGGCCGAAACCCTGGGGCAGCATAATCCGGGGATACAGCTCTATGTGCTGATTGTCGATCCGCCCGATGATTTTGAGCCCCAGCAATGCCCACGCTTTAAGCTAGTTTACCTGAGAGAGCTAGGGGAAGCCGACCTGATTGAACAGATGAGCTTCTACTATAGCCCCGCTGAATTTTGCTGGTCCCTGCGGGGGTTCATGCATGAATATATGCAGAACCACACCGCCTATGATACCTGGCTCTTTCTAGATTCAGATATGATGGTGAGTGGATCGTTTGAACCCATTTTTGCCCAGCTTGACCATTGTTCTATCTTGCTCAATCCCCATTTTCAGAAAACAGGCTACCTACCAGTGGGTAGCTGGATCGAACTGGAGGTGCTGCGGGCAGGTAAGTTTAATGGAGGATTTCTCGGGCTGAGGCGATCGCCCACCACCGCCCAGTTCATTGCCTGGTTCAAGGCGCGGTTGGATCGGTTTGCCTTTGATGATCCTGGGTTTGAGGGCGTTCGTTTTCTGCATGGCGATCAGCTGTGGCTCGATTTCGTGCCCATTCATTTCCCAGAGGTTGAGCTGCTGCGCCATCCGGGGGCGAATTTAGCCCATTGGAATCTCTTTGAGCGCGATGTGGTGCTGCATCTAGACGGGACGGTCACCGTGGATAGCCAGCCTCTGTTGTTTACCCACTTTAGTGGTTGGTCCATTGATGAACCCGAATGGGTGTCGTGCCATAGCCCCCATTACAGCCAGCCTCCTAATATTCCTGCTTGGGAAAAAATGGTCGAGAATACCGCGATCGCTGCTCAATAATGGCTATGCGGAAAAAATCACGCTTCCCTACGGCTTTGGCCAGTTTAGGAATGGTCAGGAAATCACCTATGATCAAAGACGCCTGTACTATAATGACCTGCGCAACGGCCAATGTGAGGTGGATCAGCCCTTCCATCACCCAGAGCGGTTTGAAAATCGGGCGCTCAATTCGATCGCCCAGGTTGCCTTCGTGGGGCAGGAGCTAGCCCGCACCCATCGGGCCTTGACCGAAACTGAGGCGCAACTCACCCAGACGCGCGCACAATTGGCCCAGAGCGATCAGCAATTGAACGACACAGATCAGCAATTGAACAACCTACAGAGTGACTATGGTGCCCTCGACCATCAGTTGGCGATCATCCAGGCCCAGGCGGAAGACCAAGCTCAGCAAATCCGACAACTCAACCAGCAAATCGCAGAAGCAACCCAGAACTACAGCCATCTCCAGGTCCAGCAAGGCGAAATTCTGGGTCAGCTCCAAGCCAGAATCCAGCATATAGAAGATCTCAAGTGCCAAGTCGCTGACCAAACCCAGCGGATCGCCCTGATGGAGCGCAGTAAGTTTTGGAAAATCGGAGTTTTGTGGTACACCTGTCTGCATCGAATCAAACAAAAGATCAAAGCCTGAGTCTCGATTTGCCCTCAACGGGCCAAGGCAAGCCGGAATGGATCGCAAAAGTCCGACTAATGCTATGCTATTGCAGATCTTAGGGCTATGTCCAGAAGTCATGCTATAGATGCTAGGAGCCTTGTATGGAAACGATTAACGTGGATCAGCTAATGGTGGAGATCCGCCAGGAAGTCGCTCGTCAAGTCAGTCGTCGAAAATCAAAGCCCACGGCTGTTGTCCAGCGTTCCACCGATGCAGCAGGGTTGCGTCATCTGGTGGGAGCTTTGGGCCATGTTGAAGCCGTTTTGAACTTGGCTGAATCGCGATCCCATGTCAGAACCCAGCTCCCGGATAAGTTTCAGAAATCTCCCCTGAGTGCGGGCAAAAAGTTCATGCTGAAGGTCTTTAATTTGGCCTTCCGTGACCAGCGGGAAGTTAATGCTGGTCTGATCGAAGCCAATCGTCACAGCAATCAAATTAACCGCCAGATCATTGAGGAATTAAGCAGTATCCGGACCCAGCTTAATCAAATTCAGGTCCACCTCGATCGTCAGTCTCAACCCTAAACGTTAGACAATCATGTCTAGACTTTTCTATGAAAGTTCTCATCTGCAATGAACGGTTTTTGTTCCGTTTTGGCCTTGATCGCGTTTTGATCCTGCTCGCCAAGGGTCTAGCTGACCGGGGCCATGAAATTTATATGATGAGCGCCCAGTGGGATGAGGCTGTGGTTGGACCCATAACAGAGCGCTTTATTGCGGTGCCGGGTCCCGCTGATTATTCACAGTTTAATCAGTTCGTGGCCGATTGGCTGCGCCGGGAGTGGGATCATCTCTTCACGCCCTCAACCCGGCCTGACGTAGTGCTGATTGGTGGTTGGCCATTTTTTGCGGCGATCGAAGTCCTAGCCGAGGTCTGCCCGGCGGTGGTCTTTGTGGAGCCGGGGGCGGTGCCCTTGGATGGACTGAATGAGGGGGGATTGGCGATCCAAAAGATTTTGCGCGATCATCGAGGCACCTACTTGCCCAAGGCCACGGCGGCCTGTCCCATTAGTCAATTTCTAGCCGAGGCCCAGACAGTCATCGATGGCGTTGCCCCAGAACGGATCAAAACGATTCTCCTAGGAGCCGACCATATGGAGCAGGTCCTCTGGCACAACCAGCGCCTCAAAGCCACTATCCTACCCACGACCTTAAAACAAAAAACCAAGCATTGGCTGCAGCGCCGTCTTCGCCCCCAGCCGCCCACAGCCCTAGGGCGAGTCGAACGGTTACTGTCCAACAATAAACGACTCATTCTCAATCTAGGTCGCTGGGAAGATAATTGCTATAAAAATTCTGAAAGTTGTATTGAACTGGCTAGACAGTTGAATCAGGATTATCCCGATGTAGTGCTGATTACCTTAGCAGACTCAGATAAATTAGTGCTGCCCGAGGATGTGCGGCATAACTTGGTAGCGATCGGTTTCCCCGACGATCAAGAGCTGCAAACCATTATGCAAAAGGTGGCCCTGGGGATCTCCGTCTCGCTATGGGAAGGGTTCAATTTACCGCTGGCTGAAATGCAGTGGATCGAGCAACCTGCCCTGGTATTCAACATCGGAGCCCACCCAGAGGTTGTGGTCCATCCTTGGTTTCTCTGTGCGGACAAAGCAGAAATGCTAGGGAAAATCCGCGCCGTACTAGATGGTAATATTCCAGCTACCGTTCAGCCTGGCTATGAGAGATGGCGATCGTTCTTTAATTGGCAGCGCGTTGTCGATGAGTATGAGCAATATCTCCAGGAATTATTAGCGAAATTTCCCACAGCGCCCCGTCGGCGTATGGGTACAGAGCTGCCTTTATTGCTAATTGATGTAACCAATAGCTGCCGTGACCCCGCCAATTCCGGTGTCGTCCGGGTGACCCGTCAGCTTTCGCGGCAAATTCAGCAGCGGCTTGATCCATTGTTTGTAGTCTGGGATTTCGATCGGAAGAATATGTGCTGCCCAGTCCCTCGGGCTATCAATATTTGCAGCAATTTAATGGGCCGCAGATACCGACAATCGTTCAGAATTCTTTGCCCGCCGGGAGCCCACCAACCTTAGATCTATTTCTCGCCCAGCAGCCAGCAATGGCCGATCGCCCAAAGGTATTTCTGTTTGCCGAGACAATTTTAGATGCCAGGTGCCAGGCTTCCCAGGACTATGTACAGCAGCGGGGTTGGGAATCTGCAGCTATTTTGTATGATTTAATCCCGATCCTCTATCCCGAGTATTGCAGCAATGGGGTAAAGTCATTTTTTGAAGGCTACCTGGAACTAATGGCTAGGGTGGACCATGTGATCGGCATTTCAGAATTTTCAGCCCAGTGTTTTCGCGACTATTGCGACAAGAACGCCCTCACCTCAGGTGCTGTCAGCGCCATCATGCTACCGGGCGAATTTGGCAAACATCAGCGCAATACAAAACCCAATCCCGATCTGCGTTGCCTAAAATTGCTTTGTGTCTCTACCCTGGAGCCGAGAAAAAACCATCGATCGCTAATAGAGGCCTGTGCAATCCTGAGTCAGCAATATCCTGAGGTGAAATGGGAACTGACCCTAGTCGGCAATAGCTACACAGGGGCTCCCGAGATCAAGCGGCAGATCGAAACCCTGGTCGCCCAAGATGCGCGGGTACAGTGGCTGGGGATCGTCGATGATGCAACCCTCCATCAGCTCTACCACGAAACCCATATCACGGTCTATAGCTCACTCGTCGAAGGCTTTGGCATGCCGATTCTAGAGAGTGTTTGGCATGGTCGTCCCTGTCTCTGTCACCAAGCTGGCGTCATGGCGGAACTAGCCCAGCAGACGCCGGGTTGCGTCTCAGTGGATATGACTGACCCGGCGGCCATTGCCAATCAAATAGTATATTTAGCCCAAAATCCCGAGGCGATCGCAAACTTAACAGAAGCTGCCTGTCACGCTTCCCTCAAAACCTGGAATAATTATGTCGATGAGATATTCCATCTGCTCGATCTTAAGGAGATCCCTGCCATGAACAATGCTCTAGCCACCAAACCCCACAACTGGCAGGAGATTCTCTATCCGATCTGCGACATGCCCAATTGGCAGATGCATGATTCGGAGCGCATGGCCCTGACAGGTCTTCTAGCTCGCCATCAGCCGGGCTGTAGCATTGAGATTGGCACTTACTATGGCGGCAGTCTAACCTTGATTGCAGAACATTCCGAGATGGTTTTTTCCATAGACATTGATCCAGAAGTCGGGTCGCGCTTTCCCAAACCCGATAATGTCAGCCTGTTTACCGGGCCGTCCACGGCGGTCCTCCCGCAATTGATGGCGACACTTGCCGAGGAAGATGTGGCGGTGGATTTTATTTTGATCGATGGCGATCACTCCTCCGAGGGGGTACGCCGGGATATTAATCTGGTGTTGAGCTATGTGCCCAAGAAGACAACCTTGCTGGTGATGCATGATTCCTTTAATCCAGGCTGTCGTCAGGGCATGCTGGAGGCTGATTGGGTCAACTGTCCCCATGTGTTATGGGTGGATCTGGACTTTGTGCCGGGTCGAGTCATCGAATCGACCAACGATAATCCCTTTGGCGGAGAGATGTGGGGGGGCCTTGCCCTAGCGATTCTCTCGCCCGAGTCTCGATCGCAGGATCTAACTGTGCTGCAATCGGCCCGGACTTCCTTTGACCTTGCGCTTAATACGAGATCCTAGACTGCTATGGCCCGTCACATTCTCATGTGCTGCAATTTCTATCCTCCCTTTTTTATTGGTGGGGCTGAATTGATTGTCCATGCCCAGGCCCGTAAGATGATTCAGGCGGGCGATCGGGTGACGGTATTCTGTGGGCGAGATGATGGGGCCTATGAACATTACTCCATGTCTGAGGAAATCTATGAAGATGTGCCTGTGGTGCGGCTCTACCTCAGACCCGATAACTTTGCCCTAGGGAAAAATTTCCATAATCCCCAGATTGATGCTCAGTTTGCGGCGGTGCTCGATCGCCTGCAACCCGATATTGTGCATTTCCATAATATTATGGGCCTTTCCCTCGGCATTGTGAGTATGGCCGCAAACCGTGGCATTCCAGCCTATTTGACGTTTCAAGACCACTGGGGATTTTGCTTCAAGAACACCCGATTGAAGACTGAATTTGAGGTCTGTCAAAATTTTTCGCAGTGCAATGATTGCGCAGACAGTCTAACGGGGCGAGAGGGCCTATTCGACCATGTCTGGCTGCGCAATGACTATCTGGCCCTGCAGTTTAGCAAGCTCCATCGGATTATTTATCCCAGTCGCTATCTGGCCTCAGCCTACGCCACAGCCGGGATTCCAGAGGAGCAGGCCAGCGTGATTTCCCAGGGCATGGATGTCGATCGCTTCACCGCTGTCCAACAGGCCCGCCCAAATAGCCCCGTAGAGGGGCCTGTACGATTTACATTCATTGGCTATTTGGGGTTTCATAAGGGCATTCCCATTTTGCTAGAAGCCCTAGAAATACTGCATGGGCGCGGTCTACTCGGCAAGCTTTTTCAGTTTAATATCGTGGGTGAAGGAGACTGGGGTGTCAAGATCCAAAACTTTGTAGGTCGTCACCAGCTCACGGAGGAGATTAAGCTCTGGGGCAAGGTCGGCCACCATGAAGTCGAGCAGATCTATGGTCAGACGGACATTCTGCTCAATTGTTCTGTCTGGCCCGAGAATCAGCCCGTGACGATTATGGAGGCGATGTCTGCGGGGATTCCAGTCATGGCCTCGGCCCTCGGGGGTAATCTGGATTTGGTGCGGGATGGGGAAACGGGTTTATTGTACGAACCGGCTAGCGTTGAGGCCTTAACAGAGGCACTGATTGAAGTGGCCTCCCAACCCGCACGCCTGCAATTGTGGGGCAAGGCAGCCTACGAAAGCATAAGGGAAAATACGCGCGATCGCTACGTACAGACCATCCACCAGCTCTATGATCAGCCCAAACCAGAACCCATTGAGCGCGATCGAATCATTGCCTGCGGCGGCGAAGTTTTCTCAGAAATAGCCCTAGCTGCCTTGGACTGTTGGCCCCAGGGGGGCGATCGACCTCGGTTTGTGCGAGCAGGCTGGTTAGATGAGCCCGATTGGGCCATGGTGGATATTTTCTGGGTAGTAGGGGACCTCGATGGGGCGATGGTACGCACTGCCATGGCCTTGGGTAAACCCCTGATTGTGCCCGAGGCGCGATCGGACCTAGTGACGATCTGCCGTGAGAACAGCTGCGGTCTCTTCTATGCGACCCCCGAGGAAGCCTATGGCTGCTGGGTCTATCTCCAGCAAAGGCCCGAGTTACGGGCGGCCTTGGGACAGAATGCCCAGGTCGCTTGTAACGATATGTAACAGACCGTCCTAACCTGTCCGTCCAGGCGTGATAGCCCCCTATGGCGTCTCCCCCAGGTCATGGATAATGGTTGCTGTCCCTCGTTTTACCCCCCATACTATGACTGATTCCCTCGATCGGCAGTTGCAGGCCCTGTTAGCTGAGGCTTGCGCTTATCCGGCAGAGAGTATCGCTCGCCAGAAGGCGTTAACCCAGTTTGTCGCTGTGGTGGAGAATTCTGGGAAACTTTGGCGGGGCGCCGGGGCCGACCGGGATCTCTATGCCGAGGCTCTGAATGAAAATTGGCTCTATTTGCTACAGCGGATTGAGACCTATGATCCAGGGCGCGGGGCGGTGATGACTTGGATTAATTTCTATTTAAAGAACCGACTGAAGGATGTTCAAATGGCTCGTCAAAAGAGCTTGGATCGCAAGATTGATTGGGGCGACGAAGTAGGATTGAATCCCTGGGAAACCCTGCCCGATCCCCACAGCAATCCTTGGGCTACTGTTGAAGATAACAGCGAACCGCCCAGGGAAAATCTCTTGGATGTTATCAATCTATGGCTAAGGTCCGATCGCAGCTTGAGACGAATGCATGTGCTCGACAGGCCTGATATCAACGGTGCCGTAGTCATTGGCAATCGCCTACCGCCGCCTAAAAAATGGAAAGAACTGGCCCTAGAGCTAAATGCGAAACCCGACACCCTAACGAATTTTTATCACAATCGATGCCTGCCCAAGTTGCGATCGTTTTTACAGTCGAAGGGCTTTGGGTAATTTTTCATTTTCTCTTTTCTCTTTTCTTTTTTCGATCTTATTAGCGAGGTATTTCATGTTGGGCTCTTCTTCCATTTCAATTGCACTCACAAACGTAATGCGCGATGTCGCCTGGCGATCGGCCCGGCGGCATCCATCGCGGGAAAAACAGGGCGAGGTGTTTCGGAATTTGCTGGCTGTGCAGGCGGTCGAGACGTTTTTAATTCGCATGGGCGTGAAGACTGGACGAGGGAGCGATAGCTACGATTTGGCGGCGCAGTTGTCCCTGGATGTGGCGGATTTGGAGATTTTGGGGGTGGGGCGATTGGAATGTCGTCCAGTCAATCCAAAGGCGGTCCATTGTGATGTCCCTATGGAAACCTGGAACGATCGCCTGGGCTATGTGGCGGTGGCGATCGAGGAAACCCAGGCAACCTTACTGGGGTTTTTACCCGAGGTGCAGGCGCAGCAGGTCTTGCTCGATCGCTTTGAGCCCTTGACGAATCTATTTGAGGCGCTGGTGGTGAAGGAGAATTCGCTGTCCGACTGGCTGGTGGGCAACGCAAGGGATCGCTGGATAGATCTCAAGCAGTGGAAACCCCAAGGGAATCCCTTGGCTGCATTTTGTCATACACCTGTGGTGGAACGTCCCGTGGAGCAGATCGTCACGGCAATTAATCAGGCCCAGGATGATGAGGCTTTGTGGTCAGAGAGCGATCGCCTCTGGCAGATTGCCCCGGAGCATCCCCAGGCTGGCGTACGGCGGGTTTTGGATCTGGGTCTCGCCTTGGAGGGGAATGGGATCGCCCTGGTAGTCGGTGTATTGCCGAAGGAAGATGATGGAGAGGTGGCGGTACTGCTGCGGATTGCGCCCTTGCAGCAGGTTTATCTGCCCCAGGGACTGACCTTGGCGGGGCTTTACCCTGATGGGAATGCCTTTGCTCGGGTACAGGCAAGGGAATCAGATAACTTAATTCAGTTGAAATTTCAAGCAAATCTAGGGGAAAAGTTTTCGGTGCAGGTAATGTTGGGAGATTGCAGTATTACGGAGCATTTTACGGCATGATGGAGCTTTTTACGGTGGTTTAGTGCGATCGAGAAAGGTCGTCACAGTGTCATACTGGTCTGCCATGCGGGAGCAAAATTCCAGCAGGCGCAGGTTTAACTTGGGTAGCAATTCACTTTGACTGACTAAATCACGGGCAAAGGGGCCGATCGCCTAGCCGCACAACTGCGCGCCCTAGGCATCGACCCCGAGGAACCCTAAGTCCCCGATCGCAGCTGTGCCGTATGCTCTCGATCGAGCTTAAACATCACCGTACCCAGGGGCGGCAAACAGAGATCTAGGGAATAGGGGCGATCGTGGAAACTCCAGTCATCGGACCACTTCCCACCCATATTCCCCATATTGCTCCCACCAAAATCCTTCGCATCGCTATTAAACAACTCGCGATAGAACCCCGACTCCGGCACACCCACCCGATAATGACTATGGGGCTGCGGCGTAAAGTTACAGACCACCAAAATGAAGTCATCCGACAGCTTATCGCGTCGAATAAATGCCACCACACTATGGCGATTATCCGCACAATCCACCCACTCAAACCCCGGCTCATCAAAATCCTGGGTATAGAGCGCTGGCTCACTCTGGTACAGATGATTCAACGCCCCCATAAACGTCTTCAACTGCTGGTGCGGCTCAAACTGCAACAACTGCCATTCAAGATCCCCCCAAACATTCCACTCACTCCACTGCCCAAACTCCATGCTCATAAACAGGGTCTTCTTCCCTGAATGGCCAAACATGTAGGTATACAGACAGCGTAGGTTCGCAAACTTCTGCCACTCATCCCCCGGCATCTTGCCGATCATATTGCTCTTGCCATGGACCACCTCATCGTGGGACAGCGCCAGCATGAAATTTTCACTGTGGTGGTACCACATACTGAAGGTGAGATTGTTCTGGTGGAACTGGCGGAACCAAGGATCCATGTGGAAATAATCCAACATGTCATGCATCCAGCCCATATTCCACTTCAGGTTAAAGCCCAGGCCCCCCATATAGGTCGGCCAGGACACCATCGGCCAGGAAGTGGATTCCTCCGCGATCGACAGCACCCCAGGGAAATAGCTAAACACCACATGGTTCATCTGGCGCAGGAAGTCCGCCGCCTCGATGTTTTCCCGTCCGCCATACTGGTTGGTCACCCATTCGCCCGGCTCGCGGCAATAGTCCAGGTACAGCATCGACGCCACCGCATCCACCCGAATCCCATCAATGTGGAACTTCTCAAACCAAAATAGGGCGTTGGAAACTAGGTAATTGCGGACCTCATTGCGGCCATAGTTGAACACCAGGGTGCCCCACTCCTTATGCTCACCCTTACGCGGATCCGCATGCTCATAGAGGTGCGTCCCATCAAAGAACGCCAAACCATGGCCATCCTTTGGAAAATGCCCCGGCACCCAATCCACCAGCACCCCAATGCCCTGGGCATGGCACTGATCGACAAAATACATGAAGTCCTGGGGCGTGCCGTAGCGCGGAGGTGCAGGCATAGTGGCCGATCACCTGGTAGCCCCAGGATCCGTCGAAGGGATGCTCTGCCACGGGCAGCACTTCAATATGGGTGAAGCCCAGTTCTTTCACGTAGGGGATTAGCTTGTCCGCCAGCTCCCGATAGGTCAGAAAACGCGCACCGGGCTTGATCTCCGAAACCTCAACCACGGGCTCTTGACTGCCATCGGGGCGGATCGCCGGATGATCGCTCGATGCATGCATCCAGGAACCCATATGCAGCTCATAGACCGACACAGGCTTAGCCAGCGGATCCTGGCTACGACGCTGCTCCATCCAGGCATCGTCCTTCCAGGTATAGGTGTTTAGGTCGGTGACGATCGAAGCCGTCTTAGGCCGCACTTCCTGCTGGAAACCATAAGGATCGGACTTCTCGTAGATATGACCGTCGCGGTTTTTCACCTCAAACTTATAGGGCGCGCGACGCCGAGGCCAGGGATGAACAGATCCCATACGCCCGTGTGGCCCTTGCGCATCTGGTGGGCACGGCCATCCCAGCTGTTAAAGTCCCCCAGCAGCGAGACCATTGCGGGCCTCCGGAGCCCAAAGGGAAAAGTAGACACCCATCACCCCACCCATCTCCATGACATGGGCACCCATCTTTTCGTAGATCCGATGGTGATTGCCCTCGGCAAACAGGTGGAGATCGTAGTCCGTCAGCGCAGGAGAAGAAAACGCATAGGCATCATAGACCACCCGCTCATGGTCCCCTGACTTCAGCTTGAACTGATAGGTCCCGAGGTCCCCCTGCTCCACCCAACATTCGAAGAAGTGAGGATTATGTGTGGGTTTCATGGGAATTTCCGCCCGTGATTCCGGCAGCAGTAGACTCACTGCCTCCACGTCCGGCTGATAGGTCCGCACCACCCAGCCCGTCTTACCATCGACATCCAAGGGATGGGGACCCAGGACCTCAAAAGGATTATGGTGCTGGTTCCAGACAATGCGGTCAATTTGCTCAGGGCTAATCATCGTTGTCATGCCATCATCCTCGAAATGCCTTTCGCTAAGAAAATACTAAAACCCTGCCCATAAGCGTATCCCTAAAATGCCATAAATCCTGACCCCCGAAGGCGTCAGGATTTACAACTGAGTGAAAAATTCAAACATCTGAGTCAAAAACCCAGATCCCCATTAAGCACTACCAGTAAACGCAACCTCCGGGAACTTCGTCTGGGCCTCCGCCACAGGCCGACTCTTCCCTTCTTCCTGCCAATAGTTGATCACCTCAGTCGCCTTGTTAAGCAACTCAACGCGATCGACCTCCGTGATCCAGTGTTTCGCTTCCATCTCAGACTTCAGCTCTTCCCAAGCGTCGCTACGGGGCCAGAAGAAGTACTTGGTTAACGGGCTTGTGCCTTTACCAACCACCTGATCCACAGCCAGCGCCACGTTCTCATCCAACCAAAGCACTTTCAAAATAAACTTCGACAAAACTTTTGCCTCCAGCACGAGTCCCAAGCTTTTAGGAGAAATACAGCCTCATATGGTAGCACAGATGGTGAACGCACCTGGGAAAATCGCAAATGGACCCAAGATTGAGCTGTCACCTGTTGCAGGCAGGGAAAATTCGACGAAATTGTTAGCGATCGCCCGAGTCAGGGGAATTCTTTGAGATATGCAGCAAGACCTGACGCACCCGTCCGTTCCCTTGCTCCCACTGCCCAAGGAGAAACCTTACATCCCCTATGGAATACACTGTTCCAGGTCTAGAAGCGATTAGTCGCCAACTGACTAGTCTCGATCGCCCCAAGAAAGCCAAAATGCTGGTTGTGGACGACGAGCCCGACAACTTAGATCTGCTATACCGCACCTTCCGCCGGGACTTTCAGGTTTTGAAGGCCGAAAGTGGTGTGCGCGCCCTAGAAATTTTGCAGGCCGAGGGCGAAGTGGCGGTGATTATCTCCGACCAGCGGATGCCTGAAATGAAGGGGACGGAGTTCCTCAGCCGCACGGTGCCAGAGTTTCCAGACACAGTCCGGATCATCTTGACAGGCTTCACCGATGTGGAAGACCTAGTCGAAGCAATCAACTCAGGACAGGTTTACAAGTACATCACCAAGCCCTGGGATCCAGAGGAACTGAAGGCCGTCGTCCACCGGGCCGCAGAAACCTACGAAGTCCTCAAGCAGCGGACCGAAGAGCTGCGCCGATCCCAGGCCCAAATGGCGCTCCTCGCTCGCCTCGTGGGTGTGGCCCAGCAGTCGGAAACCCTGGGCAGCAGCCTGGATCCGATCGCCCTCGCCTTTGGTGACAGCTTCAGCGCCGATCACTGTCTGATTCAGGTGGTGGAAGCGGGCAAGCTGGTGGAAGCCCAGGGCAGTTGGGGCGAAGGTCAAAACTGGTTGGCCCAGGACCCGCTGGCCCAAGCCGCAATTCGGAGTGGTCAAATGCAGGCTTGCTTCAACGTGCCCACCGATGCTGGGCTCTCGGCCCAGGGCCACTACGGAGCCTCGGGTGTGCAGTCCCATGTGGTGATGCCCGTGGCCCTGCGCGATGAGGTGATGGGTCTATTATCCCTGCAGTGGAAGTCGCCCTTCTCCCTCCGGGAAGATGAGCTGGTGTTGATGCATCTGGCAGCCCAGCAGGTGGCCCTTTCCATCACCTGCAGCCGTCATTACCGTCCCCTGGTTGCGGCCTAGCCTTAAGCGTTCTCCTTGTGGCCCTGAAACAGATGTTTTTGGGGCTTTCTCTCGTGGGAATATGGGTTTGACGGTTTTAAGACAACCATAATGACAAACGCCACCTCCGTTCAAAGCCTCTTTAATACCATTGCGCCCGTATACGATCGCCTCAATCAAGTCCTCAGCTTAGGCCAGCACAAAATCTGGAAGCAGATGGCCGTCAAATGGGCCGATCCCAAGCCCGGATCCCAAGCGCTGGATCTCTGCTGTGGCAGTGGGGATGTGGCCCTGATGCTGGCCGATCGCGTCGGCCCCTTCGGGACAGTCTACGGTGTGGATTTCTCCTTTGACCTGTTGGATATTGCCAGGGAACGGGCGGCAAAGGCGAAAAACGGCGATCGCGTTCAATGGATCCAAGCCGATGTTCTAGCCTTGCCCTTTGACGACAGCAGCATGGACTGCGCCACCATGAGCTACGGCCTGCGCAACGTCACTGACATCCCGCAAAGTTTGGCGGAACTCTACCGGGTACTCAAACCGGGCTCTACGTTTGCGATCCTCGATATGCATCGCCCCTCGAATCCACTGGTGCGGGGGTTTCAGCAGTGGTACCTGGATAATCTGGTGGTGCCAGCGGCCAAGCAGATGGGTTTTACTGAGGAGTATGCCTACATTGCACCCAGCCTCGATCGCTTTCCCACGGGCAAGGAGCAGGTCCAGCTAGCACAGGCAGCGGGCTTTAGCCAGGTCGTACATTACCCCATTGCCGAGGGCACCATGGGGGTCCTCGTTGGCACAAAATAGAAATGGCCCTATTCGCTACGGTCAATCCCCTTGGATCTCCCCACAGTCTGGTTATACGTTGCACCCCCCGTGATCGGCGGTGTGATTGGCTACTTCACCAATGACATCGCGATCCGCATGCTGTTTCGGCCCTACGAACCGAAGTTCCTAGGCAGTTGGCAGATCCCCTTCACACCGGGCGTGATTCCCCGCAACCAGGCTCGCCTCGGCCAGCGGATCGCCGATTCCATCACAGGCTCGCTCCTCACCCCCGATGAGATCGAAAACATCGCTCGGCGTCTGCTGCGCTTCGATCGGGTACAGCAGGCGATCCTCTGGCTGCTGCGTCTGGCTCTAGATCAAGTCCAGTCGAACAAACAGCAGAAGACTAGCGAGATCCTCGCCCATATCCTGGAAGACCTCTTTAGCGAGTCCCTGCCCAAACTCCTGTCCGTCTTAGCCGAGCGAGAGAATTTCCTCCAGGCCCAGTTGGATCAAATCTTCGATCGCGTCCTCCTAGAATTCCAGTTGACCGACCAGCAGGCGGACCAGTTGGCCCGGTGGATTTTGGAGACGGTGCTGCCGCCCGATGTGATGCGGCTGCTGTTGATTGATTTTCTGACCGATCGCACCATCGCCACCATCGACGATCGCTTCCGCGAGAAAACCAGCGGCACCTACTGGGTGGTGGCCAATCTCTTCGGGGTGCGCAATTCCCTGATTCGCCTACGGAGTTTTTGCCTGGAGGAGCGCGAGGCCAGCAATGCCATCTTGACGGATCTAGTCCAGTCCCTCAATATCGCCCGCCGCCTCAAAGAAAGCCTCCAAAACCTCTCCCTCCAAAACCTGCCCGTCACCACCGTCCGCCAACTGCGCAAAACCTTTGGCAACACCGTACGGCACTTCCTTCAGGATCAAGGCGTAGAGCTGCTCACAGGACTCAGTGGCTCCATGGACTGGCCCAAGGTGTCCAGGTTGCTGCTCGATCGCCTCCGCAAGTCCGACGTCATGGACACCTCCCTGGACCTAATCAGCGCCGATTTGGCCCGCATTCTAGAGCGTTACCTGGAGCGCGATCTCGAATCCATCGTGGCCGAGGTGCTGCCGATTCTTCAGTTAGAGCAGGTGATCGTCGATCGCATCATCGCCACGCCCCCCTCAGAGCTAGAAGCGGGGTTGAACGATCTGGTTCAAACGGAACTCCAGGCGATCGTCAACCTCGGCGGCGTTTTGGGTGTCGTGATCGGCGTTTTGCAGTCCCTTTCGTTGCTGTGGCGCTGAGTCAATCTCTGCCTTAGGGTAGAGCTGTCACAACCTCCTAGGGTCGATGCGTGAATCCCCCAAACCCATGCATTATCCTGGAGGGTATTCCAGTTTGAGGCAGAGGTTCTATGGTCTCGATCATCCAGAAGTTAGCCGATGAAATGCCCGACGCCCGTCGGTTTGAAAGTGATGAGCCTGAAATGGAAAGTTCACTGCATTACATCCAGTTAATGGTCTTGGTGGCCTCCCTAGAGCTGCTGTGGCATAATCGCACAGACTTCTTCCTAGGTGCGAACCTGACCGTCTACTTCAGTCGCCAGCAGTTGAAGAACCGCGACTTCCGAGGGCCTGACCTGTTTCTCGTCCAAGATACCGAACGTAAACCGCGTAAGTCTTGGGTGGTTTGGGAAGAAGACGGCAAGTATCCTGATCTGATTATTGAGCTGCTGTCGGATTCAACCGCCGAAGTCGATCGCAGCCTCAAAAAAGAGCTCTACCAAAACAGTTTCCATACCTACGAGTATTTCTGGTTCTCCCCCGAAACCATGGAGTTTCAGGGGTTTCGCCTGGTCAACCGCCGTTATCAGCCCATACCCACGGACGCCAAGGGGCACCGCTGGAGTGAGGTACTCAACCTCTATCTCGGCATCTCCGACAGCCAGTTGCGCTACTTCCTCCCCAATGGCGATCTGGTTCCGACCCCCAGCGAAGAGGCTCTCCAACAGCGCGTCCTAGTTCAGCAGCATTTGCAGTTCATGGAGCAACAAAAACAGGAAGTCGATCGCCAACGCCAAATCATCGACCAGCAAACCCAAGAAACCGATCGCCAACGACAGCGAGCCGACCAGCTGGCCGAACGGCTGCGATCGCTCGGTCTCGACCCGGAGGACTAATCAGGTTCCTCTGGCAGATCCTCTGGCTTGCCCTTGAGGAGCTTCATGGTCTGCTGCTCCGTATTGCGGCCCTTCTTGCGGTACTTTGTGTCCAAAATCGGCTCATAGGTGACCTGGCCCTGGCCCTTATTTTTTTGCTTGAGGTTGGTTTTGCGGTTGGCCTGCTTGGCCTCTATGGCCGCCCGCGCGATCGCCTCCTCCAGCACCAACAGGTAGAAATCATAGCGATCCCAATCCCCCCGCACCCCGCAGCCCGGCTCCTCGCGGTGCAGACAGTCGCTGAACTGACAATGGCCCTGGCGCGATCGCACCTCCGGAAAATACTGGCCAATCTCCTCCGGACTTCCCAGCAGATCCGGCTGATTAAACCCCGGCGTATCCGCCAGCAATCCTCCCTGGGGCAATTCAAACAATTCCACATGGCGGGTCGTATGGCGACCGCGCTCCAGCTTGCCCGATACCGCCGACACCCGGATTTCGAGATCCGGAATCAGCCAGTTGATTAAGCTAGACTTCCCTACCCCAGAAGGCCCCGAAACCACCGTGATGCCATCGGCCAACCTCCCCAGCAGAGCATCGCGCCCCCAACCTGACTGAGCACTAATCAACAGCGGTGGATAGCCCCAATCCGTCAGACGCTGCCGCCAATCCGCCTGCTCCTCCGGCTCAATCAAATCCGCCTTACTCAAACAAAGCAATACTTCAATCCCCGTGGACTCCGCCGTCACCAAAAAACGACTCAACTGAATCTCATCGAGGGCAGGCTGGGCCATAGCAAAAACCAGCAATACCTGGCTGGCATTGGCCACGGGAGGTCGATCGAGCAGACTCCGACGCGGCAAAACCCCACAGATCGCTCCCCGCATCCCCTGCCAGTCCGGCTCCTCGACCTCCACTTGGTCCCCCACCATCACCCGATGGCCCAGTTTGCGCAGCAGCGCTCGCTTGACGCAGAGCAACTGCTCCCCAGAGGTCAATCGGACGAAGTAGTAGTTGGCCTGGGCCGCGACGACCGTCCCGAGTAAAGGCTGGCTCATTGCGTATTGCGAATCAGCAGGGCAAAGAACCCCGATCGATCGTCAATCGCCTCAATGGTGTAGCCCTCCATACGCAGGCTATCCGGCACCTGCTCCACGGGCTCCCCCGGATCGAGCCAGACTTCCAAAACCTGGCCAGATTCCATCTTTTCCAGCTTGAGCTTGGTTTTGACAAAGTTGATCGGGCAGGGAGTGCCCCGCAGATCGATCTGTAGGTCCGGAGTAATCATTGGCCAAACACCTTGCCGAAGAAGCCTTCAATGCCGCCCTTACCGACGCGATCGCCCCGCAGTGTCGCGAGTTTTTCCAGCAGCTCCCGTTCCTCGGCGCTGACGGTCTTGGGAATCTCGATCGCCACGGTCAAGAGGTGGTTGCCACGGTTGACGGGATTGCCCAGACGCGGCACACCCTTGCCTTCGAGGTTAATCACCGTATTGGGCTGGGTGCCAGGGAGAATCGTCACTTCCTCTGGACCGTCCACCGTCTCAACAGCCACCTTCGCACCAAGAATCGCCTGGAGGTAGCTGATCTTGAAGTTAGACAGAATGTTCAACCCATCACGCTGGAACAGCGCATCTTCATTGACGAAGAGGTAAACGTACAGATCGCCAGGGGGACCGCTGCGCATGCCTGCATCGCCCTCCCCTGAAACCCGCAAACGAGTGCCGTTGTCCACACCCCCTGGAATACTGATCTTCAGCTTCTTGGTTTCCTGACGCTGGCCCTTGCCCGCGCAAACCTCGCATTTGTCCTCGATCACCTGGCCCGAGCCATCACAGGTCGGACAAGCCGCCACTTGGGTAAAACTGCCAAAGGGCGTGCGGGTGGCCCGACGCACCTGACCTTGACCATTACAGGTCCCACAGGTCTTGGGCCGACTGCCGGACTTGGCCCCGGAGCCGCTGCAAGTTGTACAGCTTTCTAGGTGGCTGATGCGAATTTCCTTCTCGCCGCCGAAGATCGCTTCTCGGAAGTCCAGCTTCAGGTCAAGACGCAGGTCATCCCCCCGCATAGGTCCATTGCGCCGCCGCTGTCCACCACCGCCCTGGGCCTGGGGACCGCCCCCCGCAAAGCCCCCAAAGAAACTCTCAAAAATATCGGCAAAGCCACCCATGTCGCCAAAGTCCTGGAAGCCGCCAGCGCCGCCGCCCCCGCTGACGCCTGCCTCGCCGAAGCGATCGTAGCGCTCGCGCATCTCAGGTTCCGACAGCACCTCATAGGCCCGGTTGATCTCCTTAAACGTATCCTCCGCCCCCGGATCTTTGTTCACATCGGGATGGTACTTACGTGCGAGACGCCGAAAGGATTTCTTAATTTCCTCTTTGTCGGCACTTCGAGAAACGCCAAGAAGTTCGTAATAGTCACGCGCCATAGGTACTGCTTCGCTCTTGCGGGGGGGATGAAAGACACCAGAAACTTGACCTGAACAAGGCCAGTTCAGCCTCCAATTGTAATACTCTATTACGCCCCTTGACATACGGATACAACACTCGGATTACCGATCCATACCCCCCAAATAGCGCCTCTGTATTTAAAAGTACTAGGGGTCAGTTCTGCCCTTAAGCGGAACTGACCCCTGAATCGAGCATCTTGAGTTCTAGTGCTAATCCACGGCTTCGTAATCCGCCGTAATCGTAGCATCGAGATCGAAGGGATCATCGCTCACACCGCCGCCACTGGTGGGCATTGCCGCAAAGGGATCATCACTCGGGGCTGCCACCGTCGGAGCCGCAAAGGGATCCTCTCCGAAGGGATCGGCACTGGGCGTCGGTGCCTGTACCGTCGCCGCTGCATCAAAATTAGCTGCAGGGGTTGGGGTTGGAGTTGGAGTGGCCGCTGCACTACCACCACCACTACCACCACCACTATCACCGCCGCTATAGACCGCCGCCCCGATCGCAAACAGAACCTGCTGCAAGGCCTCAATCCGCCCGGACATATCCGCCACGGAGGTGGCAGAACTATTCATGGCCGCCTTGAGCGCCGCCAGCTTCTCCGCCGCTTCAGTTTTGAGACTGTCGCCGATCAGTTCGCTGTTGTCGCGAAGGGTGGTTTCGTAGGTGTAGAAGAGGTTGTCGGCCTTGTTCTTCAGCTCCACCATTTCCTTGCGCTTAGCATCATCCTCCGCAAAGAGTTCAGATTCCTGGCGCATCCGCTCGATTTCGCTACCGCTCAGACCGCCCGTGTTGCTGATCTCAACGCCCTGGGCACGACCAGTCCCCAAGTCCTTCGCCGAAACCTTCAAAATTCCGTTGGCATCGATCTCAAAGGTCACCTCAATTTGAGGCACACCTCGGGGGGCAGGTGGGATGCCTGTGAGTTGGAACTTACCCAAACTCTTGTTATCCCTCGCCATGGCCCGCTCACCCTGGAGGGCATGGACCTCCACGGAAGTTTGACCATCGGTGGCAGTAGAGAAGACCTGGGCGCGGCTCGAAGGAATGGTCGTGTTGCGCTCGATGATTTTGGTGAACATTTCGCCCAGGGTTTCGATCCCAAGCGACAGCGGTGTCACATCCAGCAGCAGCAGATCCTTGATTTCCCCACCGAGTACCCCTGCCTGAACTGCTGCGCCAAGGGCAACGGCTTCGTCAGGGTTGATCGATCGATCGGGGGTCTTCCCATTAAAGAAGGCCTTCAGAGCCTCCTGCACCGCTGGAATCCGAGTGGACCCGCCCACCAACAGAATCCGATCGATATCCTCGACCTTCATATCGGCATCCTTGAGGGCCTGCTCCATGGGCTCGATCGTGCCCTGGATCAAGTCTGGCCAGCTCTTCAAATTTAGCCCGGCTCAATTCAGCTTCCAGGTGTTTTGGCCCGGACTCATTGGCGGTGATGAACGGCAGGTTGATCGTGCTGGTCATGGTGCCAGAGAGATCAATCTTGGCCCGTTCTGCCGCTTCCCGCAGGCGCTGAATCGCCATCTTGTCCGTGGAAAGGTCGATCCCTTCCTGCTGTTTGAAAGCATCAATCAGCCAGGACATGATCACCGCATCGAAGTCATCGCCGCCGAGGTGGTTGTTGCCCGAGGTGGCCTTCACTTCGAAGACGCCATCGCCCAATTGCAGGATCGAGACGTCAAAGGTGCCGCCGCCGAGGTCAAAGACCAGAACCTGCTGCTCCTGGTCCTGCTTGTCCACGCCGTAGGCCAGGGCCGCCGCCGTGGGCTCGTTGATGATCCGCAGGACTTCGAGGCCCGCGATCGTCCCCGCATCCTTCGTCGCCTGACGCTGGGCATCACTAAAGTAGGCCGGGACAGTAATCACAGCCTCCGTGACGGGCTCACCCAAGTAGGCTTCCGCATCCTGCTTGAGGCGCTGCAGAATCATGGCCGACACCTCTTGGGGCGTGTAGGCTTGGCCGCGAATTTCAACGTTGACCGTTGAATCCTTGCCCTGGGCGCAATTGTAGGGGACGCGCGATCGCTCCTCCTGGGTGTCATCCCAGCGGCGACCAATGAAGCGCTTAATGCTGTAAACCGTATTCTCTGCGTTCGTGACGGCTTGGCGCTTGGCCAGTTGGCCAACTAGGCGCTCACCGGCCTTGCCAAATCCCACAATACTGGGGGTGGTCCGTCCGCCCTCAGTATTTGGAATCACGACAGACTGATCGCCCTCTAGAACAGAGACGCAACTATTCGTGGTACCCAGGTCAATCCCAATAACTTTTCCCATAACTCGCGGCGGTAACGGTACGTAAGATGCTTGATTTGGTCTAGAGCGGCTAAATAGTCGCACACTCTATGGTTATGTCCTATTCCTTCAGATTTCGCAAACTTTTTTATGCAAAGGTTTGTACTGCGCGATCTTGTGTCACCGCAGCAGTGGAACCGAAGAAACCTGGCAAACAGCCGAGTATCAGCACGTTTAGCCAAAACTCCCACAGTCTAGTCTATGCACCCTCTCACAATCATGCCCAAATCTTGATACATTTCTCGCTTTCATCAACGAGAAATCCGGAAACATTCAAGGCAAGAATTCCCTGACCTGCCTTGATGTTTCTACCTAACAACAAAACGCTAGGTCCCTTGAGTTAACCGTCCTCTGGGGCCGCCGCCACCTTCACCATGGCGTGACGCAGCACCCGCTCCCCAATCATGTAACCCGCCACCAGCTCCTCCACAACCGTTCCCTCCGGATGCTGGTCCGTCGGCTCGCGCATGACCGCCTCGTGGAGATTCGGGTCAAACATCTGACCCTCCGATCGCATGGGCGAGACCCCTAGCTTCTTCAGGCGATCGACCATGTCCTTGTATACCCCTTGGTAGCTCTTGTGCATGGTCAGCTCTGAATCGGTTTGGGGTTTGAGGTGGGATCTGGCCCGCTCAAAGTTATCGACCACCGAGAGCAGTTCTCCCAGGGAATTGATCTTGATCTGCACCTCAAGATCTTCCTTTTCCTTCTGGGTACGGCGGCGGAAATTTTCGAAATCAGCAGCCAGGCGCAGATATTGATTTTGGCGATCGTCACTCTGGGTCTTCAGGGCTTCACATTCCCGCTCCTTGGCGGCATAGCTGCCGCGCAGCTCAAGAAAAGCCGCTTCATAGTCTGTTTCGTCTTCATCGCTGCTAGCCGAGGGAGGCGCTGCCTCGGAGGGGGATGCCTCAGGGTCAATGAGTTCTGGAATCTCCCCATTGTCCTCAAGCAGTTCCTCGATATTTTCGGCATTTGACTCAGAGGAGGGTGGGGCTTGAGTCGCCGCCGCTTCCTCTAGGGGATTGGTTTCCTCGATCATGAGCGCGTTTTGTTCCCTTTAAAACATATGGCTTGCTGTCTGACAATCCAACCTGGTGGGGAGGGCTCCCACGTGGGGTCTGAATTCTAGATATATCAGACAATCCTTTCTAGGATAGCTTGTCAGTTGCGCCTCGTTCCACCTTTGTTCGATTCAGCCTGATTCAGGTTGGCCGCAGGTTTGTCCGGAGAGATTTCCCATCAATTTTGGATTCTCAGCGTGCCCTTCTGGTTTTTTGGGGCATATTGTATAGAAGCGACCCTTGTGTATCACAGCTATGACTAACTCCCCCTCTCAGCGGCGCGCCCTTGTTGTCCAGAACAATCTCTCGCCCTTCGGCAACAAGCTAGTTCAGTCTGGGTTTGCCAATCAAGAGCAAGTTCAGAAAGCTCTAATGGACAGCCGCCGGACTGGTAAGCCTCTGACAGAAGCGTTGGAGCTGATCACCGGTCAACAGCTTTCGCCAGAACTCCTGCGCCAGTATAAGAAGCAGCAACTGTTTGAGCTCAAAATTCTCTATGGGGTCGAATCCCTTGATCCTGAGATCAACCAGGTCTCGGCCAATCAAGTCGGCCAGCTAATTGAGGCACTGATCCCCGTTGATCTCTGCCGCCGCTATCGCCTGATCCCCCTTTCGAAGAGTGACGCGGAACCCGCCTTTGTCCTGGTGGCGATGGTCGATCCCGACAATCTTGATGCCCAGGATGACCTGAACCGCATTTTGCGAGCCAAGGGCTATAGTCTCCAACGCCTGGTGATCACCCTTGAAGATTACAACCGTCTGATTTCGGGTTACCTCGACGAGCAGGTCAATAAGCAACAGCAGCTTGATCAGCAGCAAAAAGTGGATGTGCGATCGGATCTCGAAGGCCTAGAGGGCCTGGAAGAGGTCAATGAGCTTGATGCCGCTGAAATGGACCTCGACTCCGCCGAAGCCGATGCCGCGCCGATTATTACGCTGGTCAACAAGATTCTGATTAAAGCCTTGCAAAATGGGGTTTCGGATATCCACGTGGAGCCCCAAGAGGAGTTTCTGCGGGTGCGCTTCCGTAAGGATGGCGTCTTGCAGGAAGCCTTTGAGGCGCTGCCGAAGAAGATCATTCCAGCGGTGACGGCCCGATTCAAGATTATTTCCCAGTTGGATATCGCCGAGCGTCGCGCGCCCCAGGATGGCCGGATTCGTCGAATCTACGAAGGCCGCAAAATTGACTTCCGGGTCAATACCCTGCCCAGCAAACATGGCGAAAAGGTCGTACTGCGGATTCTGGACAACTCTGTCACCCAGCTCGGTCTCGATAAGTTGATTCAGGAGCCCAACGCCCTGTCGATCGTCCAGGAAATGGTTCGCCGTCCCTTTGGTCTGATCCTCGTGACAGGCCCCACGGGCTCTGGTAAAACCACGACGCTTTACTCGGCCTTGGCGGAACGGAACGAACCCGGCGTCAACATCAGTACGGCTGAAGATCCGATCGAGTACTCCCTCCCCGGCCTCACCCAGGTCCAGGTGATCCGCGAAAAGGGCATGGACTTCGCCGCCATCCTGCGGGCCTTCCTCCGCCAAGATCCGGATGTGATTCTGGTGGGTGAGACCCGAGATAAGGAAACGGCCAAGACCGCTATTGAAGCGGCCCTGACGGGTCACTTGGTCTTAACCACACTCCATACCAACGATGCAGCGGGGGCGATCGCCCGCCTCGATGAAATGGGCGTCGAGCCCTTCATGGTCTCCGGCGCCTTGATCGGGGTCGTCGCCCAGCGCCTGGTCCGCCGGGTCTGCGATGAATGCCGCGTGCCCTATAAGCCCTCAGCGGAGGAGCTGGCCCGGTTTGGCTTCACCGGGGCGGGGTCATCCAATATGACCCTCTACAAGGCCAACACCCTCTCAAATCCTGAGATTCACTCGGCCAAGGAACGCGGTACGCTCTGCCCCAAATGTTCCGGTGGTGGCTACAAAGGTCGCTGCGGGGTCTATGAGGTGATGCGCGTTTCTGAGCGTCTCCAGGTTTTGATCACCAAGGGGGCTCCTACGGAACAGATTAAGGAAGTGGCGATCGAAGAGGGCATGATTACGCTCCTGGCCTACAGTCTGAATCTGGTCCGCGAAGGATTGACCACCTTGGAGGAAGTGGAACGCGTTACCTTCACCGATACCGGTCTAGAGTCCGAACTCAAGACCAAGCGTAAGAGTGTGTTGAGCTGTCGCACCTGTGCGGCGGAACTGAAGCAAGAATGGCTGGATTGCCCCTATTGTTTGACATCGCGTTTCGAAGAATAGATTTCGTGAGTATCCTGGAGCTGTCCCGTTGGGGCCGATCCAGGATTTGACGTTTTAGCCTGTACAAACCCACTACTCGCATCGCACCAAGGAGAGACTCAGCATGGAGTTGATGATTGAAGATTTGATGGAACAGCTGGTCGAAATGGGTGGTTCTGACCTCCATCTGACCGCAGGTTTGCCGCCCTATTTTCGGATTAGCGGCCATTTGCAGCCGATCGGCGATCGCTCCCTCAGTGCCGAAGAATGCCAGCGCCTGATCTTCAGCATGCTCAATAACACCCAGCGCAAAAACCTAGAGCAGAACTGGGAACTGGACTGCTCCTACGGCGTGCGGGGTTTGGCCCGTTTCCGGGTGAATGTCTATAAGGACCGGGGCACCTATGCGGCCTGTCTGAGGGCCTTGAGTTCCAAGATTCCTAGTTTTGAGAAATTGGGTCTGCCGGATGTGGTCCGGGAAATGGCTGAGAAGCCCCGTGGTTTGATCCTAGTGACAGGTCCCACAGGATCTGGCAAACCACGACGCTCGCCGCCATGCTGGACTTGATCAACCGGACGCGGGCCGAGCATATTCTGACGGTGGAAGATCCGATCGAATTTGTCTACGAACCCAAGAAATGCCTGGTCCACCAGCGTCAGTTGGGCGAGGACACCAAGAGCTTTGCCAACGCGCTGCGGGCCGCCCTGCGCGAAGATCCCGACATCATTCTGGTGGGCGAGATGCGGGATTTGGAGACGATTTCCCTGGCGATCACCGCCGCTGAAACGGGCCACTTGGTCATGGGCACCCTGCACACCAGCTCCGCCGCCCAGACCGTTGACCGGATCATCGACGTATTCCCCTCGGAGCGCCAAACCCAGGTGCGGGTGCAGTTGTCCAACTCCCTGATCGCCGTCTTCAGCCAAACCCTGGTGTCCAAGAAGAACCCCAAACCCGGTGAGTATGGCCGGATCATGGCCCAGGAGCTAATGGTGATTACCCCCGCTATCTCCAACCTGATTCGGGAAGGGAAGACGGCGCAGATCTACTCAGCCATCCAGACGGGCGGTAAGCTCGGCATGCAGACCCTGGAGAAGGTCCTCTCTGACTACTATAAGCAGGGCCTGATCTCCTTTGACGCCGCCATGTCGAAAACCTCCCGCCCCGACGAACTCCAGCGCTTGATGGGGGGGGCGCCCAATGCGGCCGGGGCCGGGGCTAATCGATAGATTGGCTCTACTTGGGAACCGATGCCCCTGAACGCAGGAACATCGGTTCTCAAAATTCGGCAATCACGGGGTTCATCCTCTGATAACTCGACTATGATTGAGACCATATAAGTCTTGTTTGGATCGCTATTGTTTGCTCTGATTCGCGATCGGTCAATGCTTCATCGTTCTTGCTTTTGACTCACCACCATGCCTACCTTTGTCGCCCGCGTCCGAGATTCCCAGGGAAAAACGAAGCGCGAAACCATTACTGCCAGTTCCATCAATGAGGCCCGCACCGCGCTGCGCCAGCAGGGCATGTTCGTGCAGGACCTCAAGAAGGGGGGCGAGGGCTTTGATTTTAAGAAGTTCGCTAATTCGTTTAGCGGGGTCAGCGTCAAGGATAAGGCGGTGTTCTCCCGTCAGTTTGCGACGCTGGTGAATGCGGGGGGTGGCCATGGTGCGGGGCCTGGGTGTGCTGTCCGAGCAATGCCCCAACCCCCGCCTGAAGCAGGCACTGATGGATATCAGCAGCGACGTCCAGCAGGGGACCAACCTCTCCGACGCCATGCGCAAGCACCCCGCTTGTTTTGACAACCTTTACACCAGCATGGTCCAAGCGGGCGAGGTCGGTGGTGTCCTCGACGAAGTGCTCAACCGTCTGGCCAAACTGCTCGAAGATACGGCCCGCTTGCAGAACCAGATCAAGTCGGCCATGGCCTACCCAGTGGTGGTGGGGATTATCGCAACGATCATCTTCCTGGGGATGAGTATTTTCCTAATTCCGATCTTTGCGAACATCTTTAAAGAAATCGGGATCGAACTGCCGGGGTTCACGCTGGCCATGTTGGCAATTAGTGAATTTCTACGCAGTCCCAGGGTCTTGATCCTAATTGTGATGATTCCCGTGGTGATCTTTGCCTACAAGAAGTACTACAGCACCCGCGTGGGCCGGGAGACGATCGATCGCTTCTCCCTAAAAATGCCCTTGTTCGGGGATTTGATTCAGAAAACCGCCACGGCTCGCTTCTGCCGGACCTTTGGGGCGTTGACTCGCTCTGGGGTGCCGATTTTGACCTCCCTGGAGATTGTCCGCGATACCGCAGGCAACCAGGTGATCGCCAACGCCGTGGATGAGGCCCGCAAGGAGATTCAGACGGGCGGCATGATTAGCCTTGCTCTCCAGCGCGAGCAGGTCTTCCCACCCATGGCGATCCAGATGATCAGCATTGGGGAAGAGACTGGGGAAGTGGACCAGATGCTGATGAAGGTGGCCGACTTCTACGAAGATGAAGTGGAGCAGGCCGTGAAGGCCCTGACCAGTATCATGGAGCCGATCATGATTCTGTTCCTGGGGGGTATGGTGGCTTCGATCTTGCTGGCCATGTATTTGCCGATGTTTAAGGTCTTCGAGGCACTGGGTTAAGGTTCTTCGACTATGACGATCGAACGGGACCACTATGAAGAGCTGTTGGCGACCTATAGCCAGTCCAGCGAAGCGATCGAGCTCCTCAAGCAGCATCGGCCCTACCTAGAGCTGATGCCTAGCATGAGGCGGCCTACCGAGAGTTTGATTACGATTCCGATGCCGATCGTGCGTTTGCGCAAGATTGAGCACCTAGCCCATGCCCAGCTCAAAACCTATGAGCCTACTTTACTGCCCTGTGAGGTGGTGGTTTTGATGTGCGATCCGGAGTGGAAGATTAAGACGGGCCATGAGGTGTTTGTGTTTGTCCATCGCCCGGAGGAGGATTTCTCGGACCTATTGGGCCGCTGGCGTAAAACGCAGTTGCTGCTGGGCCAGGAATACGACTGGATGCTGCCGCCCAAGTATCAGCATTTCCTCAACGAAGGGGCGGAGAAGCGCTATCCACTGTTTGTGCTGTTTGAAGAAACCCCGGAACGAGTCCGTCGCGGCCTGAAGGGGGCCAATTTACCCTTTGTGATCCAGACGATCGTCAAGACTCAGCCCCGATATAACGAGGTTTCGGAAGGTACGCTGTCGTCAATGCCGGAGCCGGAAGTGGCCCATGATGAAGCTTAGGAGGGACGTTGCGATCGATTCCGAGCCGAAACCCGCTCCACAGGAAACCCAACGGGCGCCAAAATCTGGTCCTTCCGCTCCGCCTCAAGGATCTTGATTTCCCGATATTCCACCCAATGGATACAGTTGACCGGACAGGTGTCTATGGCCTCCTGAACCAGCTCCTCCGAGTCCCCATCCTGACGAATCACCCGCGAGCGCCCATAGTCGGGCTCAATATAAAAGGTATTGCGGGCCACATGGGCACAGTGGAGACATCCAATGCAGGTGGGCTCATCGACGTAGACCCCCCGCTGCCGCACCATGCCCCCCAATTCCGGCTCGAACCCAGAGCGATCGGATCCGAACACCGCGCCCCCCCAGTTCCGGCTCAAATCCAGACCGTTCATCCATGGCAAACTCCAGAGGATGGCTTCAACAAAACTGGCTTCAACAAAGCTCGACTAGCTCCAGCGCTGGAGCACCAACCGAATCGAACCGTCCTGCTGGCTACGCTCTTCCGCCACCTGGAACCCTTGGGCCGCCGTTTCTTCGACGATCGTATGGTAGGCGTAGCGCTGGGTGACTTGGCTAAGGAAGCGATCGACCGAGTGATTCAACTGCCAGAACTGCATGTCCGCCACCAGTTCGTAGGCCTGACCATTCCAGGCAAACCCCACATCATAACCATTGGCCTGCTCGATCACCACTTCAGCCGTCTGGGTCTGGCCCTGGTATCCGCGTACCGAGGAGGGACCGGACTTCCAGGTTAGGCCCAGATCAGCAAGGGCCGCGTAGAGGGGCTTCAGGTTACGAATCTGGGTCTTAATCTGGCTAAAGTGAGACATGACAGTACCTAAATTCAAAATGTTTAACAAATCGGGCAAGGGCGGAGGACCTACCACTCACTGAAGGTGGTCTGGGTGGTGGCCAGGTTTTCCGACTCGATCGTCTGGGCAAAAAACTCAGAGGTTTTCTCTTGGGTGATGACTCGACCAAGCGCCGCTTCAATCTTCGCCGTCACATCAGCACAGGAGGTCCCGGTAATACCCGTGACTGTTTCCTGCACACGCCCATCGGGATAGATGATGAACTCCAAGGTTTCCATACCAGACCTGAACCTATTGAAACAATTCAATCGAAACAGATGCGAAACGTCACAGAACTTCTTAAGAATTGAAGACTGAATTCCGCTACTTGTAAGTGTCGCTTAACTTTCTAAGCCAGTCAAGCCTAGTTCCGCCCAGGCTGGGATCGCTTAACAAGGATTCATGAAGGGACCATCAAGGGCTGATGAAGGTTCTGGCCCGTGGGGGTCAGACCCCGTGGGCACTTAGGTTTTTCTAGGTCAAAATTAATACATCAGGTTAGTGCATCTACTCATCCGTTGGCTGTCCGTGGGCCTCCGGACCATTCAGGTAAGTTCCGTGATTGAATCCGATGTTCTCCTCCGGGAGCGGTATCGAATAAAACATCTTCTCGGGCAGGGGGGCTTTGGTCGGACCTACCTCGCGTTGGATCAGGAGCGCTTTGATGAGCCTTGCGTTGTCAAGGAGTTCACAGTGTCCTACCAAGATGCGATGGTGGTCGAAAAGGCGAAGGCTCTCTTCCAACGAGAAGCGAGCATACTCCACCAGATTCAGCATCCCCAGATTCCTAGGTTTTGGGCGGCGTTTGAATGGGAGGAGCGGTTATTTTTGGTCCAGGACTATGTGCCGGGGCGGACCTATCGGGAGCTGTTGAAGGCTCGATCGGCGATGCGTCGGACATTTTCTGAGGCCGAGGTGTTGCATCTACTTAGACATCTACTGCCCGTATTGAGTTATCTCCACGATCGCCAAATCGTCCACCGCGATATTTCGCCGGATAATTTGGTGTTGCAAAGTCTCGGGGTGCCGGGTCGATCGATTCATCAGGGTGCGGATCATCAGGGTGTTAACAATCAGGGTGCAGGTCATCAGGGCGCAGATCATCAGGGTGTCGGTGCGGGGGGCTCGAACGACTATTGTCTAGGCTTGCCTGTGCTGTTGGATTTTGGGGCCGTGAAGGAGGCAACGGGGGGATTGACCAGCCTTTCGACGATGACGCGGGTGGGCAAGGTGGGCTATGCGCCCCCCGAGCAGTTGCAGACTGGGACGGTGCAGCCCCATAGCGATCTCTATGCCCTGGCGGCCTCCTGTTTGGTGCTGCTGACGGGCCGGGAGCCCCAGCAATTATTGGATGGGCTGACGCTGGATTGGTGTTGGCAGCCCTATGCCAGAATCAGCGATCGCTTGGCCCTGGTGCTAGAGCGCATGCTGGCCCTGCATCCGGGCGATCGCTATCCGTCGGCCCAGGCGGTGCTGGATGATTTGGAGGGGCTGGAACCGGGGGAAAGCTTGGCGAGATCCCAGGTGTCGAATTGGATAGCCGGGCGCGTCCACAATGCGGCGGTGGCGGAAACGCAAATGCCGAGGGATGCGTTGCCCACACCATCTGTGGCCACTCAACCAAGCCGAATCAGCAGCGGCAGCCGCTGATTCGGCAGGCGAAGATGACGCCCCAGCGCTTGATGCTGGCGGGGTTGCTCGTCACCTGTGGGGTGGGAACTTGGGCAATCCGCCAACCGTTACCTAGCAGTCATCAGGTGCTAGGCGGTGAGACGGCGGCAGCGGCGTTTCGTCCGAGTGAGGGGCAGAAGTCGAATGGGCCGAAGCTGATTGAGTTTGCGCCGGGGGAGATTTCCCAGGTGATGACGGGGGTGCTTCAGGAGAACCAACCTCAGGTCTATCGCCTGCGGGCCTTTGAGAGCCAGGTGATGACGGCGGTGCTCGATGGGAATGCGCGGATGACGCTGTTGCGAGAGGCGGGGGGCTCGATCGATAAGTCAGCGGAGCAGACGCGTCGCTGGACGGGGCAGATGCCCGCAAGTGAGGTCTATGAAATACAGGTGACGGGGTCGGGCCATTATTCCCTGGATCTGGTGATTTCGCCGCAGCGATCGAAGACGGCGCCCAAAACGGCGACAAAGCAGGCTAAAACTGTCCCGAAGCAGTCTTAGCGCTGGTGTTCAGATGGTTTCAAACTTCCTCTAGCTCTATATCACCGTATGGCGGACCCAAAGATTCGGGTCCGCTGTTTTTGTGTTATTACTCCAGAAACACCTGGATTTTTCCCGTTTTGTCGATTACCACCCGCACATTAGATGGGCGACCGTCGGGGTTGGGGGATACAAATTTTTCGCCCTCTAGAGGAAACCCCGTGCGATCAAGGTACAGGCGAGCGGCTTCGTTGGTCGCTTCGATGGCCTGACAGGTCCCATCGGCGGCAATCTGGATCCGGTATTCAGCATCTCCTATCATGGTGTCGGGTTTTCGCCACTTGCTCTCCAAGAAACTCTGGACCTCCTGGGATTGAGCATTACTCGCCAGGACAGGGACAGAGGCGGGGGCAGTGGGGGCGATCGGAGCAGCATTCCGTGAGGCAGTAGAGCCATTCGGTGTAATCGCGTCGCCGTTTGCACCCTCTAGCTTAGGAAGGTCTTTTGCAATGTTATCTGATGACTGTTGCTTGGTAGCAGCGCCAGCACTTTCGGGCTTGTTACTAGCCGTGGGAATCGGATTGATGACGGGTTTTCCATCGGCCTTCTCGGGGACAGGGACGATCGGCGGCGCTTCGGACGGGGTGGTGGTCGTCGTCGTTGTCGTGGTGGTGCTGGTGGGCGGGGTGGTGGAAGCCGTGGCGGAATTGTTGGGGGTGATGGTGATGCCCGTGGGGGGCGGCGGAGACATGCTGCCCAGGGGCAAGGGCGTCAGGCCTGGGGAGGGCGTTGGGCTAGGCGGCGTCGAAGGCTGGAGCGCCACCCGCTGATCGCCGCTGCTGGCTTCCTGGGTCGGCTGATTGCGACGGCTGGGATCGAGTCCCTGCAACAAAGCGGTGCTTAGGCCCACCGTGAGGATGCCCCCAGCGGCTATAGCCCCCCAGTTCAGTGCCTTGAGGTTGGGACGGGCCAGGCTAGGAATGGCTGTAGCCTCGGCATTGTAGTCATCGAGGGCCGAGGCTAGATCGGCCAGTTGAGTGGAGCTAAGCGTAATGCTGTCCCCGGAATCCGCCGTGGCCAAGGTCCCGAGCTGGAGTTGGTGGGAGAGCAGGCCAAAGGGTTCGAGGGCAATTCCTGCGGCGTTGGCAATGAAGGTCTTAGGCGCAACTGCCGTGCCGCTGTAGGAATCCTGGGACTGGCTGAGGAAATTCTGCACATAGTCGCCCACCACCCCGACGAGGGATTCGAGCTGCCCCTGGTCGCCCCGCAATACGACCCAATCCTTGTCCGCCAGACGCGGATCATCAAGTTTTAGCTTAAACCGCAGGTCCTTCAGGGCCAGCTTACCCATCCAACGCGACAGGGGAGACTGCTGGGCAGCGATCTCCAGGGTGCAGGTGGGTGGGGTGTAGCGACGTAAAACAGTGGGTTCGGAGGCCATGGGATTAGCGTTCTAGTAGCGTAAGTATCGGTGGGGTGACAATCTATTTTACAGGCTGCGATCGCCCTTGGCCGGATCCTTTGTTCAGAAGGCCGTGGGACCTGTGCCCTGGAGGGTGCGATCGAGCAAGGCCCCCCAAAGCCGCTTTGCCCCTTGGTTTTGGCTGTAGAAAAGCAGATCGATCAGCAGCTTTAACCCTAGGTGGATGAGTTGGTCATTGTGGGTGACCATCGGCTCCTCCATGCGCTCCTGGTAGGTGTTCTGGAAGCGATCGAGGTAGTCGCCAAGCAGTTCTGCCTGGTGGGGCGGGCGATTTTGTTCGGTGAATTGTTCGAGGAGGGCCACGGCGCGGCGGATCAGTTCGCTGTGCTGCTTGGCCAGGTGGGCACCGATCAACACCATGGCGCGGGCTTCTTCGACATCTAATTTTTACGCCCGCCGCTGCCCTTCCGTAGGGGACTGGACTGCCGCAGCCGCCAGAGGGCGACGCGATCGCTGACCACGGACTCCAAATTCAGGGTCGTGGCCGCCTGGAGCATGGCCTCGGAGCCGATATTCGCCAGACATTCCAGGGCCATCAGCGTCAGATCGATCTGAGCTTTGATGTTATCCAACTGCTCCGGATTATCGGCCACCTGGGGGGGCATCGTCAGCTCCGAAAGTTGGGCGTAGGGCAGGGCAGTGACTGTCATAGGAAGTTAAATACGAACAGGTGGAAGCCGATCGATCCAGTTGACTGGAATTAGGAGAAAAAAGTTTCACGGGGGATGGCCCCACTTTACCGCAGCCTGGTCTGGTTCCAAACCCCTCTAAGGGAGGAGGTTTAGACAAAACAGGCGAATCAGGCCATAGGCCAGGGCACTGCTGCCGATCGGCACCGTCAAGTTATCGATGCCCAGCTTAGAAAAGGATTCGAGCAAGGTGGCGAACAGGGCCACGGTGAGGGCGATGGCGCTCGCCACGAAGGGGTTTGCGCAACCGGGCCAAAGCATTGCCAGACTCACGATGAAACTGACGATCCCCATGGTCGCCGTGCCTTCCCAGCTTTTCGTCATGCCCATCACCTGGTAGCGATGCTTGCCAAAACGTTTACCGATCAGGCCCGCCAGCCCGTCCCCCCAGGTCATCACCAAAATACCCAGGGCCGCCAAACTCGGCATCTGTAGGGGCCAAAACCAAGCCACCAACACCCCAATGCTGATCGCATAGAAACAAGTACCCCAGCTACGCCGCCCGATATTATTCACACTCGGCAACAGCGGCAGGGCATAGCTGGCGATCGACACCCCCGTAAACATCACCGCCGAACCAATCCCAACCCAGGCCGGAATATTCAGCCACCAGGCGATCAAAATAATATTGCCTGTGCCGATGTGCAACACCTTACGGGTCCATTCCGTGCCGGGGGGCGTGGCCCGATCGACCACAAACGCTAGGCCACCCACCAGCACTAGCCAGAGCGCGGCGATCACAACATTGAGCCAGAGGGTGTCGATCGGCATGGGAGAAGAGAAGAAGGAAGAGAGAAGAGAGAAGAAGTTGGAGTTCTTGGTTTCTATCACAAATTGGGGTGGGGATCGCCTTGGGGTTTGCGTCGCTCTCGGCGTATGGTGAAAGAAGTAACGAAAGCGTTACAAGAAATTATTCAACCGTGGGGTTTGGGATCTATGAAAGTTGCTGTGGCTGGGGGAACGGGATTTGTCGGCGGTGCGGTGGTGGCCAAACTGCGATCGCTCGGTCACAGCGTCGTGGTTTTGACGCGCGATCCCCAGGCGGCAAAGACCAAACTCGGCGGCGACGGCATTGAGTTTGTGGCCTACAACGAGCTAAACAGCGTGCTCTCGGGCTGCGATGGTGTGGTGAATTTGGCGGGGGAGCCGATCGCTGAAAACCGCTGGACC
>JAAUSA010000001.1 GCA_012031975.1 Alkalinema sp. RU_4_3 | reverse complement strand
CGCCCTGGGGGGAGGGGGGCTTTTCCGGCGAGCGGGTTTGGGCGCCGGTCGGCACCTCGCTAGGGGGTTTGGGGGAGCGTGGGTGGGCGAGGTTGCTAGGACTCGGCTGGGCGATCGGCGGACTCGCGATGATATTGCTGGGCGGCGGGGTGGGGTCCGCCGATTTGGGCGCCGGGGAAGACTGACAGCCCGTAATGGCCAAACCTGCCAGACTCGTAAGCGTGATTAACCGGACAATTGTGGAATACTTCATGGGAAAGCATTAAAGATCAGGGGCAAGGTTAAGGGTTGATGGATTATGACGGTTTATGTTGTGGAATAGAGCCTTCCGGGTTTAGCATAGTCCAAGCGGTATTGAAAGGTACCGATGTTGATTTTTTTAATGAATGGCTCTAATGGACCAAAGTCCATCTCCTTACGGTAGTAGATCCCTCCTGTTCGCTGGCGAGTAGATGCCCTTGGCCCCCAAGGGATAGCATCTCCCGGCGAGTGGGAGGGCTTGATATGAGGGTTTGTGCAATGCTGACACAGGAAGGAAAGGTTTGCCTATCGGGAATCTCCGATCTCAATAATCTCAAAACAGGACTGAGCGAACTCTTGCCCGTTGATGTCGGCGACTACATCAGCGAATTGCCCGAGGAAAAACGGGCTATAGCCTTTCGTTTGCTCAGTAAAGATAAGGCTACGGCGGTCTTTGAATATATGCCCCCGGATGTGCGGGAGGACCTAATTGGTTCCCTCCATGCGGGCCAGGTGGGCCAACTGCTCGAAGGCATGCGTCCGGACGATCGGGCGGAGCTGTTCGATGAATTGCCCGCCAGCGTGGTGCGGCGACTCATCCAGGATCTCAGTCCCGCCGAGCGTCAGGCCACGGCGATGATTCTGGGCTACCCCGAGGGCACCGCCGGGCGGGTGATGACCACGGAATACGTGCGACTGCGCCAGGGGCTGACCGTGGCGGAGGCCATGAGCAAAATCCGCCTCGACGATCGCGACAAGGAAACAATCTACTACGCCTACGTCACCGACAACAATCGCAAACTCTGCCAAGTGGTGTCTTTGCGGCAGTTGCTGTTTTCTCTGCCCGAGGCGAAGCTCCAGGATGTGGCCAGCGATCGGGTGATCAAGGTCCATACGGATACCTCCCAGGAGGAGACCGCCCAGGTGATGAAGCGCTACGACCTGATTGCGGTGCCCGTGGTCGATCGCGAGGATCGGCTCGTGGGCATTGTCACCATCGACGACATGGTCGATGTGATGGAGGAACAGGCCACCGAGGATATTCAGCGGATGGCCGGGGTGACCAGCGGGGACGAATCTTCGCTATCGCTGCCCCTGGAAAAACTGCGCAATCGGCTGCCCTGGCTGCTGGGGATTATGTGTCTCTACATTGGGGCCTCTAGTTCAATTTCGCCGTTCCAAGCGACAATCGCCCGCCTGCCCGTAATGGCAGTAATCATGCCGCTCTTTTCCAACACAGGCGGGACCGTGGGGATTCAGGCCTTGACGGTGACGGTGCGATCCCTGGGCGTCGGGGATGTCACCCCCGCTGACACCCTGAAGATTCTCCAGCGGGAACTGATCGCGGGGTTGGGCACGGCCCTATCCCTGGGCACAACCATGGTTTTACTGTCGCTCATCTGGACGAAACCGGAGGAGCGTTGGGTCTCTGTGGTGGCCGGGACCGTGATGTTTATCAATACGCTGGTGGCGGTAACGTTGGGAACGCTGCTACCGATCGGGTTGAAACGGCTGAAGCTTGATCCAGCTTTGATTAGCGGGCCATTGGTGACAACGATGCTAGATACGATCGGGTTTATTTTGTTTTTGACCTTGATCACGATTAGCTTGAACGTATTGCATCTATCCGCTTAAATCCCCAGCACCAATTGCCAGCGATCGATCTGTCCACTGTCCTGGGGGATGAGATCGATCGCCTGCAATTGCCAACGGCCCTGAATCGAACTGCCCAGGAGCTGCTGCAAAACTGCGGTGGTTTGTAGACTGTAGCGGGCATTGATTTGGGTGCGGCGACCGAGATCGCGGCCCTGAAGTAGAATGCCCTGGCCCGAGGGCGGAATTAGCCAGAGTTCGACATCACCCAGGTAGGCATGGGTCAGATCGACATTCACTTGAATATCCCGCAAAACCCCAGCCTCGTGGACCTGGATATCGCTCACCACACCGTCCCCGTCGCCATCGGGAATGGCCAAAACTTGGTTGTTATCAAAGGTCAGATTACGGGTGGCGGCGATCGAGGCCAATCGTTTCTTCGCGGCCATCTGCACCGCCTTCGCCGCATTCACCTTGCCATAGCCAAACCAATCACAGCGCCCGCTGGCTTCGTAGGTGCCCTTGACAATACCAAACTGCGGATCGGGGTTTTTGTCGATGATTTTGTCGGTGGTCTGCTCCAGGATTTGGCGGACTTCGCGGGCGGTCAGGGCGGGGTTGGCGGATAGGACCAGGCCTGCAACGCCTGCCACCAGGGGACAGGCGCTGGAGGTGCCGCCAAAGGCGGCTTCGCCGCGATCGGGGGTGTAGTTTTCGGCTGTGTAGCCGTCGAAGCCGGAGCGATCGGTGGTGACGATGCCGAGGCCTGGCGTGTACTCATCCACCACGGGGGGCGTGGCCACAAAGCCAATGCTGGGTAAGCCCACGCCGGGAGGCGCATTGTTACTTGGGCCGCAGACGGAGATGTCGGGTCCCCAGTTGCTGTAGGCGGCCTTGCGGTTGAGGCTGGTGCAGGCGGAGACGGCGATCACATCCGGGTGGGCACTGAACCCGCTGAACCATTTGACATTGCCGCTGAGGGCATTGCTGGGCCAGCCGGATTCGCGGATGATGCCATTGGTGGGGCGGTTGGCGTTGCCGGAGGCGAAGACAATCACGCAGCCCTTGCCATTGCGGCCCTGGCTGGCGGCGCGGGTGAGGGCGGCCTTTTGGCGCAGGGACAGGGGATAGTTGACGGCGCTCGGTCCCCAGCTACAGGAAATCACCGAGGCCCCATGGGTCGTGGCCCAGTCGAATAATTCCTCGATCGTATTGTCATCCAAAAAACCCGTGGTCCGAATCGGCATCAGGGCGCAGCCCGGCGCCACACCTACCCCACCGAGGCCATTTTCCTCCGCCACCGCCACCCCCGAGCAGGAGGTGCCGTGGTTTTCCCCAGCGTCTTCCGGCAACGGCAGATAATCTGTTCCCTTAAAGTCCTTGGGCCAGACCATTTTGCCAGGGCCTTGAAAATCAGTGTGGTCCAGATCAATGGCATCATCCATGACGGCCACGACGATCGATCGATGGCCCCTGGTCACATCCCAGGCCGCCTCCGCCGAAATATGGGAGCCCGCCGCCAATTCGTCGCCGCCATTGTGCTGGAGGTGCCACTGGGTCGGATAGATCGGATCCTTGGGGCGGTAGTGGGGCTGGGTCGGGACAATGATATTAGGCTCGGCGGTCAGCACGTCCGATCGCTGCATCAGTCGATTGGTCAGCTTCAGGGGATTTTCCTGGGCCGCCTTAGTCAAGGTAAACACAAAGGCATTGGGCACCCCTTGGATCGGCTTAACCTGCTGCAACCCGCTCTCCTTGGCCAGTTGGTTAATCACGCTGGTGGCCGTATTGGGCGTGAACTGCACCGTAATTTCGTCGCTCAGGTAGATGGGATTGGTCGGATCGTCCTTGAACTGGTAGACATGGGCCGCATAGGTTACCTCCCCCGAGGCCCGCATATCCTTCATGGCCTGGTCCCGCTCCTGGGGCGGCACCGTAAACTCCGTAATTTGGTTGGGGGTGGTGCTCTCCTGAGCCTCCGCTGAATGACGTTTGGCCAGGGCCTCTAGCTGCTCTGGGTGATCGCTCAATACAATGAAGCGATCGTCCACCTTGTCCACCCTGATTTCCACCCCGCCCCGCTGGAGAATTAGACCGCGATCGGCCTCCTTCATGGTGGCATTGCCGGGGGCTGGGAGAGCGGGATTGGGGGAATTGGATTGAACCATGATTTGCGACAAGCTAAACGTCAAGGACCGATTGCCTCCAGTGTATTCATTCTCCCGGTGATTGCACCCACCAAAAAGGTTCTTGCGAGAACATTTTGGAATTCTGTACGTCAATAGCCTGTCCACCCTGGGGCAATTCGCAGCAATCCATGGGTTCAGATTCCCGAGAGGGATCGGAAAATGCTAAGATTTGCGATCGGATTCCCTAACTCTTTTATCTATAATTGAAGGCCTGCTGATGAAATTCTCTGGAATCGTTCGACCCCTACTGCGTACCCTGCCCATTGCCTTGATCTCAAGCTTGGGGGCGATCGCCCTTGCGATGACAGCTAAGGCGCAGAATCTCCCAGCGGGGAATGCCCCTGTGATTACCCCGGAACAGGCGGCGGAAGGGGCAGAACTCAAGTCCGTCGGTGTCCTGAGCATTCCGGGCGGCCAGCGCCTCATGGGAGAGGCAGGCAATGCGGTATCGAGCGGCAACTATGCCCTAGCCGTCAAAAAGCTCCAGGAAGCCCGCCAGGTCCTCAACCAAACCTCCAATTTCTATCAGCAACTCGGCAATAACTTTGCGGGCATCGACAGCCGGATTTCCGATGGCCTACGCAAGAAAGCCGTGGATGCGGCCCAGATGCGTGACGAAGCGACCTACCAGCTAGCCCTCGCCCACCGCGCCCTCAACCAGCCCGAACTGTCCGTGCCCCTCTTGGTCCAGGTGATCAATAGCCAAAACCCCACCCGCGAACTGGGTAAAAAGTCCTACGCCCAACTCGTTGAGCTAGGATTTGCCGATACGCCCTACCCTCGCAGCACCAAATAACAAACACCCTACCCCTCCAAGCGCCATGATAAGCCCCGACAAAGTTGAGGCCATGATCCAGACGGCCCTACCCGACGCCCAAGTCACTGTGCTCAGCAACGACGGCGAACATTTCGAGGTGACCGTCGTCTCCAGTCAATTTGAAGGCAAGCGGCGGGTGCAGCAGCACCAGTTGGTCTACGGTGCCGTCAAAGAGGCCATGGCAACTGAAGCGATCCATGCCCTGGCCCTGAATACCCTGACTCCGAACGAATTCCAGAACACCTAACCCACGGAACCCACCATGGATACTCAAGCACGCATCGATCAGCTAATCAAAGACAACAAAATCATGGTCTTCATGAAGGGCAACAAACTCATGCCCCAATGCGGCTTCTCTAACAACGTTGTGCAGATCCTCAACCAGCTCGGCGTCCCCTTCGAGACCTTTGACGTGCTGGCCGATCAGGAAGTGCGCCAGGGCATCAAGGAATATTCCAACTGGCCCACCATCCCCCAGGTCTACGTCAACGGGGAATTCCTCGGCGGCTCCGACATCTTGATCGAAATGTATCAAAACAACGAACTCCAGCAGATGCTCTAAGTGGCCCTAGCCTCCTAGCCCAGGCATGCGAAAGGGGGCCGATTCCATCCGGAATCGGCCCCCTTTTTTGGGATTAACCCCTAGCGATAGTCTCGTTTACGCTCCACCTCGAAGGCAGGCTCAAGTTCTTCAAAATTCGAGGGATCATACAGAAAGCGCATGGCCTCTTCCTCTAGACGATGGATGTGGTAGGACTCCAGCGCATCGGAATGACGGAGAGCAGACAGGTAACCATCGAGATACATCCGCAGATCGTCGAAACGATAGCCTCGATTCCAATGATCGACCAAGGCATCGGATAGCCGTTGGTAGTAGCGGATGGTGCGAGCGTCTTGAAGCATAGGTGCGCGGTAGGTAATCCTAAACGTGTGTCCACAGAACTTGTGCTTACTCATCAATCTTAATGTGATTTCTGCCTCAACTCTCACATTGAATGTACGGATTACACTCTAATTAAACATTCTCTAAGAAAATTTGCATTGGCGATCGACCGTTTTTCCTGAGAATAGTTATAATTTAGCGGCTTCGACATTCGGGTTCTCCTCATGTTTGATTAGATACATAGGAAATCCATAATTTTTCGGAAGACCCGCCGAAAGAAAAATCCTAAATTCGACGCTGCCGTAGCAAGCTTTACAAACACTTCTATTTTATCTCTGGTAGGCTTTGGGGGACTTGCGGCTAGATAGGTAGGTACCTGTCAAAACGCCATTCATCGTTCGCTCATCGGGATAGGTTGCAAGTGACAGTGGCTATCAGTCAAATCAGTATTCAAATTGTCGAAGCAAATCCCCACCTACGATCGCTCCTAGGCTGGCATCTGCAACAGGCAGGCTATGAGGTTTTTCTAAGCGGCGACTTTGCCCAGGCGAAGGAGCTATTCTATCATCGCAAACCCGCCTTTGTTGTATTGAGCACGGATCTGGCGGGTCCAGAGGGTTTGGAGTTTTGTCGATGGTTGCGGCAGCAAAGTTCCCAGGGTTTGATTTTAATGCTGTCGAGTCGATCGACGGAGACCGAAATCGTCGAAGGCCTGCGGGCCGGGGCCGATGACTATTTGGCGAAGCCCTTTGGGATGCAGGAATTTTTGGCGCGGGTGGAGTCTATTGCCCGGCGGCTGCGATCGGTGGCGCCGCCCTCCCAGTTGGACTATGGTCTGTTGAAGATTGATTTGGTCCACCGACGAGTGCGGTATGGAGAGGATCGGATCGAACTGACCCCCCAGGAGTTCAGCCTGCTTTACGTGCTGGCCCAGGCCGAGGGCAATCCCCTCAGCCGAGTGGAACTGCTCCAGCGAGCCTGGCCCGATGAAATTGACAATCCCCGCACCGTGGACACCCACGTCCTCTCCCTGCGCAAGAAGGTTGAGCATGATCCACAGCAGCCCAGCCTGATCCAGACCGTTCGCAACGTGGGCTATCGGCTCAACCTCGAAGGCCTAATCGACGGTTCGGCTAAGCCCAGCTCCCCAAAAACGACGGGACCGAAGGCTATGGGCGATCGGCCCAACAGCAACGCCTTCCGGCTATCTGCCGCCACGTTATAAAACCGCTATTCCCAACCGTCGTCTTGATCGGGCACAACCCAGGACTGCGTAAAATCAAAGCCCTGGCTCGGGCCATCGAACTGCACCAGACCCCGATCGAGACAGACCACCCGATCGACCACAGTCTCCAGCCAGCCCAACTGCCGACTGACAATCACGACGGCCATCTCGGGCGATCGGGCCAGACGTTTGGCTATCCGTAACCCCTGCTGGGCATCCCCATGGTTCATCGGTTCATCCAGCAGCAGCACCTGGGGATTGCAAAGGCAGCCCCGGATGAGCGAAACCCAGCGCTGCTCACCACTCGATAGGCCGCTGGCGGGGCGATCGAGCCAAGCCTTAGGGATATCTTCACCGAGATCGGCGATCGCCTGGGCCTGGACCTCTGGGCTCAGACCACGCAACCCTAAGGGATAGGCCAAGGTGCCTCGGACTGACATACCAAAGAACTGGGGTAGGGCTGGCACCAGGACAATTTCCCGCCGCAGCTCGGTCATTGAGGCATCACTCACCCTTGCCCCCTTCCAGAGGAGGTCCCCTTGACTGGGACTGGTTAAACCATTGAGCAACCGCAGCAGGGAAGTCTTGCCGGAGCCGGGGGGGCCAACGAGGCCGATGCGCTCACCGGGGGCGATGCTCAGGTTAATCGATTGCAAAATCTGCTGCTGCTTGGGACTGCGCTGACCGGGGGGGAGCAGACTCTGACTGTTGAGCCCCACGTCCCTGAGTTCTAGTAATGTCAAACCCCTATCCTCCGATCGCCGTCGTAATTGTCCAAGCATCCATCAATAACAGCATGGCCGTAAAGGTCAGCAGGACAAAATACATCCAAGGCTGGGCCAAGGGGCGCACATCCTGGGTGTCGATTTGAGTTTCCTGCTGGACGCGATCGACCAGCCGCTTAAAGCCCGCCACCCGCATCGGCAGCAGATAGCCCTGGCCCTGCTTGTCGAGAAAATAGTAAACCAAACCACCCTGGCCCGTACTGCGGGGTTTGAGCGCCGTAATATCTTTCCAGGCGACCTGCCAACCCCGGCGCGGCACCCAGGCGGGATAGGTCAGCTCAATCCCCTGATCATCGACTAGAACCCGCTCACTCAAGGCTCCCCAGAGGGCGATCGCCCCCAGGATTAATCCCACCCACAGCCATTGGGGTGAAACCGCCGCCTGGGTCACCTGGGCCAGGAACGGCAGGGGCAGGGTGAGGGCAATGTACAGACCCATCAGGGTTAGGCGAATCAGCGGCGATAGATTGAAGCGATCGACGGGGGTGGGCGCAAGGGCCTGGGGCGGGGGAGAATCAATCATGGGGGTTGGGGGTCCGTGGTTCTACGATCGTCGCATGGGGTTTGGGGATTATTCAAGGGGAGAATGCCTGAATTTTGCTGAGGGCAGAAGGGGGCTCGTCAAGGCACCCTGAAGGGACTGTCTTATCTACTCAGGCGACTTCACCCATGCGCGACACCCTTGAACTGAAAATCCTCCGCATGCCGCGCCTCATCGAAGGCAGCCATCTCCCCGAACTCCAACGGAACTTAGAACAGTGGATTCAGCCCCACAGCGGCGTCATGCTGGACTTCACCCAGACCGAAACCACGGACCCAACCATTGCCCATATTCTACTGCTGGGCTGGGACCTGGCCGCCGAACGCCAGGCCTGCCTGAGCTGGATGGGGGAATCTGGATCGATCGCCGAGATGCTAGGCGAGCTAGGTTTGACAAAACCCAGCCATGATCCCAGCAGCCTAAAACGCTATCAAACAGCAACCGTCGCGCCGTCCCAGGAATTAATCCAGTCCAGAATCGCCTGATTGCTGACCTCCGGGCATTCGTCATGGGCGCAATGGCCAATGTCATCAAGTTCGATCAACGTCAACCGATCGCTATAGGCCAAGAACTTCCGCGCCAGGGAAAACGGCACTGCCTTGTCCTGCTTGCCCCAGAGCAGCAGCATCGGCACCTGGATTTGGGACAGAACCCGGCGGGCGCTGTAGTCATCGCCCCCGGACTTTGCATTGATCATCGCCATCAGGGCACGGCCTGCGCCGCGATCGTAGGCGGGCGAGGAAAACACATCCACCAAATCATCATTCACCGCACTCGGCTGACCGTAGGCCCCCTTAGCCCAGCCCTTCAGCACAGTGGGCTTACGAATCGTGCGAAACAGGGCAAAAACAGCGGTGGAAAAGTAATTAGACGTTTAATCACGCCCAGGGGCAGATTCGTCATTTGCTGGAGGGGTCGCGATCGGAGCCACGCTGGCCCCAGCACCGAAGCATCGGGCAATGTAAACATCACCAGACCCTGGACCATCTGCGGGTACTTAGTGGCGAGGGCCAGGGCAACCATGGAGCCGATCGAATGCCCCACCAAAATCACAGGCCTTTGAATAAAGGTCTTCCAAAAGTCATAGACCTGCTCCAGCCACAACCCCACACCATAGTCCGTCATCACCTTCTGGGACTGACCAAACCCCAATAAATCCAGGGCATAGACCGAATGGTGCCCCGCCAAAAACGGAATATTGTTGCGCCAATGGCCCACGGAGCCCCCAAACCCATGGAGCAACAACAGCGGACTTCCCGTTGGATCCACAGCCCGCTGATAACTATAATGGGTGCGCCAGCCCCGCCACCGCCAATCTCGCCCATGGCCTACATTGTGCCGCCAATTCTCCATAGCCCCGTCCTGGAAGTCGCTTTACCCATGATCATAGCGAGACAATCTGAAAAGATCTGTAAAACTCCTGGACAGAGAACGGGTTTGGTTGAGTACAATGGCATTGGCAATAGAAGGTCGATCCATCCCTGGCGCTCGACTTCAATGTTGTCAACTGCACAATTATCCCCTTAACAATACGGTGCCTGTGTCGGACAAAAAACCACCTAATCGCGATATACCGATCATCAACGAGCGTATCCGCTTCCCCAAAGTGCGACTGCTTGACAGTGATGGCTCCCAGTTGGGTATCTTCTCCTCCCGTGAAGCCCTTCAGATGGCGGAGGAAAAAGAGCTTGACCTAGTATTGATGAGTGACAAGGCGGACCCGCCCGTCTGTAAAATCATTGACTACGGCAAGCACAAGTTCGAGCAAGAGAAAAAAGCCAAGGAAGCCAAGAAAAAGCAGCACACCGTTGACGTTAAGGAAGTCAAGATGCGCTACAAGATTGAGGAGCATGACTACAACGTGCGCATCAGTCAGGCTGAACGGTTTATCAAGGCAGGCGACAAGGTCAAAGCCACGATCATGTTTCGAGGGCGGGAAATTCAGCACAGCGATCTGGCTGAAGCCCTGCTTAAGCGCATGGCCAACGATTTGACGGAGATTGCTGAGGTGCAGCAGGCGCCGAAGAAAGAGGGCCGCAACATGATGATGTTGATGGCGCCGAGGAAGTAGAGGTTTGAGTCTGAGCGTTGGGGCGTTGGTCGAAGTCGATCAGCGCCCCTTTGCTATGTGATTTTCATGCTAGGTAGTCTTCACGAAATGGGCATAATAATCTCTAGGGGCATTGAATACGGTCAAGATTCATCTAAGAATAGGGCGAACTTCTGACCGATCGGGTAATCTTCATAGGTTCAGTGCAGGGCAGGGGTGAGATGGCATTCGGCGTACAACAATTTGCAGGGGACAACAAACGGCGGAAAGTCCTACGCTGGCTCAACATCCTTCCGGGGGAAGTGGGCCGAACCCTTGTGATGTTTTTGTTCTATGTGATGACCTCGATCGGGGTGTTGTGGTTTGAAGCCAGTACCAATGGGTTGTTTTTGGAATATTTTGGATCCGGATCGCTGCCGCTGATCTATATCGCCAGTACCGTGATCAGCATCATTTTGGGGGTGGGCTATACGGCCCTACAGTCGATTATTCCCCTGCGCTGGGTGATCGTGGTGATCGCCGTGGTGATGGCCGCCCCCCTGCCCCTGCTCCTCCAAGGTCTGGAGGTCCAGAGCACCTACATGTTCCTGGGCATGACCGCTGCTAAGACCTGCGTCTTCATGATGAGCCTATGGCTCCAGGCCATTTACGTACTCAATGATCTGAATGCTTCGATCGCCTCCAACCAGCTCTTCAACATTCGCGAAATCAAGCGGACTACCCCTGATTAGCAGCGGCGTGTTGCTGGCCGATGTGTTGAGCGGGTTTGCCCTGCCCTTGGTCTTGAATAGCCTGCCAGAGCAGACGGGGCTGTCGATCGTTATTCTGTCCTCCTTTGCCATGATGGGGGGCGGGGCCTTATTGCTGTTCTATGTGGGGCGCACCTATGGTCGCTACTTCCCCTCGGGCCGCCGCCGCAGTGACACCAAAAAGGACGCCACGGTCAAGCGGATGCGCGGGGAGCTGAAGCGCTATCGCTGGTATCTATTTGTCTTCTTTATCCTGGCGGAAGCGATCTTCCTACTGGTGGATTTCCAGTTTAAGACCCAGTTAGAAACCTCCAGCTTTGCGCTCTTTCCGGCCAGCCCGCTGGGGTCAACCAGGGCAAGACGATCGCCGCCTTCATCGGCGTATTCCAAGGGGTGTTGGGCTTTTTTGAATTGGCCATGCAGTGGGGGGCGGCCAGTCGGTTGATCGAGTGGATCGGCATCTTTCGGACAGCGGCGATTTTGCCTGTGCTAGTGCTGGTCTTTGGGGGAATCTCGATCGTTACACCCCTGGTGCCCGATTCAGGCATCGCCATGATCCACCATTGATTCCAAGGATTGAAGGGATCGGGCAGATTCAGTTTGTGACGATTATTCTGTTCAAGTTTCTCTACGAGCTGATCCATTTCACCCTCCTGGCCAGCATTGGCCCGGTGCTGTTCCAGCCGATTCCGGACAGTGTGCGCAGTGAGATTCAGTCGTCGGTGCGAGGTACGGCGGAGCCGATCGCCACGGGGCTGATCGGTCTGAGCCTATTTGCCGCGATCTATTACAAACTGGATGGCCGCTTGGGGGAGAACTGGATTCTGGCCCTGTCGGTGGTGATGCTATTCATGGCTGCGGTTTGGTTGATTGCCAACTATTTGGTGCGGCGTGACTATGTCCAGCTCCTGGTGCTCGGCAGTGGCCGCATGGACATTCGCTCCTCGGAGATTGCCCTGAAGGAGTTCCAGCGATCGGCGATTGAAACCCTGAGCCAACGGCGATCGGAGTCGGACCAGCGGGCCTGCATTGAGCTGCTGAGCCAGATCGATCCCAAGACCGTGGGGGATGTGCTGACGCCGATGCTCAGCAAGTTTACGCCAGCCTTGCAGCATAAGGCCCTGGAAATCATGCTGGTGTCTCCGGACCCCAAACACCTGGCCAAGGTGGCGCAGCTCCTGAGTTTTTCCCGCGATGCCAATGTGACGGCGGCTAGCCTACGCTATGTCACCCAAGCCAGCTCGGGTGAGCCCGACATCGAAGGCCTAAAGCGCTACCTGGGCGACAACATCCCAGCGGTGGTACGCGGCACCGCCGCTTCGCTGCTGCTCGAATGCGGCAAAACCACGGACAAGGCCCTGGCCACCAAGACCCTCCGTCTGATGCTGACCCATGGGTCCGAAACGGAGCGCACCATGGGCTGCAAGGCCCTGAGCCATTTGAAATATTTGCAGGCGTTGCAGCTGTATATTCCTAACCTGGTCAAGGACTCCAGCTTAGACGTGCGGCGGGCCATCCTCCATGTGATCGCCGCCACTCACCAGGAAAAGATGTACCCCTATCTGGTCAACGCCCTACGGGATAGCCAAACGCGCGGCGCTGCCCAGGCCGCCTTGATGTATCTCGGGGATGAGGCCGTGCCCCTACTGTGCGGCGTGATCGATGACTTCAACCAGCCCGATGCCGTCCGCCAGACCGCCTGGACCACCCTCGGCCAAGTCGGCACGACCACCACCTTAGATGTGATGGTGCAGCGGCTGAATACCCAGTGGGGCGAGGACCGTCGCAATATTCTGCGGGCGATCGTCAAGGTCGATCGCGAAGAAGGCATCGAGATGGCCCTCGGTCGTCTGGGCCGGGAGGGGATTGAAGGTCTGATCAATCAGGAAATCCGGATTATTGGCCAGGCCTGTGCCGCCCTGCTGGACTTGATTACGGGCAAGATCCCCTACGAAACCGCTGAAATGCTGCGCCGCGCCCTGGTCTCGGTCCAGACCGACAGCAGTGAGCGATTGTTTTTACTGATGCAGTTTTTGTACGAGCCCAGGACCATTCAGGCAGCGGCCTTTAGCTTGCAGTCTGGCTCCTCCGACGCCATGGCCCAGGGCTTAGAGCTGCTCGATACCCAGTTGGATATTCCCTACAAGCGGGCGTTGCTCAATCTACTCGATCGCAATCCCGAACTCGAACGGGAGCAAAAGCGCTGCTACGAAGAGCTGGTCGAGGCCCGCAAGAAGGGGGCCGTCGATAAAGGCCGTCGGATCTATGCGGAACTCGATCGCCTCGCCAAGCAGCACCAGGCCGATCTTGAAAAGCAGATCGAAAGCCTAAACGGCATCATGGCCTACGATCCCCTGACGCCCTCCGATCGCCTCAGCTATCTGCTCGATTTGCGGCACTTTATGTCCGACTGGGTCGTGGCCGCCTGTTTCCACCTGGCCCGCGAAGGCAAATGGGACATCTCGCGCGGGGCCGTCACCAGTTCCCTGCGGGCCACCAAGGGCTTTGTGCGGGAGGCGGCGCTCCTCTATCTCAAGCAGCTCCATGAATTGAAGCGGATCAACGACGAGGACTTCTGGCGGATCATTCCCCGCTTTAGCCAGGACCAAGATCCCCTGGTGCGTCAGCAGGTCAGCAAATGGATGGCCAGCCAGAACAAAAACCGCAAGGGAATGATTCCCTTTCCGGAGCCCGATGGGGAGGATATCCCGACGGCGGTGTTTAACTTCCTGCCCCAGGGCTAGGGAGGCCTGCGTCATTTCACTGAGATGGACCGGGGCAATCGCTGAAATCAACCGACCGACCGAGAAAAATCGTCTACACTTCTTCTGTAGGACTTAATCAACGTAGCGGCGACGCGATCGCATGTTAAATAATTTCGAGCGATTGCTATTGATTCGCGGGGTTTCTATTTTCCGCGAACTGAGAGATGACTTCCTGATTCGCCTGTCGGCGGTGATGGAGGAAAAGCAGTATACCCCGAAGCAGGCGATCATCCAGCAGGGGGAAGATGGCAATTCGATGTTTATTGTGGCCCAGGGGCGGGTGCGGATTCACGCCGGGTCCCAGGAGTTAATTCAGTTCGGGCGAGGCGACTTTTTTGGCGAGATGTCCCTGTTTGACCGGGAACCGCGATCGGCCACGGCCACACCCATTGAAGCCTGTAGCTGCCTGGAACTCACCCAGCAGCAGCTCTACGAAGCCATTCAGGAGACTCCAGAGATTGCCTTCAAGCTGATTGGCGTCCTGTCGGGTCGGATTCGCGATCTCAATGAGGAGCTGCGGCATTTCAAGCAGGAGATCGATCGCATCCAGCGCACCCCCACCTTTGATGAGCTGCCGACGGTGTCGTCAGCCCAGAAGAAACCCCAGGGCAAACGGGCCTAGCGACGTTTGTCGTATTCGATCGCGCCGTACTCTAACTTGATCACGCGATCGGCCACCGAGAAGTAGTGGTCGTCATGGCTGATTACAAACACCGTTTTGCCCTGGGCCTTGAGTTCGGGCAGAAATTCGGTGTAGAAGATTTCTCGGAAGATCGGGTCCTGGTCGGCGGCCCATTCGTCAAACAGGTAGATGGGTCGATCTTCGAGCCAGGCATAGAGCAGGGCTAAGCGTTTGCGCTGGCCCTGGGAGAGGGCGGTGGTGGAGAGGCGATCGCCTTCGATGGTCACCTTGTGGGTCAGCTTGAGTTTTGCGAGGAAGGCTTGGGCGGTGGTTTCCAGGCGATCCTGGGTGACGCCAAGGAGGCGATCGAACAGGAAGAAGTCGGAGAAGACCACGGAGAAATGCTGGCGGTACCATTCGCGGTTGGTGTCGGTGATGGTCTGGCCTGCGAACTCGATCTGGCCTGTTTCGGGGATGTAGAGGCCTGTGAGGAGTTTCGCTAGGGTAGATTTGCCGCTGCCGTTGCCGCCGATGATGAAGATCAGTTCGCCGGGGCTGAAGCTCAGGTCCAAGGCGCCAAGGGAGAAGCGCTGGTCCTCTTGGTCGCCGGGGTAGGTGTGGTAGATGTTTTGCAGGTGCAGACGATGCCATTGGGCGATCATCGCCTCGGGGCGTTTGGAACTAGCTTCCTGTTGGTCTTGGAGGGAGAGGTTGAGGGAATCGATCTTTTCGAGGGCGACGCTGGCTTGGCTGAGGACGGGGAGACGGGCGATCAGGCTTCTAGGGGTTTGCTCAGGTAGGTGAAGGTGATGAGGTAGCCGGATAGGGTGCCCGAATCCATGGTCAACACCCGAGGCGAGACGAACAGCACCAGGCCGAAGGTGAGGAAGAAGGCAAACTTGCCGAAGTTGTCGATCAGGCTGAACCAGCTCAGGCCCCGCACCTGGGAATCGCGCGTGCTGGCCGCCGTCACCTGGAGGTCATCGTCGAAGAAGGACTGGCGGCGATCGAACCCAGTTTCAGCTCCTTGGCCCCATCGGTGACGGCCTTGAAATGCTCGAAGAGGCGATCCTTTTCCTGGCGGGACTGATTGAGTTCGCGCTTGGCCCGGACCAGAATCTTCTTGTAGATGCCGAGAAAACTAAAGATGATCAGACAAACCAGCAGCAGCATCTGCCAGGACAGCCAGAGAATATAGCCGAGGCCGCCGATCACCATGGCCAGGTCAATACAGAGGAAGGGAATTAGCCAGAATGCATTGGCAATAGACTGTACATCCTCCGTCAGGGCCGCCATCAAGGCCCCACTGCCCAGCCGCTCCAACTGGGCCAACTCCGCCCCTAAAATGCGCCGCCCCAACTGCAGGCGCAACTGAAAAATACTGCCCTGGGCCAAGCGAATCAGCACCAGTTGGGACAGCACTCCACAAAGCAGCGAAAACAACGCCAGGAATATAAACCCCAGCATCCAGCTAATCGGTTGAGGCTGGCCCCAATTGTGGAGAATATGGTTCATCAGGGCGATGATGCCAGCGCTGGAGATACCGCTAAAGAAGCCCGTTAGACTGGCTAGCGCCAGCATTTGCCAAGAGGACTTGAGGAGGAATAGAATCAATTGCATAGTGGCCGATCCTATCAGCAATGGTTTATGAGTCGCAAGAAAAAAGAACTGCCCTCTATGCCTTTAGTGGGTGAGGCGCTGATTAAGAAGGTCAAGGAACTCGATCATCTTAGGAAAGAGGACAAGGCCCGTGCCTGCGGCTACACCACGCTCAACGAAAAAGGCCTGGAGCGGGTGAATATGGTGAAGTTTCAAAAAGCTTTACTCGCGGCCACAGGCCTCGAACTCGATGGCAAAACCGAAGCGGGCAGCCGGGGTGGGCGCAATGCGGGCTATCGCGTCACGGTCCAGGCCAATGGTAACCTGCTAATTGGCTCCGCCTATACTAAGCAGATGGATCTCAAGCCCGGCGACGCGTTTGAAATATCCCTGGGCCGAAAACAAATCAAACTCAAGTTAGTAAATTCCGAGGAGTCCCCCGATGAATCTTGAAACCATTGACTGGATGACCGTTCTTCCGGCGGGTCTGGCGATCGGCATTTTTGTGGGCGGTATGTTGATGATGTTTACGGGGATTTGGACGCAGCGGTGAGGCGGGCTTCGGCTTCGCTCAGCCCTCAACGGTGGATTTAGTTGGCTGAGCGCAGTCGAAGCCAACGGCTGGGTGCTTAGCCATCTGTACTGATTCCCAAACCTTAAAATCTCAATACCAACTCCAAACCGCCCAGAAACCATGGGTTATTGTTCTGACAGCAATGCTTTGAGGATAAGGCCGCATGTTTCCCATTGGTGATGACAATCCGACAAGACGGACAGCCTACGTGACCTACGGGCTGATCGCGCTGAATGTCGTAATTTTTCTCTACGAAATGAGCCTGCAAGGGCAGACCGTGGTTTCGGCCCGCAGCAATCAGACCCTTGGCTCGGGCCTGGACTATTTTCTGCGGGACTGGGCCGTGGTGCCTGTGCAGTTGACCCAGAGTTTGAGTGGGGGCGCGATTAGCCATCTCCCCGGTGTGACCAGCGAACCACCCGAACTCCTCACCCTGGTTAGTTCCCAGTTCCTCCATGGCGGCTTCATGCACCTGGCCGGGAACATGCTATTTCTGTGGATCTTCGGTAACAACGTCGAAGACAAGCTGGGCCATGTCAAGTACCTGATTTTCTACCTCGGCTGCGGCATCTTGGCCGGACTGACCCAGTGGTTTTTCTCCATGGGGTCGGCCATTCCTTCCCTGGGGGCGAGTGGGGCCATAGCTGGCGTCATGGGTGCCTACATCCTGCGCTTTCCCAAGGTGTCGGTCAATACGTTTATTCCGCCATTGTTCGTACTGCCGATTCCCGCCTTTGTTTACCTGGGCATTTGGTTTGTGCAGCAGGCCTTTTCTAGCTTTGCCAGTATTGGGCCGACCACCCACACGGGGATGGAAGAGGGTGGTGTGGCCTACTGGGCACATGCTGGGGGCTTTGTGTTTGGGGCGTTGCTGGGGGTGATGTTTGGACTGCTGAAGGATCGAGAATTCGATCAAACCTACAGGTAGGGGGCAGGATCGACGGGTTCTCCGTCCTGGCGGACTTCAAAATGTAGGTGGGGTCCGGTGGAGAGGCCCGTGGAGCCGACGAGGGCGATCGGTTCCCCCTTTTCCACCACCTGACCCTCGGTGACGTAGACCCCTTCGGTATGGCCGTAGAGGGTCGTAATGCCGTTGCCGTGATCGACGATCACCGTATTACCGTAGCCGCCGTACCAGTCCGCCATAATCACGGTGCCAGCAAACGCAGAACGGATCATCGTGCCTTCATCGGCCCCAAAGTCCATGCCGGAATGGAACTTTTCATAGCCCAGAATCGGATGCATCCGCCAGCCAAACTCGCTGGTAATCGGCGCATCCACCGGGATACTCAACTGGCCGGACCCAATCACCATGACGCCGCCTGGATCCTTGCTGGCCTTCTGCTCCGATCGCACCCGATCGCGAATCAAGCTCATCAGATTGACCGAATCCTCTGACAGAATTGCGATAGCGGCCTCCAGGGCGCGGTGGTCGGATTTTAAACGACTGATGCTCTGCTGCTGGAGCTGGGCCTGGCTTTGATAGTCGGATTTCTGGGCGAGGAGCTGCTGGGAGAGAACATTGATTTTATTTTTTGGGTTTCCACCTGGCTGCGCTGCTGGTCGAGTTTGTCGGTCTGGACCTTTAAGTCAGCCAGGACCTGACGATCGGCCTTAAACACTTTGTTCAGTCGATAGCGGCGATCGAGGAAGTCATTGAGGGTGGCACTCTGGAGTAGGACCGAGGCCCAGCCCGTTTGCACACGCTGGCGCTGGAGGACCTGGAGGCGGGCCACGGTGCCGCGCTGCTGCTGCTGGTAGATGGCCTCAGCTTTGGTCAAGGCCCCCTCTAGGCCCTTGAGTTTGAGGCTAGCCTGCTTAAGACGGGTTTCGTTGGCTTGGATTTGGCCCGTGGTGGCTTTGATATTTTTCTGGAGGCCGGAGAGGTTGGTTTTGGCCTTGTTTTCTAGGGTATTGAGGCGATCGCGCTCCTGCTGAATCCGCACTTTTTGCTGATCGACCTCCTGCTTCTGCTGTTGCAGGGGATTGTGGGGCGGTACTGCGGCATCCTGGGCCAGGGCCGGATAGCTAAACCCCAGGGCAAAACTCCAAAGGCTGATGGCCCAGGCCAGCAAAACTCGCCTTGTCCTGACTCGTTGATTCGCCGTCATACCCCAATGATCTCCATACAACCCAGACAATATATATGATTCGTTTGGATCAGATGACAAAGCTACCCCCAAACGGCACCTGACCCATCAATTTTTAAGAATTGACCAGCGAAAATCTACGGAATTTAAGTTAGTCTGGAGAAAGAGGAGACATAAGGAAGTTCCCCCGCTTGATGATTGGATATGTCTTAAGGAAGATGTCAACATACAGGTTTCACTTCAAAATTAGACAGCCCTCTTTACAAAAACCATGATTGACACTGGTCGTATCCCGCTGACAGGTGAAGCGCTGACTTGGTATCGGCAGGGCTTGGCTTGCTCTGCAAAGGGTGAACTGGAGAAGGCCGTGGCTTTCTACAACCAGGTGATCCATGAACGGCCCGACTTTTGGGAGGCCTGGTTTGAGCGGGGCTTGGCCCTGGGGGATCTGGGTCTGTACGGCGAGCGATCGCCTCCTACGATCGAGCCCTCAGCAAGTCCCACAATCCAGAGGCAACGTTTGATATTTGGTACCACCGGGCCAATGCGTTGCAATACGGCCTCGGTGACTATGAAGCGGCCCTGAATGGCTATGACTATGTGCTGCGCCTAAAGCCCCAGTATGCCTCGGCCTGGTCCGATCGCGGGAATCTGCTGCTCTATGGACTGAAGCAGGCCGATCGAGCCCTAGAAAGCTACGACAAGTCGCTGCAAGTTAATCCCCGCGAGGCGGTCACCTGGCGGAACCGGGGGAATGCGCTCTCCGAGCTACGGCAGTTTAGCGATGCGGTCTATTCCTACGATCGGGCTCTGTTGCTGAGTCCATCGGATCAGATTGCTTTGCAGGCAAGGTCCCTCGCGGCCCAGCAGTCGGGCATCAGTGAGCTGCGCGAACCCACGACCAGGGCGAGCTGGGTGGATACGGTCTATGACGAGACGGCCATGGGGCCGAGGGATACAAGACTGCCTGCCTTTGAGATGCCTGTGCTGACGCTCCAGCCGACGCTGGTGGTCGAGGATGATAGTGGGGTGCGGGATATTGCTTTGGAGGGTGCGCAATATACGATCGGGCGGGATCCACGCAATGGGATTTGTCTGCGATCGCAGTTTGCGTCGCGCTACCATGCGGTGCTGTTGCGCCTGGAACTGGGGAATGGGCAATATACCTATCGGATCCAGGATGGGGATCCCCAGGGCAATCCCAGCACTAATGGGATCCAGATCAACGGCCAGAAGCAGCCGACCTGGGAGCTGCACCATGGGGATGTGGTGGTGTTTGGGCCGAAGACGCGGGCGACGTTTCGGTTGCCGGGGCGTTGAAGGTTACAGGAGCTTAATATTATCCTTGGGTGGTATGGCCTCAATGCTGGGAAGCGTTGGAGTTATTGCTGAGAATAGTACATGTTCCGCAACTTAACGATATAAATTGATACATGGAATCTAAAGTAAACCTTAAGAAGGTGGGGATCGCTCTGGATCGCAATCGATAATTAAATCAATAAAACTTCTCTTATCAATTGAGACCACCGCAATATTAGGCCTCAGTTTTTAACAAATCACCTATAAAGGAGGCCGATCGATGACTCGATCGGCCTTCTTGGATTTTGGGGTAGATTTCAGGCTTGATGGCCTATTCGCCCTGTAAGGTATAGCAGTGATTATCACTGACACGAAAGACCTTGCCAGAAGCGCAGGATTCTACGGGACGATTTATGGAAGCCTGATACCAGGATAAGAGCATGACAGGCATAGATGCCGCACAGCTGAGATATAGGAACGTGACAGAAAGTGATTTCATGGGTCTTCAAATTAGGAACAATACCTAATGCCCCCTAACTTAATCATTCCTTCAAAGATCTTGCGTTTTCTCAGTTATCTTACGCGACCTCGGAATCGGATAAACCCATGGGACTGGGTAGGAATACCGGGTGCAGTTGCATTAGGGAGATTGCCGAGATTGACCACCACGGCCCCATTGGTATTGGTGCCTCGGCAGTTGATGTTGGGGTAGGTGCCCTTTGGATCGACTCCCGGTGGGAAGTATTGGCCGACATCGCCGTCGGGTAAGTTGGTGAGATTACTAGTGGCACCGCCCCACAGCATCTGGATGCCTGATTCTGTCCCTGTTAGACCTAGGGGACTACTGCCGCCGAAACTGTTGAAAATGTAGGAGACATCTTCGGGGACGCGATCGCAGAACAGCACATTCTTCGCTTCACCCGCGCCAGCGGAAAGGAAATAAATCGTATATTCAATTTGATCACCCGGTTCAATATGCCCGCCGTTGGTGCCGCCTAGTATAAATGTACTGATATTTGGCCATTTATCGGTATCTTTGCGGGGATCAGTTGGTGTGGGTTGGGTGGGAATCGTGATGCTGTTGTCATCGTAGGGATTGATCGCCTCATCTTTATAGATCGCTAAGTCATCGCCACCCAGGGTGCTGGTACTGCCATTGATCGCGGTAATTCGTTTGACGAGTAATACATTAGGATCAGCAAAGAGTGGCGCAGGGTCAACGGAAACAGTATTGCTGGCCGATCGGATGGTTGTCACGCCAATAATATCAGTTGTGCCGGAGATCGAAGCTCGATCTTGGACTGAGGCTGTATTAGTAACATCTACCCTTGTTGTCGGTGTCCCAAAAACTTGTTCATAGGTGATTGATAAGGTTTCGCCGGAATTAAGACCTCTTGTACCACTAGGTGTCACCCCTGGAGAACCCGTTGCACTATATGGGCGTGAACATACTGTACTGGCAGGCATTGGTGAGCCGACCGTCACTCCGGTACAGTTAATGGGCGCACTGTCCAACAGAGGATCGCTGCTACCCATAGTTGCGATCGAGAGTACCTTAAAATTCGGATTTGGCGCACCACTTGGGCCAACTGGCAACGTATCGGTCAGCGTCACAGTGTCCCCGCGTGTCATTGCATCGGGACCAACATTGCTCACTGTAATTGTCCAGATCACTTTTCCACCAGCGTTGACGATCGGCGATGAGGCTGTCTTTGTAATATTCAATTGATACACACAGGGAATCCAATCTAATGTGACCGAGCCTGTAGAACCAGCTGCAGAACCTGTAGTACGAGTTCCTGCCATTCCTGAAACATTAGTCGGAACATTAGCGAGGGCGGTTGGCGAGACGTCATGAAGATAGCTAGAACCACCACCACCACCAGCACCAGAAACACTGCTAGAGAGTGTTGATGCACCACCACCACCGCCTGTATAGCCGCCGCCCCCGCCGCCCGCTGAATCTAAGTTTGGATCGGCCCCACCATTTCCCCCAGTGCCGCTACCAATTCCACCTCCCGGCGAACCATTAACTGATGCACCTCCACTATTTACGCCCCCGCTACCCCCTTGTGCTGCTTGACCACCCTGACCACCACCAGCTATACCTGGCGAATCAACCCCATTGGAAGCATCAGAACCCACCGCGACAGCACCTGGGGTAATATTTATGCCCGCATTACCACCATTTCCAGCTGGTGATGGATTATGTGCAGCACCGCCACCACCACCACCACCAGCTTCAATTAACTTGATCCCAGCAATACTAATCGAACTGCTGCCACCACCACCCGCGCCAGCATGACCGCTCACCATAGTGCCACCTTTACCACCCGCTGCGGTGCCGATACCGCCAGTTCCAGTTGGCGTCCCGCCCCCGCCAACAGCACCGATAACGGATTGGCTGGGTAAGATGTGAAACTGTGCTTTAATAATTGCACCAGCGCCGCCAGTACCGCCAGTACCCCCAATCGCAGCCGAAGCACCCCCATTACCGCCAACTACTGTTGAGGCCACGGCACAGGTACCATCCGGAACCGTACTCGATAATGCACCAGCCGTTGCGCGGGTGAAGTTAGGCGCATTAGGAGCGCTATCGGCATTGGCTCGGAGTGGCATCATTGTGAGTGTCAATAAACAACTCAGCCACACCCGACACCAAGCGCGATCGCCAGTTTGACTTTTAGGATTGACTCGATTTTGGGAATTTTGCGGATGATCGTAGTTCATCATGGTTGCCTTAGTTAGAATGGTTGCCTTAGTTGGAATAATTCATCTAGCGAATTATTAATTACGCCGATTCATACTTAATCCAATCATTAATAACGTTTACATCGTTGCATGGCTCACATCATTGCTAATTCGTTGGAGCTGGGGCTGCTAAAGTTGGCTGGGGTACCTTCTGTAGGCCAAATCCATTCAGCAAATCGTTGACTTTGACAGTTAAGCCCAAGTAGGGTCCACCCGCCGATCGCGTACCACTAAAGTCGCGATCGCTCACCTTGCCAAAACTGTAGCCTGCTGATAACCGGAGGTTTGGCGTCAGGAAATATCCGGCTTCTATGACCCAGCCCAGTTCGTGGTAGTTCAGGCTGGGTTGACCGATCAAGCGGGCTTCCCCGGTGAGATCCCAGCGATCGTCCAGGCGATAGGTGGCCCGAAGCTGGCCGAGGGAAACCGTGCTGGTGCCGACGAGATCGCTGGCCAGGTAGGTCTTGCTATTGCGCAATGCAAACTTGCCGTAAAACTCCCACTGCCAATTCGGGGCGTAGATGCCTTCCATGGAGAAGAGGTGATCGCGCGAGGCATTGCCGCTGCCGAACAGGATGCTTTCCGGGGTGATCGAGGGATTTTTGCGATATTCGTATTTGAGTAGGGCGTTAAAGCGATCGTCCCCCGGTTCCCGGTAGGCCAAACCCAGTTTGAAATCCGCCGTCGTGCCCAGTCCAACGATGTTTTGATTCGCCGAGCTGGCTCTCTGGTAGCGCATCAGGGCCGTCAGAGCAGGCGATAGTTTCCCCTTTGCCCCCGCGCTGATCGTGGTGTTGCTGCCCGTGGTGGAACTGCGGTGTTCGTAGCGGGCGTTGGCCTGGAGTTTTTCACCCTCGTTGTATTCGAGGCCCACGCTGTAGCTGTCGCCGCCTGTGACCCCGAGGGATGCCGCACTCTGGCCGGGCGCAAAGGGCTGAATCGTTTGGTTGCCTGCCGCAGTCTGGCCGACGAAACTGCCGAAGACATGCTCGTAGGAAACGTCAGCCCGCAATCCTGGGGTAATACGCAAACCTTGTTTGAGGCCGATCGCCCCACTCTGGTTCCACTCCGCATCCCCGTGGAAAATGCCGTAGCGACCGCTAATCGTGGTTTCCTTCCCGAGCTTGTAATCACCAGCTACGTTCAGGCTGGTGATGCCCTGGCCCTTGTATTGGCCATTGGTGAAGAACTGCTGGGCCAGTTGGACGTTAATCCCCGGCATCACGGCCCAGTTGAGGCCGAACAGGGTGCGATCGGGATAGAACACATCATTCTGCGACGACAGCGTCAATTCATTCTGGGCGACAAACGTCAGGTTTTTGGCCACTGGGATGTTGAGGCGCGATCGCAATTGGTCGGACTTGCTATTGTTGGCAGGGGTGAGGCGATCGTCGCGATCGCGGTGCAGCCAGTCCACCGTCAAGTCCGAGGCCCCAATCCGTTGCTGGAGGCCAGCGGAAATGGTTGTGAGGGAATTGTCCAGGGGCGTGCCTGGCAGTGCTTCCTCACGGGGGCTGAAGAGGTCAAACGTCGTTGTCAGCGGTCTCGCCGCGATGCCTTTGTTGGTTTCGCGATCGTATTGGGTGCGGATTGTGGTTTGCGCTCCAACCTTGGCATCTAATTGCGCTCCATAGCGTGTCTGACCCGGCACGAAACTAATCGTGGCATTGTTGGCAAACCCCGCTTCGGCGCTGCGATAGAAGGCTCGTCCGTTGACGCCTTTGGCTAGCTCGCCCTGGAGTTCAAATCGATAGGCGCTGCCGGAGACAGGTCCGAGGAGTTCCGAAAGATTGCTGGAGTGGGCGTATTCCCCGATGAATTTGCCTTTGGTGCCGATCGAAACCAATCCATCCACACCATAGAGTTCAAAATCACGGACGCCTTGGTTTTCCTTCAAATAGGTGGCGGCGATCCAGCTTTCTTGGTTTTGAGTTCGGGACAGGTGGTATTTCAGGCGGCCCGCGTACAGATTGCTATCGCTCCCCGTGGTTTCGTACTGGTAGGTGGCGACAATACGGCGAACGAGGGGAATGCCTTCCTTGCCGACATCTGTGCGCAATACGGGACTGCGGAAGAAGAGAGAACCGCGATCGTAGTCGATTTCATAATCCTGGCCACGACTGAGTTTTTTCCGTTCCAGCACTGTGCCAGGACGGTTTAACTCCTCCAGCTCCATGTAAACATCTTCACTGCCTTGCAGCAGCAAACGCCGCGATAGGAAATAGTTGCCGCTGGTGCCGTCGGGGGCGATCGTATCGCGCTGGAAGCCCTGAACATTACTGGCAAACAACCCGGTAATCTGCAAATCACCCAGGTTATAATTCACCTTCGCCCCATGGAGCTGCCGCGTCATGGCGCTAAACTCCTGGGACTTGCTGGCAAACTCCTCGGTGTTGTAGTCGCCCCACATGGCGAAGTCGCTACCCGCCTGCGGTACAGGAGAGGTGCGTTCGAGTTTTAGATAAACCTGGTCCGTCGAGGGTGCAACGATGTAGGACTGGGAATTGTCGCCGTAGACAGGGTATTGATTATCGCAATTTTGTTGGGTTTGGCGGAAGAGGCGGGATTGGTCGTCGCAGGTGAGATTGAGGGGGCGATCGCTATTGTAAGCCCCAGTGAACAACCATTCGCCGATTTTCCCGGTGGTAAACACCGCACCTTTGACGCTGAGTTCTGTGCCGTAGTTGCGATCGGTGGGCAGGAAATCCTTGAAACTACTGTAGAAATCCGTTCCCCGTTTACCAAGGCGGAAATCCACGACTCCCGTGGCAATCGACGATCGCAAACTCGTTTCAAAGTTGACTTGAGTAAAGGCGTCTAAAACCTGGTCCGTGGCGCGAATATTGGCAATTCCAGCGGCTAAGCTCGATCGCAGTTGCGCCGCAAACTTACCTTGAATCGCCTTGACCTGGAATCCTGGCTGGTCGCGATCGGCATCTTCTCCAACCCATTCTCCGGCGCTGGTGGTGAGCGTGATTAATCCATCGCGGTTAGAGGCATTGCCCTGGGCGTCTTGGAGTTCGCCGAGGAGGTTGGCGATCGCCTTTCCATCCGCCGGAATCCGAGATTCTTTGATCGACAACACCATCTTCTGCGCTGCACCCCGCACCACCACCTGGGTCGATGCGGATTGGTGGGGTTGGCCATCTATTGTCGTTTCGGCGGTGATGGCGTTGGTGCCATCTTTCAGCGCTAGACCATACCAGGTCTGAGTAATCGTGTTGTTCTCAGGATTGTTCTCCGTGCGACCAATTTGTTTGTCCGAAACCACGACGTCGTTCACCTTCAGGCTAACAACAGCACCCTTGGGATAGCTCAAAACCACTGTGGCCGCTGGAACATCAACGATTTGGCCTGACGTGGGCGCGAGGATTTTTAGGGGTGCAATTGCTTTAGGCGATCGATCGGGGTCGCTACTTTCAGGGGGAGCGATGACCTCCGGTCGATCGACAACCATCGGAGTTTGGGCAGGCGGGGTTTGGGCAGGCGGGGTTTGGGCTTGGTTTGTTGGGGTGATGGATTGGGCGTGAGCGATGGGCGTGAGCAAACTCAGGACGAAAACATCGGCGGTCAGACCTAGACAGAGCAGGTAGGCCGTGCGGTGGGTTAGGGATTTCATTTGGGACTTACCTGGGGCGCATTGATCGGTGTGACCGCGAAGTTCATGCGGATGAGGCCGTTGGGGGCTAGTTTGACGAGGCGAGATTGACTGTTGCGTTCCTTGACATTGGGTTTAGGCAACAGAGTGTAATTGGGAATACTGCTAAAGTCCAAGACGCCTGTGCGATAGCCTGGTAGTACGTTTGCCACCGAGAACAGACCGTCTTTATCGGTCATGATGCGATTACCATCGTCTAGAAATACGACGGCGTTGGGGATGCCGGGTTCGCCGGATTGCTGTTCCCCATCTAGGTTCTTATCGTCAAACACCCGACCGATAATCGTGCCGCAGTCGTTAATTAAGCCGCGCTGAATTCTCAATTGGTGGCTGGCAGGGCCATCTTTCACTCGGCGACCGTTGTCTGTGCGGGTTCCTTCAGCGAGAGCTAGGTTTCGGCCATTGCCACGAATCGCATCGGGCGTCAAAGTAGCTGCGTAGGCAAGGTTTAATAACACTTCCTGGCCCACGGCAGCAGGTGGTAAATCCACATCGGGGATTGTGAAAGTGATCGTGCCATCGTTTACCTGGGTGATCGCAGGCACCTTATTCCCCCGCAGTTCCGCCTGCACCGAACCCTCTTGGTAGCGGAAACCCACGGGTAGATTGTCAGTAATCGTCAAATCCCTCAGGGATGCACTCGATAGGTTGCGCACGGCCAGACGGTAAACAACGGTGTCACCGGGGGCAGCAGTGGCGCGATCGCCCGTCTTAATAATCTGCAATTCCTGGGCCTGACAGACATCCGTGGCCAAACTCAAGGCCGAAAGAATCAAGCCTGTGGTTTCGGCATTGCCGATTTGAATGACGCCGCCCACCACATTGCTTTGGGTTTCAGAGGAAATGGGTTTGCCATCGAGGGCCGTGGCGGTGTAGGAAACCACATCTCCTAGGCGCTGATTGATCGAGATGCGAATGCGGCGCTGGCTGAAAATCGAGTTTCGGGGCGGGTGGACGACCAGAATATAGCTTCTGCCGCTATTCAATTGCCCCTTAGAAGGGTCGAACAGGAAGTTATAGCGTCCACCTTCGCCATCGCTCATATAAAAGGGATTGGCATTGGTGTTGTTGGGGGAGAGTCCTTTGGGAATTGCATTACTTTGCAGATCGGGCACCTCTGTGGTGGTGAGGTTTGTCAGATTGCCCAATTGAGTCGCACCGGCATCACTGGGATCGTATAGGGCGATCGAAAACCCGTTGTACTGCGTCAGGGGTTCCCCATTACAGCCGGTCAGCCGCCCAAAGGGGTCAATCAAGCGCTCACTGATTTTACTCGAAACTTGATTGGTCGTACCTTCAAACCGGATAACTGAGGTGTTTTTAGTGGGAAAATTAACACCGTCAAAGCTGTAGCTGGCTTGATTATTGAGCGGGAGGAGGTCGTTTTTGGCGGGGGTTTGGGCCTGGGCGATCGATGGGATGAGTGCGATCATCGGGGCTAGGGCGCACCACCAAGAACGATACCCATTACAGGAACGTGGCATCGGTAAAACCATGATTGACGATTGGGGAAGAGATTTGAACTGGGTGAGGCATAGAAAAGGTCCCCTAAGTCCCCCAAACTTGGGGGACTTTGAACTCGGTGGGACTAAGCCACTAAACGACTCCGGTCCCCCCAAACTTGGGGGCTAGGGGGCCTCCACAGGGCCTGCTTGAAAACTATCGCACCACCACCTGATAGGAAACCTTCGCCGACTGACCAGGTGCGATCGCCTCATTCAATTGCCACCGCACATGGGTATAGGCCGTTGCTGGAGCAGGACGCTGTTCGATCTGACCATTAGCCAGCTTCACCGCCACCATGGGGCTTGCTACAAAGGACTTACCACCATCAATGCTGTAGGTGACATTGGCCGCAGGCTGGGTAGTAGACTTGAGCACATAGCTCATGCCCGCTGGAATCGGCTGGGTCATCACTAGATTCTTGACAGCCTTATTGCCCTTATTTTGACTCTTCAAGGAATAGCGCAAAACATCGGAAGGCTGAGCTGTGACGCGATCGCCCGATTCCTGCCAAGTCACCTTGTCATCCTGCTTAACCTGCTTGGCCACAGATAGCGACAATTCCACCTGGGCCTTTTGTTGAACCGCCTGGCTAATCATATTGCCAAGGTTTTGGAGACTAGCGATGCCCGGCTGGCTGGCGAGGGTCGAAATGGCGATCGTTGCGATCAAGCTCAATGTGAAAATCGAAGTACGTTTCATGGTTTTAATGGTTTGAGAAATGAACAACGGCCTTAATTAATCACACGGCGGAAGATAAACTCCCCAGTCGCTCCAGGCTGAATCACCACGCCCGGCTTATGCAGATACCTCGTCACATCCTGCGCTGCTGTAATCCCCGACTGCTCACCACTTGGGAAATAGGCTGTAGAACCAAAGGTCGAAGTCACAGAACTCGGCACATGACTAGTGTCAATCACGCCATTCACATCCTGATCCAAGGCCCAGGTATTCGGCGTCAAAATGCCATCTTCGATAATGCTGATGTTGTTGGCATTTAGAATCGTATTCCCAGCACCGATCGGGGCGATCGAAATATTGGTATATTGAATCCGATATTCGATAAAGTTACCGGGTTTGACATCCTTGGAATCGATTTTGTCCTTCGAGAACGTCCCACTCGGTCCGGCCACGGGCTGACCCGCCGCATCCAGTACCCGAGCTGTTTTTTCCAATCTCAAGAAACCGACGTAGACGCGATCGATCGTCCGGTTTTGCGTCGGTTCCAGTGCCACAGTGCCAGGTCGGCCATCGTTATCGACATCCTTAAAGGCCATGATCGGAATCGCATAACCAACACCGCTATCCGCCGACAGAGGCGTATTGGCAGGCAGATCCACCGATACCGAGTAATTCACCGATTCACCTGCCTTCAGCGTCGGGATGATAATCGTACTGCCGGATTCAAAGACGAAGTTAGTCAACGCTTGGTCGTAGCGATAGACCGCCGTTTGGCCGCCGTAGCTGAGGGTGACTTTGGTGCCGTTGGGGGGCAGTTGTTCCTGACCGACGATCGGCGTGAAGTTCGCCGCATCGGGAACTAGGAGTACGTTCGTTAGGCTATTCTTCGCCGGATCAGCCGGGTCAACGGGCGCGGGGTTTTGCAGCGTATTGGAGAAGGTGACGGCGGCGGGATCGATCAAGGTCCCTGGTTTTGCATTCGGGTCTACGATGCTCGATCGATTCGAGAAGTCATCGTTATTACTCGTCGGGCCGACCGCTGCTGGGGTGCCATTGGGGCCTGTCAGAATCGCACCGAGGGCGGCGACGGTGTAGACGTTATCTTCACCACCGGGGCCGTTACCTGTGTTGTCGTTATTATTATCCACACCGTCATTGGTGGGATTGGCGACGCCTGTGGGGATTTGGGCCGGAGGACTGCTAGGCGTCAGCGTTGCCGTCGGTCCAGGGGTGCCGTTTTCGTTGAAGTTCGAGGGGCTTTGGTCTCCGGATTCATCGTAGACCAGGGGCTTGTCGGGGCCGCTGTTGCCTTCGGTTTGGCCAAACAATTGGGCCATGTTGGCAATGGTGCTAGTGGTCGTGACGCCTGTGGTGGTGACCTTAAAGGAAAGGCCTGTCACGGTGGTGCCGACGGGCAGGGGACCATTGGCGGCAGCGTCATAGACAAAACCAACGCGGGTGACGGTGGCCCCTGGGGCTGGCGTCCAATTGGCGGCAGTCGCTGGAGTGCCTGCGGCATCACTGCTATAGACCGGAACCCATTTGAGGTTGCTCGAAGTCGCAGAGCCCGCTGTGTAGGTGGTGTTGGCGGGAATTGCATCGGCGATCAAGATCCGATTGGTGCCAATACCGTTGACCGTAATACCTGTGAGCGCCGAGGGCGAGAGACCTGTGCTGCCGGGGGGGCGATCGCCTCCACACGCATGCCAAGCTTGTAGGTCAATTCATCGTCATTCAACTGGGCCGGGGTGCCTTTATCACTGTAGCCACCATTGGTTTTGAGCACCGTGGCAAAGGCCTGGGGCTGGGAACCGACGATCAGCTGCTGGCTAGCGGCGGCTTCTTTTTCCGCTGTGGCCGGGAGGACACCGGGGGTTTCGCCCGGTGTGGTGTCGGGGTTGTCCTGGGTGCGAATTTCGTTGGCCGTCGCACCATCAGGGGAGTCTAGCTGGTTCTGGGTTCCAGCGGTGTTGTCATTGGGGCCTGTATCGCCGAGTCTGACTTGAATCGGAGCACCGGAGGGAGCTAGGGGATTGACCTGAACGGGGACGCGGACAATCACGGAACCGCCAGCGGGCACGTTAGGCACCAGGGTCCCCGGAGTAATCGGCACCCAGGTGGTACCACCATCTACGCTATAGGCATACTGGTCAGCGGGGGTGGGACCATTGTTGAGTGCGCCAGGCCCGGTGATGCTAGCCACGTCAGGTAGATGGATTCCAGTCGTATCATTACCAACGTTGGTAATTTTGAAGTCGTAGTTAATAATATCGTTGGGCAGAACCGTCCCGCCGTTTTCATCTACCGTTGACAAAGGCGTAACCGTCAAACCTGCAACCTCTGTCACAGTGACTTCAACCTTGTTAGAAACAGCATTAATTGTCTCGCTGGGATTATTGGGATCTTGGTAGGTCGCAGCAGCTTCGTTAGTGATTTTCGTGCCAGCCTTTGTCCCTTCTGCGATCGCTGGAGCGACCATAATACTGACGAGACATAGGGCAGCAAGCAGTTGGCGCGATCGCCACAATTGATTAATTTTCATTCAATTTGTGCTGAGTAGGGAGAAAAAATGGGCACATGCGGGAGCTAAAGATATGTCAGAAACGAGCCATGTTTCTAACATATCTTTGGAGAGATGCTTCATACAACCTGTACTGCTTATTAATCTATGGTTAGACTGTGAAGAATTAGAGAATTAAACTACGACTTGCTTGACATTTGGAGAATTTCGGTGTATACGCAGAGACAAGCAATATGTCCTTTGGAGAATTTCGGTGTATATACAGAGACAAGCAATATGTCCGTTGATCGGAGTCAAGATATTTATTTATCCCTTTGATTGCCTCATCTGGAAAGTAAAACTTTGCAGCAGGTTTAGAACAAGCTTGGTTGATTGACCTACGGGAAGCTGGGGCGAACCTTGGAATACCATTTGAATATAAAAACAGCGGCTTTCAATCAGTGAATGATCACCAAGGAGCCAACCACGCCACTGCTGAAGTTCTAAGGTCTTGCGATAGGCATTCTGGCGAAATTCATGGGCTGTAGTAGAAAATCGTCCATTCATACTGACACAAGTATGGATCACTGTTTGCCCATTTTCAATGAAGAGCTGATAGCTTCCAGCTTCAGTATTGTATGTTTTTGGCTGTATTTGATAAAGCGGTGATAAATCTAAGGATTTATTTCGGAGCAAGCCGACATCACCTGATGGATCCTGGACATCCCACAGACTAACTATCAGCTTTTGAGTGCCTCGATAATACAAGTACTGCTGTCCAGCAATAATTCGATCGTACCGAGACTGTTGCAATTCCACGGGGATAGCAATTTGCTTAGATAACTGCCAACCAGAAAGTAAGGGCTTGATCTTGGGTAAAGAATTATCTGAGCGGAGTCGGCTTGCTGACTCCGCAACACCAGATTGTAGCGAAACTCTAGATTGCAGCGAAACTCTAACAACACATCCAATAATTGCGATCGTAATGCAAGTGAAGAAAAGACTGCGTTTTTTATCCGGTGTAGCACAATGAGGCATGATTCACGAAAATGATTTAGCAATCGATGGTAGATGCCGACAAAATAGAGCAAACAAAATTATAGCGGTGGTCGAAAAAAATTGCCCTCCTGCTGTACCATGCCAATAATCAAAGCTACTCTGGTGGTTCATAGCCGCAGACATGACCATGACTCGCATCGTGGCCAGAAACCAAGTGATTCCCGTTGAAATACCTAGTAGTTTGACCATCTCAACCCACGGGAGACGAAATCCCATTGCGATTAGAATTGACAGTTGAAAAAGTAAAATCCAGATCGGAATGCCAGTACAAGCATATTCGACTCTAATCACACCAGTCTTAAAAATAATGTTAGCCCCTTGGGAAATCAAATTGACCCCGCAATAGTGCATCGCAAAGGCCGCACTCTGGGCAATTATTCTTTCAATATATGGTCCGATCGACCATTCTAGAAGCCGTCCCAATAATCCCGGTGGCAGCATTAAGACAAGCATAAGCGCGAATTCACGCCGATACAAAGACAACTTCCATCCAGAAGCTACTAGGGCCAAGGCCAGACCAGCAAACCCTGGGAAAATTCGGATAAATTCTGATTCCGAGGCTGCTAGCACCATGGATTTGTGTAACAGCAGCCCCATCAAGAGACTGCCGATCGCACAGCTAAACCAGTCGCTCTGAATCCTGAGGCTGAAACGCCTAAGCCAGATCAGATGCACAATCGTACCCCAGAAAATCACATTGAGTAACAGTTGGTCCGGATTGTTGATTAACTTCCAGGTTAAGAGTAAATGGAGATAAATTAACCCCAATCCACTAGTAGCCAGAAGATAATAATCAATGGATAATTTGGATATCGATAGTCTGAACTGGGTTCGTGACACGGTGATGGCTCCAGTGATGGTTCCAGTGATGGCTCAACTAACTGAATGGAGGTTACCAAGGAAAACGACGGGATTTCGGCGATTTTTGCTTTCTACCACTCGATGCAGTATGGTCAGGGGCAGCCGTCTGAACCTGGCGACGGGATTTCGGTGATTTTTGCTTTCGCCCACTCATCAGCGTACCATCAGCCACTCCTTCATACACATCGGCTTGACGGCGGCGAGCCCAGTCGGTCACTAGCCAGGTATACAGAAACAGGCAGCCTCCAATCAAAGATTCTAAGATAATCTTGCTGCTATTTTTGATCAGATTTTGCTGGACATTTTTACGGGCATCTAAAGCTTGCTCATCAGCTTTTTTCTGGGCTTTTTGAATATTGTCCAGCACTTGGGCTTTGGCTTCTCCCGGATTGGTGGGTGAATTGGCTGGGCTACCCGCTTTTTCAGCAGGAATAGGAATCAGACTTTTTATCTGATCGGGAGTTGCTTGATCCAACTGATTTTTTGTATTATTCAATTGTGTCTTCTGCTGCGTAACCTGCGTATTAATCTGATCATTGTTGTACTGGGCAATTCGCAATGTATTCACAACTGTGAGTGGAATCATCAACAAACAAAACACTCCAAATACCATTGTACTCCAGGACAGGAGAGCTACAACAGGCCGTTCGATTTTTTTGCGACCAAAGGATTCGCCGTAAAATACAAGCATAAAGGCAATCATTGGGACAGGAATTAGGCGGACGAGATCGCCGATCGTTTGATATTCCCAAATCGGCTTAGTAAATTCCGGCGGGAAAATAATATATAGCAGATCAATGAGGGACAGTAACAGCAGCCCATAGCCAATACTGCGCAGGATTTGAAGGGTTTTTACTGGATTGAGCCCCGTGGGGATTAGCGTCACAGAGGCAGGAATATGATCTGCCGTGGTTGGACTAGTAATAGATTCGCTAACTTCTGGTGTCTCTACCTCTGTGAAATTGAGCTGAGAAGTGGATGAAAGATCTTGAGAGGGATTCATGGGGCATATCTCGGTACGATTTACCTTACAGCCTAAGTGAGGGCTGTATAAGTTGATGTCCGAGCTGCATAATCTCTGAAGATATACAGTGACCTGCTAGGAAGTTAGACACGATCGTAAACTCGGCTGAATCAATGATGGACCTATGGCGCTAATAGACCTACGGATTGATTATAAGATTCTTGGGGGCAATTAGCTAATTGACTGTTATGTACTGTCTCTAATCAAGACCTATGACCCTCTTTTATGCTTGGAAAAGTCAAATGTCCTGGCGACGCTATCAACTTCGTAAACATTTGCGGCGGGGGATTGTGGTTGTGGGTGTTGTGCTGACTTGTTATATTCCAGTCCGTTTATCTATTGCGACAGTTCAAGCCCCGGAACCCCAAGCCATCTTAACGCTGGGTGGGGCCACCTCACGGGAGGCCTTCACCGCCGAATTTGCCCAAACCCATGGTGATCTAAAAATTTGGATTTCCTCTGGGCTTTCGCAGAGTGACGCAAACAAGCTTTTTAATGATGCTGGCGTTGATTTTAACCGAGTACGGCAGGATCGAGAAGCAACGGATACTGTCACCAATTTTACGACCATCGTTGATCAACTGCAACAACAACGTGTGAATCATGTTTATTTAATCACCTCTGATTTCCATATGGCGAGGGCCTCGGCGATCGCCACCCTGGTGCTAGGCAGTCGAGGCATTCGGTTCACACCCGTATCTGTCCCCTCCCAAGAGCGGGAGGAGTCACCCTTACGGATTGTTCGGGATATTGGGCGATCGCTACTCTGGATATTTACTGGCCGTACCGGATCAGGCTTCCGGTCGGAACAAGCGACTTACAGAATCAACAATAAAATCTTTGGTAGCAATGAACATCGTAAACCTTGAACAATACAATCAGAAAGATTACTCCATTGGGGTCTCAATGTGGCAACAATTGCTGTGGTATTTCCTCGGTTCACCCCTAGTCCAAAGTTATTGGCTGCCTTGGTCAGGCATCAAGGTGGCAATTTTGCGTTGCTTTGGGGCCGAGATTGGCTCACAGGTCCGGATTAAACCGGGTGTCCGGATTAAGTTTCCCTGGCGATTGAAAGTTGGCGACCATGTTTGGATTGGGGAGAATGCCTGGTTAGATAATTTGGCCTTGATCGAAATCGCAGACCATGTCTGTATTTCCCAAGCCGTATACCTTTGCACAGGCAATCATGACTGGAGCAGTCCGCAGTTTGATTTGCGGGTTGCTCCGATCGTGATTGAGGATTCGGCCTGGATTGCAGCTCAGTCAGTCGTCGGGCCGGGTGTGACGATCGGGCAGGGGGCAGTGTTAAGCCTTGGTAGTGTGGCCTGTCAATCACTGACGGCCCTGACTATCTGGTCGGGGAATCCAGCTCAGCCTATTAAACCTCGTAACCTTCAGCTAGTGGATAACCCAGATCAACAGATGACAGGTCAACAGATGACAACTTCCTTGGCTAGGGAGGTGTATATACCATCATAATATTTCATCTTCCTCTATGACAGTTGCTGAAATGATTTCTTGTTGTTTTTGGAGTTTCTAGGTCATGCCGAATAATACTACGACAACCCTTTCCGTTGGTCCAATTCAAAATTATGCCGCTGGTTCAAATTGGTTTGATCTGGGTAAATATAACTTTCTTGCTTCCCAGGAGCGCGTCGCGGTCAACCTGAGTCGGAGTAATCTGTGGTTGGTTGATGCAAGTAAGATCAAATTCGTTGAAGATTATGCCCCTCGGGTGGGCTTTTTGAATGAAGGGGCGGGCTATCGCTCTCCCCTGAGTATTTCGGCCCAGGGAGAAACCTTTAGCCAGGCGATCGTTTTTAAGGACCTCTCGGGGAGCGACAGCATACTCCCTTCAGCAAATGCTCCCCTGAAAAAGGTGATTGGGTACAGCTTTCCAATATCGCCGCTGGGAACCAAGTCAATTTTTCCATTGTACCGAATGGTGTTGTTAATCCGTCGGCCAGACCGCTCAGTACAAACTATGCGATCAATCCAACCTCTTCCTACAATCCAAACGGCCCAGTATTTTGGGCGGGTTATGCCGATCCAACAGCCGCAAATCCTCTGCTGTTGTTGGCCTACGAAGATATTGTGGGCAAGGGCAGTGATAACGATTTCAATGATGGTATCATCGCAGTTGATATCGGTCGCAAAAACTTTGAGAGCATTTTTCAGACAGCGAATCTTGGACAAGATGCCACCATAAACCTGAAGAATGCCAAGCCGATCGCAGTACCCTTTGAAATTCACACTAGCCTTGGATTGACTGGCCTTACTTTGATTTTTGGGCATAAAGTCATCCTCAAAAAAATCATGCTGCTTCGGATGAAATCATCAAAGACTGACATCACTCATTAATCAGCAATGCATTGCCTATACTAACCTAACAAAATGGGTTCATTCCACTCCACAATAAAAATCTCCCCCTTCTTGATTATGATTCACCTGAAATCGCAGTCTTTGCTCCAGCCGTTTCAGACGGCAGGGAAATATATCCAGTCTTTGCCAAGGGTAATCAATCCATTGTTGAAGCATCTATGATGACACCAGAAAATTCGATCGACCCATCACCAGAATTTCGGTTGAAGCTAATCACCCAGTTTTATCCACCCGACTTTGCGGCCACGGGTCAATTTATGGATGAATTAGCCCAGAATTTGGCTCAGCAAGGCGTCGATGTCCAAGTATTTACTGCACAACCCGGCTATGCCTTTGCCCAAGGTAAAGCGCCTGTACAGGAGCAAATGGGGAAAGTTCGGATTGAGCGATCGAACTTTCTACGCGGTGGATCGCGTCGCTGGGCAGGGCGGACCTTAACAAGTCTGGCATTTTGTGCCCATACTCTTTGGCACCTGCGACAACGTAAAAATCGAGCAGATATCTTGCTCCTCACCAGCGAACCGCCATTTTTACAGGTGGTGGGATTACTAATGAACTGGTTATTTGGCACCCGGTTTGTCACACTGATTTATGATCTATATCCCGAAGTAGCCGTTGAGTTGGATGTACTGGATCAAAACCATGGGCTAATCAAATTTTGGAACATGGTGAATAAAAAGGTATGGGATACCGCTGAAGCAATTGTGGTACCCTGTCAAACCATGAAAGATCGGATCGTCAAGCGTCACCCAGATTTGGCGGATAAGATTACTGTGATCCATAATTGGGCTGATCCAACTTGGATTCAGCCGATCGCTAAAGCTAGCAATCCCTTTGTCCAAGAACATGATTTGCTCAACAAGTTTGTAGTACTCTACTCGGGCAATATGGGTCGATGCCACGATATAGATACGATTTTGGGTGCGGCTAAAATCTTAAAGGATGAACCTATTGAGTTTATCTTTGTGGGCGGTGGACCGAAGCGCGAAATAGTCCAGCAGCAAGTCCAAGACTTAAAACTAAAAAACTGTACGTTCTTGCCCTATCAGGACAAATCAGTTTTACCATTGTCACTCACGGCCTGTGATCTATCCCTGGTGAGTGTCGATGTCGGTATGGAAGGGTTAGTTGCACCCAGCAAATTTTATTCCGCACTCTGCGCGGGCCGACCCGTCGCAATTATCTGTGAGCCTCATTCTTACTTACGTGGGTTAGTCTCCGATGCGAGCTGTGGAGCCGCTTTTCGCAATGGTGACAGTCAAGGATTGAGTGAGTTCATTCGACACCTCTCAAAAGATCATGCCATGGCCGATCGCATGGGTAAATGTGGGCATCGCTACATTCAAGAATATTTCACGCCCGATCAAATTAGTCAGCAATATTTTCGCATTCTGCACCGCGCCGTAGCGAATAATGCGGATCTATATCAAGCAATCGCCCAAAGTAATTTTCAGGTGGTCTACCAACCGATCGCCAATTTAGGCAGCCAAAGAATTATTGGACTCGAAGCCAGTATCCGATGGCAACACCCGACTAGAGGACGTATCTGTCCAGCGGAGTTCGCTGCCAGTGTGACAGAAAGTGGGTTGAGTTTATCGTTGAGTTGGTGGTTCTTAGCCGAAGTCTGTCGTCAAATCCAATCCTGGCAAACACAGGAAATCAATACAAAGCCACAGATCTCAATTAATCTAAGTCGTGAGGTATTCAACCATCCAGACCTAATCCTGCAACTAGACACGCTAATTAGTTTATATCAAATCGATCCAACCCAATTACAGCTAGAAATCGATGATGCGGTTGCTATGGAAGACGCTTCAGCCTTCACTGCAACCCTTCTACAGTTGCAAGCGCGCCATATTGATGTCTGCATTAGCAATTTTGGCGAAAGCTACAATAGCCTAGATTATATCCATCGGTTTCCAATTAATGCACTGAAAATTTCACCGTCTCTGATTGGGCGTATTGACCTTGACCCAGAAACTGTCAAGTTGCTAGAAACAATCGTCATTCTCTCGAAGGATTTATCCATGCGACTCATCGCCCAAGGTATTGAATCTCCAGAAGAATTACTCCGACTACGCAAGATTGGCATTCAATATGGCCAGGGGCATCAACTTTTCCCTAAGGTCTCAACCATGGAAATGTCGCTGGCACTCATTGCCCAATCAAATCAACAGCTAACCTCGCCTCAACCCGTAATTCTAGAGGACACATTGGAATCACTTGGGGGTCAGCCCTTAGTGCTAATTGTCGATGATGATCGTTCTATGCGATCGATTCTCAAAGGTATCATCCAGAAAGCCGGATATCGAGTAATTGAGGCTATCAATGGCAAAATTGCCCTAGAACTATTTCAGACCCATCAGCCTAATCTAGTTTTATTAGATGCAATGATGCCGGAAATGGATGGCTTTGCCTGTTGTCGTAAGCTGCAAGCACTGTCCCATGATGACAATGGCAGTGGTGTGATGATGGCGGTTAAGCCGGTACCAGTTTTGATGATCACCGCCCTTGATGATTCAGAATCAATCAATGCCGCTTTTGATGCCGGAGCGACTGATTATGTAACTAAACCTATTAATTGGACCATTTTGCAGCAGCAGATCACCCGATTATTGGGTTCGTGATTTTAAACGATCTTCCTTAAGAAATATTACCGTTGGACTAGTGATTCAGGGGATATTTATCGAAGTCTCCCCTGAATGAAATTATCAACTCACTATCACTACGGACAAAATTCCCCAAAGCTCCAGTTATGAATGGTGCTTTGGGGCTTTAAGTTTCATGCTGCTAGGGCATCATTTTTAGATGTTCAATTAAATGAACACCGCTTGTTCCTTCGGGAATCTCAAAGATGATATGACTCGGCTTAGGCTGACTTAACTCAATTTTGTACCTACCAGGCTTAAACCCAGCTAGGGCAAATCGTCCAACCTTATTGGTAAAAATTGTGGTTCTTTCCCAATCTTTATCTGATAATGAAGTGACTGTTCCAGTTGCAAATTCGATCGGAACACCCATGTCATCTTGCAAATTACCCCGCAGAAAAACATTGGTATCTTTGCCAATCTTCAATAACGTGCCACTCTTATATTGCGGCAATAACTTAAATACCGACTCACCCAAATCTGTCCCAACTGGTAGATTGGGTGCATCAAGGCGTAATGTGGAAAGCTGGTAGGCCGATAAATCAGGAAGCACTGCAGGTTGACGTTTTAGCATCGCAGCATAGCCCCCTTTACCATCGGAATTGACTCCAATCTGTTGACCTTTGATCGCCCGGTGCGGTACGACAATCGCAAAACTATTGCTGACTGGACGAGAAAATGCCCAGTACCCATCCGCAAACACGATCGCGCTGGAAAACTTAAATTGTGTTTCACTTTCCCGATTAACGCTCGTACCTTGGAAAAGATCGGTGTTATGGGAAAGCTCTAAGGCGAGATGATTGCCATTGTAGGCTAGCCGAGACGTCAGGTCAATGCCCCGATCGGCTGAAGCCAGTCCAAGATTTGCTTTTATTCCTTCAACTTGATGGGCCGAGTTGTAGTTCCAATCCAACCGATGACTATTGGATGCCTGATTACTGAATGTCGATGCTGCTTGGAAGGACTGACTGGGGGTCGATCGCACCCAATTGAGATTAACCACAACTTGATTATCGGTTTTTCCGTCTGGCTGCTGTCTGTGGCTAATTTTTGCCACCAGATTCAAACCACTCTTGAACCGTTTTGAAATGCCAGCGGACAATTGGTAGGCATCAGATCCCCCACGCCCAAACTGATAACGCATATTCAAATTACTACGGACAGAACCAAATAGCTTTTGGCTGTAATAGGCATTAAGATCTAACCAATTCTGATTATTCGGCTCCGTATCACTAAGACTCATAAAGTTGCTGCCACGATATTCGGTGGTAAACCCGAAGGATCGTTGGGTCGGGTTGTTAATCCCAATTTTATTATAGTCATAGCGCAGTCGAATGGCCATGTCCGGTCCCAGTTCATGATGATGACTCAAGGCAGCATCCCAGTTCCAGATACCAATTGGAGTGGCCCAATAGCCTTCCCAGCCAAGCATTTGGGTATTTAGTCTGGCTTGGAGATAGTGCCCAGTAGTAAAACTAGCATTGACGCCCCAGCGGTAAGCCAGATTCAGCGTAGGTTGTTGCCAATCGTAGGTAAAGTTGCCATCCCGTCTTTCTGAGGGAATTCCCAGACTGTAGGAAAATTGCTGCAACCCTGGAGCTAAAAGATTACTGGCCGTGGCTGTAGCAAAATCTAACCGTTTGACTTGGCCTAGGTCATCAGTGATGACAAGTTGGACATCGTTGATACCTGCACCCAGGGGTAAATCCCGCAAATCCTGGGTGCCGGGTTCTAAGTTAAGGCTAGAAAGCGATCGCCCGTTACTGAATACTTCAACGCGCGATTTCCGTTCAAGGAAAAACTGAAATTGATTAATGGGTCGCGTGATGCGATCGGGTTGCAGACTATAGTTGCGGGCCACGGCAATCCCCAGCATTGATGGACTGGTTTGATAGCCCGTGGCAGGCGGTGAAAAATCACCTATGGCATAGCGGAGTGCCCTATGGGTATCGTCATGGGTGAGACGAATATTCCCGCGTTCTAAGGGTTTACCCTCAGAAAACTGGGCATCGCTCTCCAATACCCAGCCACGCCAATTCAGGGCACTTTCGAGGCCAATTTGGAGGGGTTGCCGGCCAGGTGTGGTGGTTGAGCTACCAATCCAATCGATCGATTGTGAGCCCCGCATATTCAGATAGCCGCTGATCTTCGCAGGACCGATCGCACCTGCTAATTGTTTCGCCATCGCCTGCTTTTCTAGACTCAAAACAACTGGCTTAAGCTGGGCGGGCGGCAGCTGAATTCGCAACTCGACTCGACGGCTATCGAAGATCACTTCTAGACCCTGTTGGCGCAGAACTTCATCCGATAAAAAGCCATTCTCATCCACGGATTGGAGCAGTTTTGCCTGGATGTCCGAACGCAAAAATGACTCACTCCCAGCGAGAAAATCCTTAGCGATGATCTCGATGGCCGTATTATTGTCGGAGGGTAGGTTTACCAGGATATTGCCCTGGGAGCGATTATTAATCCACCAAGGAATCGGAATACGTGCAGTATTTTGCCGCGCCCCAAATACTTGCTCAAATAATGACGCGGTTTGAGTAGTGCTAGGGGCCATAGCATGGGAGTTAGTCCCCTCGTGAGCATGACTGGCTTTCGGGGCGGCGATCGGCAACTTATCAGTCGGTATCTTACCAGTTTCTAGATGACCCATCACTATTTGACGGGTGACCTTGACTGCAGACCCATGGATACTAGAAGCATTTGCGACAGAGGCAATGGGTAAATAATGAACGGGCATAGAACAGGTTCCAGAAAAAGGTATGGGGGATACCTCAACTCTTTTGAAACTGCATCAACTGGAACACTAGACCAACGACTACAATAACTAGATTACCTTTTCTGATAGGGCAGCGTCAAAGTGCCCAGGATTTCACCCTGAGCCAACCCGGTGGGATAGGGAATTAAGATTTGACGTTGCTGCTTTGCCAATAGGGTCGGACGCTCATTGAGACCCATTTGAGCGGCGGTCAATGTAACGATTGATCTGTCTTGAGTCCCCACCTTTAATTGAAGTTGGCCTTCCTTAAGATTAGCCCTCGCACTTCCTTGATTCTGAAGGGTGATGGCCAATATCGATTTTCCATTTTCCATTTTAGGCTCAATGCGCTCGATCACGACGTTGGGTTGAGCTTGACTAGGCCGAATATAGATCGAACCTTGATAGCGCATCTTGATTTTAATACTCGTATTAAAGCCTGATTTAGTAGGGGCTTCGGAGGCTGTTCCGCCCGTTGGGGCTAAATTGATGGGCAACTGTTCAGCAATCAAGCGATAGGCTAATTCTTGGGCGGGTTTCGGATCGCCTAGCCAAGTCACACGGACTGTTTGGCTTTCCCCGGTTTGAAGTAATATCTGCGGGGGATAAATCATAAAGTCATCGTTGGCAGGAATCAATTTATCCACACCCTGAAGACTCATTTCACGCTTAACAATATTAAGCTCGACCGCCAAGGGTTCACCAGTATTGTTTTCAATTTCATAGGATTGAACGGCATTTGGCCCAGTCGGGGAAAATACCCGTGATAGTGGAATCAACTTGAATGCATGGGCGGGCATTGCCGTACTTAAGAGTAAACTAAATAGGCTAAGGCCCAATAGTGAAAAATGTCGCATAGGAAAGTTGGGGGGGAGTCAGGAAGGGGAATTAGGGATTGTCTTCGACCAACAGGTCTAAGGTGGTTGTATAGTTACCAGGGTCTTGTGATTGTCCCGTAGTATATTTGACGTAGAGATTTAACTTAGTCGTCCCGGCAGCACTAGTGAGATATTCATAATTAGTGTTTGCAGCGGTCGTAAATGATGCTGAATCCGGTGCTGCTGAACCATCGGCGATCGCCAAAAACTGTACCGGAATCGGAGTGCTATCAGATTTTGTTAAACTATTTTGACTAATCACTAACTTCAATCCACCCACAGCTTCGGTGGAAATCTGTAAATTGGCCACCTGTCGAATTTCAGTAGTGGCCGAGGTGCCGGCAATCGGCAGACTGGTCGCAATATTCGTCGCAGTCGCTTCAATGGAAGGAACCGCCCCTACTGGCACAGTATCAAACAGGAAACAGCACGAAATGGCACTTGCATAGATTACTGACTGATACCAGCTTAGCATCTGCATGATACTCACCTCGATTGTACAAAAAAGTGCTCCCCTCCTTCTATACTAAGAGGAGAGCACTAATACCCAATAATACCCAAACAGAACCCAGCACTATATTAAGTAGCTGCTATCAGGTTCTTAGTTGTCAGTGACAGCAAGTGTAATCGTCGCTGCGTAGGTACCGGGATCTTGCAAGGCTGCAGGGGTGTACTGGATGTACAAATCACGCCCACCTGCTCCAGCAGCATTTGCTGCCGTACTGCTATACGTATAATTTGCCGCGAAAGCTGTAGGAGCTGCGCCCCCAGCATTGACTGTCGAAACCAGGTAGGAAATCGGGGTCGTAGCAGTACCGTTGACCATGTCACCGTTGGTGGCTGTCAAAGTATAGCCCGTGCTATTATTAGTATCGATTGCCAGGGTTGCGACCTTCGGCGTTTTTACCCCCCCGGAAAGGTCCAAAGTAGCTGCGCCAGCATCTGGGGTTGCAACGATGTTCAAAGTAGTGGTGACTGTACCACCAATATTCACAGTTGCACCAGTAGCGGCAAATGCATCGCTAGGGGCCATGGCTGCACCTGCAAGGGCGATTGCGGCAGCAGCAAAGAAACGAGAAGATAGATTGAATTTCATCATTATATTGCCTGAGTAGTTAATATTGTACTAACGAGGGGAATAGAGTAGCGTTGCTCGCTCTCCCTCGATAAATACAGTTTCGTTGAAATCAGTTGGTTAATCATTCGCGCTAATACTAATTTCTGATTTAAATTTAGGCTAAATTTGTTGGATGTTCAGTAAATGCACATAGATGACAATTGCTTTTCCTTTACTATCTCAGTATACTCCAGATCTTGCAGATTACATGAGCGCAAAACCTAACCTTAATCAGTTAAGCGTAGAGATCTACAGTATAATGTGGGACGCCATTGGCTACGATCCCAATAATCGGCAACCGGGCTTCCTTCAATCGGTTTGTTGTATAGGCCAGGGCATCGGCACTGCCTCGACGACCCAGCCGCGTAACGAGAAGAATTGCCCCGGCTTCAGCTGCTACCAGTTTTACATCAGCTAGCCCCATTAAAGGTGGTGTCGCATAAATAATTAGATCGAAACTTTGCTCCATCTGATGCATCAACTCAATCATTTGATCAGAAGCGAGGAGCCGAGTTGGATCAAGCGCTGAGGTCCCGGACGGCATGACAAATAAGTTGGACTCCCAAGATAAGCGCTGAATCACCTCCAAAATTGAGGCCTCCTCCGTAAGGTAATCACTCAATCCCCGGCTCTCGGGTAAATTCATTAATGTATGGATTTGACTACTCCCTTTCCGTAAATGGGCATCAACCAATAGGACACGCTGTCCCATGGCTGCGATCGCTTGAGCTAGATGGATTGCAACCGTACTTCTACCTTCATAGGGCAATGCCGAAGTCACAACTAAAGATTTTTTGGGTAAGGCTGTCCGTTTTAAGTTGGCACCCAAGGTCCGGAATGCTTCCATGAAGCCATAGGCATCATATTCGCGCAACCAGTAATTTTGCTCCGGCTTACTGCCATTCAGACTAGCATGACTTTCCACCGTAATTAAGACATCATCCAGGCTTAATTTCGTAGCATGGGTGCCAGCACTAGCTTGGGAAATTGCCAATGTCATGGCATCACCGTCAAGGATAGCATTCTCCCCTGATAGAAGTTCGGCAATGCAATTTTGCAGCGTCCTTGGTGCTGATTTTACAGATGATGGTGCCCGATCACTCAATTTATTTGCTAGCTGTAAATCAACAATATGTAATCCAGGCACATTTTCTTTCAAATCAGGATGGACTGGAATAACGCCAATCAATGGAAGCCGAATCTTGTACTTGACGTCGTCCACCACATAGAATGTATTCTCTAACTTTTCAATCAATACTGCGATCGCAATCCCAATAAAAATACCTGTAATCGCCCCGGAGGTCATAGCCTTGATTGGACTTCCCCCTGGTTGCAACTTGAGATCCTTGGGTTCTGACAGAAGCTGCCAGGGAATATCATTTTTGGCTGCTTGGGTCCTCAAGGTATCACGGGTTTGCAAAAATCGTGTCAGGCTAGCCGTAGCAATTTCCAAATCACGTTTAAACTCATTAAACAGTCGAGAGATATTAGGTAACTCACTATATTGCTGATTCAGACCATTATAGGATTTTGTAATCGAGCCGTAGCGCGCCAACAAGATTTGCAAATCACTTTCTGTGACTGCTAGTTGTTCACCTACGGCGGCTTCGGATTCTTTAAGCAAAATCGGCGTCAGATTTTCCTGCTGCCGCTTCAGCAATTGAATATTCGGACTATTTGGGCCAAATCGGGCGGCTTCGATCGCGATTTGATGTTCGAGCACCTGAAATTTTTCAAGCACAGCTTGATACTTTGCGGATTGACTGAGCGCTGCCGCCTTACCTAATTGCTGCCGTAACATCTCAACACGAAGTCGCATTGCAGCAATATCACTTTCTAAGGCCTGTCGCTGCTGGGCAAGTGACACAATTTGCTTTGCCAAATCCTCTGAGTATTTATCTGGTTCAACAAAATTATACTTTTTTCTTAAATCTTCCAAAGCTTTATTTAATTCATTGACCCGACTCTGAATTTTTGGTAGCTGATCTTCGACAAAATTGAGACTTTGCCTTAATTCTTGCTGTTGCTGCTCTCGACTATATTCAAGATAGCTTTTGGCGACCTTCTGCAAAATTAATAGTGCTTTGTCCGGATTGGAGTCATGGTAGGAAACTTCAATAATTTTAGTTTCCCCCATTCTGGCAACCTTCAAATTCGGCACTACCGCATCATAGGTCGAGCCGGGATAGCGATTGGCTATGTCCTGCAGAATGGGATTCAGTAATTTAGCGCTATATAGCACTTCAATTTGAGTTGAATAATCCAGTCCTTTATCCGAGGGCGGCGGCGTTTTGGTGTCCGTCAGTTGATCGGAAACAGGTGCCACCCGTACGACAGGCTCAACTAACAACCGAAAACTCCCCTGAAATTCAGGGATATCCTTAGCAGTACGAAGCCCCATGAGCCCCGCAAAGGCGAGGGATGAAATACCGATGATGATCGCCTTTCGGCGGAGCATTCCAATAACACGGGCTAGACTCCAGGTCTTTTCTCCTACCAGTTCGTCATCGGGACTCGGCTGAGTTATAGCCGTGCTAGGCTGGGCTGGTTTACCTGCTTGTGTCCCCAGCTTCTGCATGATGCTGGCTAGCAATGGTTCATTTGCTAATTTAGGGTTCATAGCTAGCGTGTTTTTTGGAAAAAGGGGCTAAACACATTGAAGAGTGATAAAACACTATTGATTGGCGTGAGGATATTACCGATTTTGTTGGTAAGCTTGGCACTCATCGATCGATCGACTAGGATCACATCACGATTTTGGAGGATTGGATTCAATTGGGCATCGATTGACTGGTTATAATTAAACGCGATTTTCTGTCGTGATACTGTCCCGTTGGGATTCAGACGCAGCAGCTCGATCGATTTTTTCTTAGCTTGGTCCGTAAGCCCACCCGCCATCAGAATGGCTTGATTCAATGAAGTCCCGATCGGCACAGCTTTTAGGCCCGGAGTCAACACTTCTCCCAGCAGGTTGACTTGAATTTCAGCTTGGCCCACATTCGATCGGCCCACAGTCAGTGCCACATCCGATGGAATGTTCTGTGCAGCTTGAAGGAAAATGCTATCCCCATCCCGAATGGCCAGATCTTGGCTCAAATCGCCTGTTGTTAGGAGTTTCCAAAGACTTGTTTGGATGACCCGTTCCTTTCCCGGTCGCTGCTGTCGGCGAATCTGAATACGCTGTAGATCGGTTTGCTGGGTGATCCCACCGGCTTTTTCAATAATCTCCGTCAGTGTGGGTAATTCTCCATTTTGGGGTGTCATGACATAGGCCCCTGGCCGATTGACTTCGCCCAGTACGGCAATATGCAGATTACTCATTTCCGCCAACACAACGGTAATGGTTGGCTTAACCAGCACCTGCGCCTCAGTGTAGCGCTGGGCAATATGCTGGGCGGCCTCCGGTTCCGTCATTCCTTGCACGTCCACCTGGCCAATCACTGGCAGTGTGATGCGGCCATCCACCATCACTTGGTACACCGCACTGAATTCTGGCACTGAGGCGATCGCCACGTTAATTCGATCGCCGATCGCTAATGTATAGGTTGCCGGACGCAAGGGGGGTTGAGTGGAGCGATCGGGGGTTTCCCACTTTTCTGGGTCCCCGAGCTTCAGGGGGCGCTTGAATCAAGGGCATGGGACCGAGTGTTGGATCCGATTGAATGGGTTGTGCAGCGGGTGTAGGCGCAGGTGAACTGCCTGCCACAGGAGATGCTGCTGCCGTAGGTGCTGGAACGATGATCGGTACTGCCCCCGAAGCAGGAGATGCTGCTGGTGGATAGGGCGTTTGCGCGATCGTCACGGATGGGGATGCTTGTCCAATAAAAAAGCATAACCCGATCGATAATGCACGGTAGGAGGTCAGATTCATGGGAGAGGGGCGGTAGAAGGCGGGGCGATCAGTTCAGATTTTGTGGCTGAATCAGCACCATCAAAATCCATTATTACTATTCCCGTTCTCCACTCTGCTTCTAGCAGGTTCCGACAAACTTATACCTCAAGTTATACATCCCGGCAACCATGGCAGTTCCTAGTTTAGACTATACTTAGCCAAGGAGACGATTGAGGACATCAATTAAATGCATCTGTTTAAAAATATTGATTCCTAGGTTGCTTTTAATGACATATAAAACCGAAAATATAAGTATACTGATGAATAGATTAAATCCGACCAGCAATCCGATCGCCGTCAAAAAATTGCCAATTTTCGTAATCTTCGTCACAAAGTACTGACGCCGCTGTTTTCGTTGATCCCTGCCGACTAAAATAACAATATAAAATCGACCCAATAAAAGATTTACATCTAATCTTAGGTCAACCAGCTTAGGCGTAGGCTTAGGCTTAACTGCTATCAGAATTTGATTGATCACATCTAACTGAATTTCGTCAAATGTTTCAAGAAGGGAAGTCGGAACTCCCTCTAGATAATTAGGATTATTAAAATCTACCTGTCGCTGAATGGATCTTGCCTTAGATGATCCAAAATTGAGTTTCAACACAGAATGCTAATCTCCTTAGAATTGTTCAGTACCCAATCAATTAACCCTGCATCTCAAAAAATCATAGTATAATCTCCCAAACTATCATACTGTGAAATTACGATCGCATTTTCGCAGCAGATTGTCCCGGAGCATTAGCCTAGCGTGAATTTACGGATATCCTCATAGGTCAAGCTCACTATTCTCCCTGCAAAGCATAACAGCTATTATCGCTTACCCGGAAGACATGACCGTTGGGACAGCTTGGGGCCTGGCTCATGAGATAGGACTGACGAAAGCCAATCATAAATACTGTGAATAGAGGGATCGTGATACTGAATATAAGCGAAGCAAGGAACACAGGTTTCATAGGGCTATAACCACTAAATCGAGGGATCTATCCGTTTCTACTAGTAGCCTAGTCAATTAATTGTAAAAAAATGGAGAAGAATGAAAAAAAACGAGGGACAATCTGTCTACTCCGCTTTTTCTCCATTGGTGGTTAAATTCATAGGGCCACTTTCAGCAGTGGGTTTTTCGCTTACTTTTTGTCCAAGTTGCATCTAATCAGGATTAAGTCATGCTACTCAAAGTTGAATCCCCTTCCTTACCCTTACAAACTGTGGCTCCATCGATTGATGCAGTCCGATCAGTAAATACCATGGATGACCTTCGGCAAATTGATCCGAATACTGTGGTAAATACTGATGCGATCTATGTGAAGGGCTATTATCAGCCCGGTGACCATGGCGGTGGAATGTTTGTTTGGTCTGCGCAGATGACCATCGCCATCGATCGCAATGGCGATGGTGTGGATGAGGCTGTGGATGACTTTGGTGGGACTGTCTTAGCCCCCTCAACTGTTAGTAGCCCCGCCCAAGTGGGCCGCTGGGTGCGGGTGTTTGATGGTGGAGTGTTACATACAATCTGGTTTGGTATTATCTCAAATCGGAGTCAAGGCACCGATTTGTCAGAGCGGTTTAATCTGGCAATTAAGCGGGCTTGTACCTTAGCCTACAATGCCACTAGCGGTGGGGCAACATCCTTCAATCCAGGGATTACGCTGGAAATTGATCCGGGTAAGTATGAGATCAAGAACCCCTTACAGTTGCCGATCGCCTCGAATCAAAACACAGGAGCCAATGGTTCAGGTGCAACGGATCTGGTGATTAAGGGCTATGGTGAGCGGACCCAGATTTTCTGGACTGGCAACGATTCGACCAAAGTAATGATGCGCCTGTCTAATTATAAAAATAGCGAAATCCGCGACTTACAACTGATTAATACCAATATGGCTCGCGGCTTTATTGAGTTGATTAATGATTTGGGTGGACCGACCGCTACGGGCCTCAGGTTAACACGATTGCTTTTGACTTCCTACGTAACAACTGGACCCTTCAATGGCAAACCAGTGAATTTTGGGGTTTTCTTTAATAGCGGGGGGCAGGAAAATGATCGTAATAATGACTTGGCAGTTTTTCAAGATGTACGGGTTACCCATACCCATATTGCCCATGTTTTAACCGGATTTAACTGCCATGACATTATTTTTGAGCATTGCTCAATGGCATATAACAACATCGGTTTATACGGCAGTCCGGCATTTTTGAAATGGTATCACGGCTTTGCGACAGAGAACTTGTATACGGATTTCTTCATTGCTAACACGACGAATCATGTAGCGATCATCGGCCATAATTCCGAACATTCTGGTCGGCTCCTCCAAACGGGAATCTGTGAGGGGAGTGTGACGCTGGAGAATATTCGATTTGAGTCGGATAAAACCATTGCAGGATGTTCGATCGCGGTGGCTGCCGGAACAATCTTTGCCCTGCGCAATAGTAAGATCGCAGCGGGTGATAGTCTACGAGTCCACTACTATTCGGCGGGTGGATATCCCTACGAGTTGATCGCAACAACGGGAAAAAATGCGTTAATTGAACAATGTCTGTTTGGCTATCGTAAGCCATTTGCCTATACAGATGACTTTGTTCAAGACGTATCGGGCTTTGTACAGTTTGAAGTGCCAGCGGCAGCGATCGACTTTACAACTGCCGCAGTAACCTTGCTCAATAACCATGGCTTTGTGCCAGGTCAAGCTGTTACCGTAATGTCGGGGGGGACCATGGGGTTACCCCGTATGGCTTATTTGAGCTTTGATTCTACGAGCTCCAATCTCTGTCGCTTCTGCCGAACCTATAGTGACGCGATCAATCGAATTAACTACCTTCCCTTGAGTAACAATATCTACAGTCAACCCGTGCGGTTTAGTACCTTAGCCTGTCCCATTTATATTGCGTCAACTGACTGGTCGATTACTGTGGGTGCGGCCAACACGATCGATGCACCTACTAACTCAGGACCACTACAGTCGGTCATGCTACTAACCCCAACGTTTGCGGGCGTTAAAAGTACTCAATTGGCTCAGTATTCGAATAAGGTCTATTCAAACGCGACTTCGCGGGTGATCCATTCTGAGAACAATAATCTTCTGACTGTTGATTATCAATCTAAGGTGGCACGGCTAAAAAACCTGCGCGGCCCAGTGTTGATTACGCTATCGCTGAACAATAATGCCATGGATTCGGTTTCATTTATCTATACTGGTTCCCAGTGGATGAATACCGCTGATTACTATATCCTGCCAATGTTCTGTGCCTCAGATCAACTGCTCGGGTCAAAAATTCAGTTATTGGCCAAGATCTCCCGAAGCAATAACTTTTATAACACACAGTTTACGGAAGTTGAACTTGTAGTGAAGTGCAATACTCTACCAACGGATTTTCACCGCAGTTTCTTACTCTCAGTGAACTCTCTGGCTGGGTTACATACGGTTAGCATGGACATTGAGCGCTTGAAGCCAACCCCAGTAACGATTACCAACGCTGTACCGATCGGGAATACTCTAGGCATGCTATCGAATGTCCAGCCGCCGATCTCGACAACAGGGGAAGCCGTGACCCAAAAAGTACCTGTCACGATCGCCGGACAAACTTACTACTTGCTGGCAACACAATAACCGTGAAACTGGGGAGACGATCGTATACATGCGCGTATACATGATCATCGACAGTTCCTGGGCAGCTTAAGACTATCAGGTTATTTCTCCTTGGTTTACAACCTCGATAGGCTCAATGATGTCCTCCTTCCCTCAGTTTCTCTCGATCGAATCCGGTCGCGCCGATCGGCAATATTGGCGCGACCTTTGGCGCTATCGCGAATTGTTCTACTTTCTCGCTTGGCGAGATATTTTGGTGCGCTATAAGCAGACGTCGATCGGGGTGGCTTGGGCTTTGCTCCGGCCATTTCTGACGATGGTTGTATTTACAGTCGTGTTCGGCACCTTGGCTAAATTGCCCACGCAAGGTGTTCCCTATCCCATTTTGGTCTTTGCCGCGATGCTGCCCTGGCAGTTTTTTGCCAACTCCCTATCAGAGTCGAGCAATAGTCTGATTAGCAATGCGAACTTACTTTCCAAGGTTTATTTTCCTCGGCTGGTGCTGCCGACGAGCGCAGTGATTGTCAGCTTTATTGACTTTATGATTTCGGGAATTATTCTATTAGGGCTGATGGCATGGTATCACTTCATGCCTAGCTGGCGAATTATTACCTTACCTTTTTTTATTCTAGTGGCCTTTGGAGCCGCAATGGGAGCAGGTTTCTGGCTATCGGCACTGAATGTGAAATACCGAGATTTTCGCTACGTTGTCCCGTTTATCATTCAATTTGGTCTATATATTTCGCCCGTAGGATTCAGCAGCAGCATTGTGCCCGAGCAATGGCGGTGGCTTTATTGTCTGAATCCCATGGTGGGAGTGATTGATGGGTTTCGCTGGGCGATTCTGGGTGGAGATGCGCAGCTATATTGGCCAGGATTTAGCCTGTCGATCGTGTTTGTTTCATTGCTGCTCATCACAGGCGTGCGTTACTTCCGGGCCTATGAGCGATCGTTTGCCGATGTCATTTAGCTATATTGTTTGGCTCCTTAATTTGCACCTTACCTCCACCGTCCCCTCACTTTCGAGTTTACCATGTCAAACATTGCCATCCAAGTCGAGAACCTGAGTAAACGTTACTCCCTTGGCCCAAAATCCCAAGGCCAATACCAATCATTTCGGGATCTTCTATCGACACAAGCTAGACAAATTTGGCGCTGGCGATCGAGTCAACGTAAAGCCATGAAATCGGTGCGATCCGATGATTTTGGGCATTGCGAGATGTCGAATTTTCAGTTAAGCAAGGCGATCGGATGGGTGTGATTGGGCGTAATGGTGCGGGTAAATCGACAGCTACTAAAACTGCTTAGCCGGATTACCGAGCCAACCTCGGGTCGGATTGGTTTACGGGGTCGGGTGGCGAGCCTATTGGAAGTAGGTACAGGATTCCATCCAGAATTGACCGGACGGGAAAATATTTTTCTGAATGGTGCCATTTTAGGCATGAGTAAAGCGGAAATTCAGCGGAAATTTGATGAGATTGTTGCCTTTGCCGAAGTTGAACGCTTTCTCGATACGCCTGTAAAACGCTATTCCTCCGGGATGTATGTGCGGTTAGCTTTTGCAGTGGCGGCTCATCTGGAGCCAGAAATCTTAATTGTGGATGAAGTCCTTGCGGTTGGTGATGCTCAATTTCAAAATAAGTGTTTGGGTAAAATGAAGGATGTGGCCCAAGGGGGGCGGACCGTATTATTCGTGAGCCACAATATGGCGGCGATTCGTCAGTTATGTGACTCAGCGATCATGTTGCAGCGGGGAGAACTCGTCTTTTCCGGTAGCGCTGAAGCGGGGGTAAAACATTACCTCAATAGTGCAACGACCAATCAAGATGCGATTGGGACTGTAAGCTCCTATGGGATCGCCTTAACTGATGCGGCATTGGAAGATCTGGATCGTTGTCCGACCCGATCGCCAATCTTCGATCGCGAGCATAGCCTACGACTTCAGCTTCATGCCCATAGTCCGCTTAGTGATTGTGCAGTGGTAGTGCGGATCTATGATGACATTGGAACGTTGGTATCTAGCCTTTGTACAGTGGAAGAAGGAATTACGCCATTTGCACTCAAAGACGAGGTGGAAATTCGGTTTGATCTGGGCCGGATATCCCTCTTTCCAGGTTCCTATCGTATGAGCATTTTCTTATATCGATCGAACGATCCGATTACCTACCTCGCGGCTGAAGATGTACTGCAATTTGAGGTCCAGCCGTCGATTATTCAAGACTCAATGTGGGCCTATCGCAGTGACCATGGCATTATGCGATTGGCCCAAGGTTGCGAACTACGTTACTATCAACCGTCCGTAGTAACCCGAGGTTAGCCCTATGAAAATTGCATTTGTCAGCTATGAGTATCCGCCGGATACCGCGATCGGCGGAATTGCCACCTATGTTCGTCAGGCGGCCCAGATGTTGGCCCAACGGGGGCATCATGTGGAAGTCTTTGCGGCGAGTCCTTCCCGTTCTGGCTATGAAACCATGCCTGGACTCACAATCCATCGGATTCAACCGCGCGATCGGACCAGCTTTGCCCAGGAAATTGCGCCAATCTTCGCGCAGCGCCATCAACTGGTTCAGTTCGATCTGCTGGAAGGGCCTGACTGTGGGGCAGATGCGGCGGTGATTGCGACCCAATTTCCCGCATTGCCGTTAGTGCTCAAGCTCCATACCCCCAGTTATATTTTGCAAAAGGTCGGTCATACCCCATTGGACGGTGCCGCCAAGTTGCGGTTTATCCTGGGTGCCCTACGCCGGGGTCAATGGCCCAAGCTACCACCGGCCCAGCCAATCTACGATCGGCAGTCCGATCCCGAATATCATCACGCCTTACAGGCCCAAACCATTGCGGCACCTTCCACAGCGATTGGTCAGCAAGTCTATGTAGATTGGCAACTCGATCGAGCCATCATCGATCCCGTCCCCTATCCTTACATTCCTACCCCAGCGCTCCTCGAAATCCCCCTCGATACTCAGACACAGCGGATTACCTTCATTGGCCGCTTGGAAATTCGCAAAGGAATTCTTGATTTGATGCGGGCGATTCCCCTGGTGCTCAAGCAATACCCGGCAGCCAAATTCCGCTTTGTGGGGCCAGCATGGCCTTCGCCCGTAAAGCATTTGAATATGCAGGAATATATTTGTCAAAAACTCCACCGCCATATCCACGCCCTGGAATTCATCGGTGCTGTACCCCTAGATCAAGTCCCACGATATTTAGCCCAAACAGATATTTGCGTTTTCCCAAGCATTTGGGAAAGTTTTGGCTTGGTTTGCTTGGAGGCAATGGCGGCTGGACGGGGGGTGGTGGGCAGTAGTGCGGGGGGAATGGTGGAATTGCTCGATGGAGGACAGGCGGGATTGCTGACCCCACCCCAGCAGCCAAAACTGCTAGCAAAGTTGATTCTCCAACTGCTGCAAGATCCCGATCGCCGACAGCAGTATGGCACAATCGCCCGTGCCCGTGTTCTGAGTCACTATAGCTTGGAATACATTGGCCAAATTCAGGAAGCGAGCTATCGATCGACCATCGATCGGCAGACAATTCGCACAACCATCAGACTGTAATCGATCCACCACATTCACTAGATTTATGAAACCGTTCATTAGTGTGATTATTTGTACGCATAATCCTCGCCGCGACTATCTTCACTTGGTGATCAAAGCCCTTGAGGATCAGAATTTGCCCTACACCGACTGGGAACTATTGGTGATTGATAATGCCAGTGAGACGCCCATCGCCTGGGAATGGTCGATCGATTGGCATCCCCAAGGGCAGATTATCCGTGAGGAGAAGGTGGGCTTAACTGCGGCTCGACTCTGCGGATTTCAAGCAGCCCAAGGTGAAGTTTTGGTATTTGTCGATGATGATAATCTGCTGAGTTCGAACTATTTACTCGAAGTTCAAGGTGTGTTCCAGCAGCATCTGCAGATAGGGGCGATCGGCGGTAAGTCGGTGCCCAGGTTCGAGATTACGCCAGAACCCTGGATGGCTGAGTTTTATAAAGTCTTAGCGATACGTGACTTTGGAGAATTGGTTCAGGTGAGTGAGGCTTTGCGATCGGATGAGCCGATTGTCTATCCCGATTTTGCTCCAGCGGGAATTGGCTTGGCGATTCGGCGAGAGGTGTTTGGTGCCTACGTGGCCCAGACTCAGGATGTTCTAGCTCGCCTGGCCCTAGGTCGGACAGGGAAGCAACTGACATCTGGGGAAGATAACGATATTGTACTGACGGCGATGCGTCAGGGCTGGCAGGTCGGGTATTTTCCTAAGTTAGAAGTGGTGCATTTAATTGCAGCCAATCGCTTGAAATGGAATTATTTAGCCCGATTGAACAAGGCAGCAACTCGATCCTGGGTGCAGGTATTGGGTATCCATGATGTGCAGTTGTGGCCATCAATCTCGCCTTGGACGGTGCTGCCACGTAAGGTTAAAGCCTTTTTTGCCTATGGTGCTTGGCGTAATGCCGCAGCCTATGTGCGCTGGCGGGGAGCCTGTGGTCTATACGAGGCCTTGGCCTCAGGAGTGGAATAGCCGATGCTGAAGTTGAATCAGATGCAGAATTTTGCAAAGGGATTATCGCTGGGAAAAATTGCCTACTGGAGCTATTATGCACCGAAAGGGCGGTTGCAAAAATCACTCAAACGGGGCGTGATTAATCAAATTGGTGATCAACAGGCCAAACGCCAAATGGAAGCAGCGGCCCACCAATTGCCAACGCTGACGCCAACGCCCCATCCCGATCGGATTTACTTTCTCAGCGGACGAAAGTTTTGGTATCAAACTTGCTTTTGTGCCTATTCGCTGATTACTCGATCGGGAACTTATATCCGTCCTGTAATTTATGACGATGGCAGTTTGACCCAGGCTGATACGGCGGCGATTCGGCGGATCTTTCCCGATGCGGAAATTATTGCAGCAGCAGTAACAGAGGCAACATTAGATCAGTATTTGCCGATCGGGCAGTTTCCGACTTTACGATCGCGACGGTTAGAATATTTTAACTTGCGAAAGCTGACGGATATTCATGTTAATTCCCAGGGCTGGAAGTTGGTTTTAGACTCGGATATGCTATTTTTCCGGCAGCCAGAATTCCTCTTAAACTGGCTAGCATCACCGCAGCAATCCTGCTACATGGTCGATGTAGAAACGGCCTATGGCTATTCGGCGCAACTGATGCAGCGACTCGCAGGCGTGAGCATTCCCGATAAAATCAACGTCGGGATCTGCGGCTTGCAAAGTGAGTCGATCGATTGGGATGAGCTGGAATATTGGTGCAAAACAATGATTGAATTAGAGGGTACCCATTATTACCAGGAACAGGCGATCGCGGCGATGCTGATGGCTCGTCAACCGAGTGCGATCGCGCCAGCCCAGGACTATATCCTCATGCCAAGTCAGTCCGAAGCTCAAACGCCCCAAGCCGTTATGCATCACTACGTAGCAGACTCTAAGCCCTGGTATTTCCGCTATGGCTGGCAAAATTGTTTAGTTTAATCTTTCTACTGTTAATTATCATGCAACCTCTTGTTTCAGTTCTCATTCCCGCTTATAACTCCGCCAATTGGATTGGCCAAACAATTCAATCGGTCCTAGCCCAAACCTGGCCTAATCTCGAAATCATTATCGTGGACGATGGATCGACGGATCAGACCTTAGCGATCGCGCGAACTTTTGCCAGCGATCGAGTTCAGGTGTTCACTCAGCCGAATCAAGGGGCAGCAGCAGCCCGCAATCATGCAATCCGCAAAGCGCAGGGAGATTATATTCAATTTATTGATGCCGACGACTTGCTGGCACCGGATAAGATTTCCCAACAAATTAAGCTGTTACAAGCTAGCCCACCAAACTGTATTGCCTCTGGTGCTTGGTCCCGGTTCTATCATCACCCACGAGAAGCGGCTTTTACCCTCGATGCACTGTGGCAGCATTTGTCACCGATGGATTGGTTGATTGCGGCTTGGCAGGAGAACTTGATGATGCATCCGGCAGCTTGGCTCGTGCCACGATCGATCATTGACGCGGCGGGTGAGTGGGATGAAGGTCTATCGTTAAATGATGATGGTGAATATTTTTGTCGAGTGATTCTGGCGAGTCAGGGGGTGCAATTCTGTGGCCATGCCAAGAGTTTTTACCGATCGGGCATTTCTGGTAGTCTGAGCGATCGTAAATCCGATGCGGCGTATCAATCCGCCTATCGGGCCATTGAACTTTGTACCCAGCATTTGCTGCAAGTTGAATCTACTCCCAGGACTCAAGCTGTTTGTTCGATGCTGTTTCAGCGCTTTATTTATGAAACCTATCCTGCCGTGGCTGCATTGCAATGTCAGGCAGAACGTCAAGTGCAAGCCTTGGGTGGCTGGACGCTACCGCCATCGGGCAGCCCCAGCTTCGAGAAATTGAGTAAACGCTTCGGGTGGCGGATGGCAAAGCGAATTCAGTATTTCATTTATTTGATCGGCTATCGCCGCTGGAAAACTCAGCAGCAGCAAAAACTACGTCAATCGCAAACTTCAGGACTCCCATCATGGCTCGAATCTTAATCTTAATTGGGGGCATCTCTGCACAGCCCCCCGGCCCCAGAAAGAAGCCGCCGCTTTAGCCGCCGCCGGACATGATGTTTTGGTCGTGGGTTTATGGTTTGATGCGGCATTAGTCGATCGCGATCAGCAACTATATGCAGCGATTCAGTCGTTAGATCAATCTCAATCTTGGCAGTTTCAGCCCTTAATTGATTTCCGGGGGCGGAATTGGCAACAGAAATATCAACGATCGAGGATTCGTGTACAGGCAAAACTGGCTCGGCTGCTCTTCCAAAGGGCACAGATTCTATTGCCAGCGCTGTTAGGCTATGGGGCAAAGGCGATGCTCCGGTTTGCCCAGAATTATCGTGCAGATTTAACGATTGTTCATTCGGAAGCAGGGCTTTGGGTCGGCCAACAGCTCCAGCAACAGGGCTATCGCGTCGGTGTCGATTTTGAAGACTGGTTTTCCCAGGATTTATTACCAGCAGCCCAGGCAAACCGTCCGATCGGCTGGATTAAATCACTCGAAGCAACACTCGCCCAAAATTGTCACTATTGTTTAGCCCCATCACAGGCAATGGCAACGGCAATGGCAATGGCATATCAAAGCCCAACGCCAACGGTAATTTATAACGTCTTCCCCCCGGATCATGGGATTGCAGGCTCCTTGGCAGCTCACGATCGTAGTGATCGAATCACACCATCCTTACATTGGTTTTCTCAAACGATCGGGCCAGGGCGAGGCTTAGAAACCTTATTGGCGGCACTCCCATCTGTGCAAGGATCGGTACAAGTCCATTTACGAGGTAATTGTCCGCCCGCATACCGCACTTGGTTGATGGATCAGGTGCCAGAGGGTTGGCACGATCGGTTATTTATCCACGCTCCGGTAGCGAACCAGGAATTATCTGCTCGCATTGCTGAACATGATATCGGCTTGGCCTTAGAGACAAGAACAATTCCCAGCCGCAATCTAACGGTGACCAACAAGTTGTTTCAATATCTCGAAGCGGGACTAGCGGTGATTGCCACCGATACGGCAGGTCAGCGGGAAGTCCTGCAAGTCTATCCGCAGGCGGGGCAGTTGATTGCCAGTGATGATGCCCGATCGTTGGCCACAGTGATTAACCATTGGGTACAGCATCCGGGACAATTAGCGATCGCCAAGCAGGCGGCAATGCAAGTAAGCACCACATTGGCTTGGGAAACCCAGGCCGATCGGTTAATTCAGCAAGCGGCAGTCGCATTATCGGTGCCAGCATGCGTCAAAATTTAGTTTCATTCATTATCTGTGAGCACAGTACCATGCGAATTCTATTGACAGCCGATCCCGAACTACCTGTTCCACCGAGTTTGTACGGTGGTATTGAGCGGGTGATTGATTTTATTGCGCGAGGTCTAAGAGCACGGGGTCATACTGTCGGTTTAGTCGCCCATCGCGATTCCACCTGTTCTGTCGATCGACAATTTGCTTGGCCGGGATTACGATCGCAATCCACTGGCGATACGATCGTCAATACCGCTGCCCTCTGGCGGGCAACCCAGCAATTTCAGCCGGATGTGTTGCACAGTTTCTCGCGGTTGCAGTATTTGCTGCCGTTATTGCCGGGGCGTTTGCCGAAAGTGATGTCCTACCAGCGTCAACCCACAGCCCGTACCGTCGGTTGGGCCGCGAAGTTAGGCGGTGAGCATTTGACCTTTACGGGATGCAGTGAGCATATTGCGCGACAAGGACGGCAAGCGGGCGGTAATTGGTTGGGCATTCATAATGGCATTGAACTCGATCGTTATACCTTTCAGCCCCAGGTGAGTGCAGACGCGCCGTTGGTTTTCTTGAGTCGATTAGAACATATTAAAGGTGTGCATAATGCGATCGCGGTTGCCGAAGCCACGGGCCGAAGGTTGTTAATCGCAGGAAACCGGGTGTCCAGTGCCGAAGGCGAAGCCTATTGGTGCACTCAAATCGCGCCCCATCTGGATAAAAATGGGATTGAATACGTTGGCCCCGTTGACGATCGGCAGAAAAATGAATTGCTCGGCCAAGCAGCGGCGATGATTGTCCCGATCGAATGGGATGAACCCTTTGGCATTGTGTTTGCCGAAGCGCTTGCCTGTGGAACACCAGTGATTTCGACGCCCCGTGGATCACTGCCAGAAATCGTTCGACCGGGGATAGATGGCTTCTTGGTGAACTCAGTGGAAGAGGCGATCGCGGCGGTGCAGCAGCTCGATCAAATCGATCGAAGCCACTGCCGGGAAAGGGCGGAACGTCATTTTTCCGATCGGGTGATTGTTGATCAGTATGAATTGCTTTACCACAAGCTTTGCGCCCAAGTCATTTCTACAAGTACGATGGTATCAACTGAGTAATCTTATATCTTAGGCCACACGATCGCAAACACGATCGCAAATATAAGCCTAATATCATGGGGGATGAGAGATTTATTTGTCATCTTCCTATGCTGATTGCCAATCTGCCCAACCATTGTCAGCCGGATAATTCGTCCCGATCGAGGCGACGGATGTTGATTATTAGTCCTCATTTCCCACCGACGAATGCCCCGGATCATCAACGCATTCGGGTGGCGCTGCCTTACTTGGAAGCCTTTGGCTGGGAAGCAACGGTGTTGGCTGTCAAACCCGAACATGTGCCGCATCCCCAGGATCCAATGTTAGCTGCGGCATTGCCCGAACATGTGCCGATCATTTACGTCGATGCGTTGTCGAGTCGCTATACCAAGTTAGTGGGATTGGGGAATGTGGGTTGGCGCTGTTTGCCACAGATGCAAGCGATCGGCGATCGGTTATTGTCAGAGCAGCAATTCGATTTAGTCTTTTTCTCTACTACAATTTTCCCGGTGATGTTATTAGGGAAACGCTGGTGGCAGAAGTTTAAAGTGCCCTATGTGCTTGATTTTCAAGACCCCTGGCGTAGTGACTATCACAAGGCTCAGACAGGTAAGCCCCAAGCCCAACCACCGGGGGGACGTCTCAAATATGGCCTTACCCAATTGCTAGCCCGATGCTCGGAACCCCAGGCAATGCGATCGGTGCAGCAGATCATCAGCGTTTCGCCGACCTATCCCGAAGTGTTGCAAAGTCGGTATCCGTGGTTAAGTCCCGAACAATTTATGGTGTTACCGTTTGGTGCGCCGGAAAAGGATTTTGAGCAACTGCCTCAGCTTCAGGTCAAACAGCCGATTTTCGATCCCCAGGATGGGCGACAGCATTGGGTTTATGTCGGACGGGGCGGGGCAGATATGCATCGCGCTTTACAGATTTTATTCACGGGAATTCAATCGGCTCGGTTAGCTAATCCTGCCGCCTGGGAAACGGTACAACTGCATTTTGTTGGCACGAGCTATGCGCCGCCCCATTTAGCCGTTAAAAGTATCGAACCGATCGCTGCTGCCTGCGGAATCGGCGACATGGTGGTGGAGCATACCAGTCGGATTCCCTATTTCGCCGCCCAGCAACTTTTAGTTGATAGTGATGTGATTCTGATGATCGGCTCCGATGATCCCAGCTATACGGCTTCCAAATTGTATCCCTGTATCTTGGCGCAACGTCCAATTTTAGCAATCTTCCACCAAAACAGCTCGGTAGTGGATATTTTGCAGGATTGTCAGGTCGGTGAAGTTGTGACTTTCAATGAAACCAATCAACCCATCGCAATTGAACCGATTTTGCAAGCCTTTGTTCAACCAACCAAGCCCTTGACAACTCAGTGGGAAGCCTTTGCGCCCTATACGGGACGGGAAATGACGCGAAAAATGTGCGCAGTCTTCGATCGGGCCGTTGATCAAGTGGCGGATCAATCGCCGGTGGGGGCCGTATGAACGCCGCCGCTCAACCCAAAAACCAAATGACCAAGGTCTTCTGGTTTGGAATGGGGGCCTTGCTCCTAGGCAACCGCAAAGGTTTACTCCATGTGGCACCCCAGACGGCGATCGGGGCTATTTTAATTGGCATTGCTTGCATGTTCCCGATGTACCTTTGGTGCGCTAATAAAGTGAAGGGAATGCCGATTTCCCATTTTTTTCGTTGACTTATCTGTGGACATTTTGCCTGCCGCTGTTGAGTGAAAATCCGAATGTTTTGCAATATTCGCCTGAGGCTCATTTATACGCCAGTGCCATGGTCGTGACGTTTCTGGGTTCAGGGACGCTCGTGTGGTGGGAAATTGTCAAAGGGGCGCGGGATGTGGAAAACTCATTTTTGGCCTTGCAGTCCAAGCCCGCTGAGACCTTTTTCTTTTGGATATTGGGGATTGCTTTCGTCTTCAATATGTACTTCTTGGGCCAGTGGTTTCCGGTGCCGGAGAGTCTATTTTCCTTGGTGCGGGGCATCGTCATTGGTCTAAGTACCTTGGGCATCTTTGTCTTATCCTATCGTTGTGGAGGTGGGTATTTAAGTCGATTTCGATCGGGATTACTTCTCTTTTTCCTAGCAGGAATCATCTTAACCAGTGCAGCTACATTAATCCTGAAGACTGCACTGACCTTATTTTTGATGTCCACGATCGCCTATGTAATTGGCGGACGCAAAATCCCCACCATTCCCCTCGTGATTGGCTTAATTTGTCTGCTACCACTGCACTATGGCAAACACCCGATGCGGCATAAATATTGGGAAGGCCCTGTGACCAAGCATGTGCAACCCTGGGAATATCCCGCTTGGTTTGCGGAATGGGCCGGACAAGCGGGGACGACGCTGTTTGAAAAGCCGCAGCGATGGGATCCGCCCAAGGAGAAGAAGGAATCTTTTGTGGAACGATCGAGCGTGATTCATATGCTGATGATGGCCCAGGATAAGATTCCGCGCCTCTATCCCACGATGAATGGGGCAACCTATGCGATTATTCCGCAGCTCATGCTACCGCGATTTTTGTCTCCCAATAAGATTCGGAGTCACGAAGGCACCCACATGTTGAATGTCCATGTTAGACGTCAAACCTATAAGCAAACTTTTAAAACTGTGATTGCTTGGGGTTTGCTACCTGAAGCCTATGCCAATTTTGGCTTTATGGGAGCCTTTATTGTGGGTGGTAGTCTTGGGGCATTCTATGGCTTTGTGACGCTGCAAGGCGTTGGAGCACCAACATTTTCCTTTCGGACTTTGTTTGGGATTTTGGTCATTAGCTTTGCCCTCGCTTCAACCGAATGGACAGCTGGAGTCTATGCAGCCACCTTGCAGCAATCGTCGATGCCCTTGATTGGGATGCGGTTAGTGTTTATGCGCCGTTTTCGTAAAATGCGTCGGAAGTCAGTGCCTCTAGACTCGGATCCATCCCCGACATTGACATTTACCGCTGAGGAAATTCAATTTTTGCAAGCAAACCCAGAATTAGTACAAATGCTAACTGGCCATTTCAGGCATCCACCCTATCATTAGTGTGATCGGTATCCACCTTAACTCCTTGATCCATGAAAAAGCTAGCAATTATTCTCTCCCATCCGATCCAATACTATGCACCCTGGTTTCAAGCTTTAAACGCTGACCCAGAAATTCAACTGCGCGTCTTCTATTTATGGAACTTTGGCGTGGCCGCCAGTGGTGTGGCGGCCAGCGTCGATCGAGACTTTGGCCAGACAATTGAATGGGATGTGCCAATGCTCGATGGGTACGACTATGAATGGGTGACCAATACGAGTAATCAACCCGGCACCCACCACATTCGGGGCTTACAAAACCCAACCCTGATCGCCCAAGTTCAAGCCTATCAGCCCGATGTCGTGCTGTTGATGAATTATAACTATGCCAGTATTTACCATTCCTCTGGCATTGGCGAGACTGTCCGGTGCTATTCCGGGGTGATTCCCATCGCTTAGTTGCCGAGCGAGGCATTAAGGCTTGGATTCGAAGGCAATGGATTAGTGCTGTATATCAACGCTTTGATCGAATATTATACGTGGGTAAGGCAAACTATGAGTATTTCCGCTATCACCAGGTGGATGCTGATAAATTATACTTAGCGCCCCATGCGATCGAGAACCAACGTTTTACTAGCCAAATTGACAATGCGACGATGGCTGCCCAGCAATGGAAGCAAACATTGGGAATTCCTGCGTCGCATCGAGTGGTGCTATTTGCGGGCAAACTCATTCCCAAAAAACGCCCGATCGACCTGCTAGAATCATTCATCAGGGCGGCTATCCCCAACACATCCTTGCTCTTTGTTGGCTCTGGTCAGCTAGAAACCGAATTGCGATCACGGGCAACGAACCACAACAATATCTTTTTTGCTCCGTTTCAAAACCAAAGTCTGATGCCCCGGACCTACGCGGTTGGCGATTTGTTCGTATTACCGAGTTATGGTAATGGCGAAACCTGGGGACTGGCAGTGAATGAGGCAATGTGTTTGGGTAAACCGATCATTGTTAGTGATCATGTGGGCTGTGCCCAGGATTTGATTCAACCGTATCAAAATGGCCTGATCTTTCCAGCTGGTAATATTACCGCCTTGCAAGCGGCGCTTCAACAGGCGTTCCAATCTCCTGAGGTGCTCACCACCTGGGGCCAAAATAGTCATCGGATCATTGCGCGCCATAGTTATGATCAATTCACTGCAGGACTAAAGCAGGCGTTAGTCAGCCTCGATGATAAGTTATACGGGATCGCCAGCATGGCACAGACGCGATCGGCAATAGACTTAACCGAGACTAGAGATATCCCTTTCCTTGGCTAATGTTGATATGATTTTTCTCGTAGTCTTTGCTAGTGCACTGTTCACAGTACTGCTCATTTCACCTAGGATTAAACAACTCGGGCTGCAACTCGGTATTGTTGATTATCCCGATGGGCGGAAGCTACACCATCAACCAATGGTGCGGATTGGCGGGGTTGGCATTGCGATCGGTACGGTTTTTGCCGCCACACTGGGTCTAGCAGGTCTAGCGCTGACGGGGCAAACCGCAACTCAACCTTGGCTGAACGTGATTGGCGTCTTAGTTGTGGGTGTTGGCTCTTTTACCATTGGCTTAGCCGACGATCGGTGGAGTATCTCGCCAAAGTTACGGTTGGGACTACAGGCGATCGTTACCGTGATTGCTTGGTCACTAGGCTTACAGATTCACTATCTGCCCATTCCCGGAATCGGGGCAATTGCGTTAGGCTTATTTAGCTTACCTATTACCTTTCTCTGGTTAGCGGGTGTAACCAATGCCATTAACTGGCTGGATGGTTTGGATGGTTTAGCAACTGGTATTAGCTTGATTGCGTCCGTGATGTTTGGGCTGATTGGTTGGCAGCAAGGCGATCTGACGATCGTTATTCTGGCGCTGGCCTTGGCCGGAGCAACCTTAGGCTTCCTGCGCTATAACGCACTGCCGGCTCAAATGTATATGGGTGATGGTGGTTCCTACTTGATTGGGGGAATGCTGGCTGGTCTGGGCATTCTTAGTATTGGAAGTAGTGATGCATTTAATCTTAATGCGACGCCCTACATAATTTTGGCAGTACCTATCATTGATATGGTCTTGGTCATTATCTCCCGACAGATGGATGGTAAGTCCCCATTCTTTCCAGACCAGCGTCATCTCCACCATCGTCTCCTCCGGCTGAAACTCTCAAAGCAGACGGTTGTGAACCTGATTTATGCCCTAATGGCTTGGGCTGGTTTGGCTGGAAATCTACTGGATAAGGCGAGCTACTGGAGCTGGATCAATGTTATGGCCCTAGCCATAGTGATGATCTTTGTGAATCGGACTGCATTACAAACAGCGGCAGCACCTATTAATAATGCCGTCGTCAATCCTGTAGAGCAGTAATCTATTTTTCTGCCCAAGTCTAAACCCAATTATTCCTTGAACAGATCTCTATGTTTTATCCCTCCCAACCGCGCATACACTTCTGGTCACCAGGTTTATTTGACTTTAAAGGTGGAATTCAGGTATTTTCTGGCTTTCTGTTAAAGGCACTACAGGATCTGTATCCCCAGGTTGATTGTCAGGCATTTATGATGCACGATCGCCCGAGAAAAAAACCGCCGCAATACTCCCATGAGCGTACGACCTTTCACTATATGGGTCAAATGCCTTTGCGCTTGCGGACCCAAGCATTTGCGACTCAAGTTTTAGGCTATGGCTTAATCCAAAAACCAAATTTGGTCGTCACGACACACCTTAATTTCACCATTGCTGCCTATCAACTCAAACGCCTGCGGCAGATTCCCTACTGGACAATTGCCCATGGATTTGAAGCCTGGGATATTAAGCGGCCTCAGGTTCTAGAAGCATTGGCTAATGCCGATCGGATCTTAGCTGTGAGCAGCTATACCCGCGATCGGCTGTTAGAAAATCCCATAATTGATCCCGATCGGGTTAAAATTCTACCAAATACCTTTCACCCGGAGCGATTTCACATTGCCGATAAACCCGCCCATCTGTTAACGCGACACCAGCTTCAGCCCCATCAGCCAATTATTTTAACGGTCAATCGGCTGGCGGCTGGTGAGTCATTTCATAGCTATGACCAAATCCTCAAGGCTTTGCCGCTGATTCGTCAGCGGATTCCGGATGTGCATTATCTAATCGTAGGTCAGGGTGACGATCGCCCACGTTTGGAGGAACTGATTCGGCATCAGAATTTAACTGATTGCGTGACCCTGGCTGGCTTCATTCCTGATGCAGAATTAGTAGACTATTACAATCTATGTGATGTGTTTGCCATGCCCAGCACCTTGGAAGGATTTGGCATTGTCTATCTCGAAGCCCTCGCCTGTGGTAAACCTGTGGTCGCAGGATTAGATGGGGGAGTAGATGCTTTGGCTCAAGGCCGTTTAGGAGTGAATCTCGATCCTAAAAATATTTTCCAATTAGCCAATCATCTGACAGAGATCTTGCAGAGACGATCGACGGAATCATTCAGTCAGTTGTTATTTGATCCACAGGCATTGCGGTGTGAAACCATTCAGCGCTTTGGCACAACTGCCTTTCGTGATCGACTAGCAAATCTACTTCAATCATCTCCGATCGGTTCGATCGCGACAGTGAATCCATGAAAATCCTACATGTCATTCCTTCGATTCGCCCTCCGAGGGGTCCCAGCCAAGCCGTGTTAGAAATGGTTTGGGCGTTGCGGCAGCAGGGTGTTGATGCGACGATCGTTACGACTAATGACCAGGGAGATACAATGTTAGATGTAGCATTGCATCAGTGGATTGATTATCCCGTAGGTACGGCAGAAAATAATCAAACCATTCCAGTTTTTGTTTTCCCCAAATTTTCTTCACCGATTGCCTCAATTCAGGAATTTAACTTCTCATTTTCACTGACCAACTGGCTGTTTCAGCATATCCAGGAATATGATCTAATCCATATTCACGCCGTTTTTTCCTATCCATCGATCATTGCCATGACCCTGGCACGGACATTTCATGTTCCCTATATCATTCGCCCACTTGGTTCCCTAGCCCATTGGTCACTCCGGCAAGGCGCAAGGAAAAAACAGTTGTATTTGCGATTAATTAGCCGTGAGTTGAAGCAAACAAGCGGCATGCATTTTACCTCAATTCAGGAACAACAAGAAGCCGCTGCTCTGAATCTGGCTAGTTCGAATTTCATCCTACCCCATGGCTTGACCTTTCCGGCGGTGATGTCCGATGCAAAAACTCAATTATGCGATTGGTTGAATCTTCCTCCATGTGATCCCGTTATTTTATTTCTATCACGGCTACATCCCAAAAAAGGTCTTGAGGTCCTAATTCAGGCACTGGAACAGTTGAATAAACAGCGAGGTGATCAATGTTTCCAACTGGTGATCGCTGGTAGTGGTTCCTTGGAATATGAAACGGAAATTGATCGCTGCATTACCATGGCTGGAATTCAAGCCCGTACCCATCGAGTCGGCTTCGTCACTGGCGATCGTAAACAACTTCTGCTGCAAGGTGCTGATCTATTTGCCTTACCGTCCCATTCGGAAAACTTTGGCATTGTCGTACTCGAAGCATTGGGAGCAGGATTGCCTGTTCTGATCACGCCCGAAGTGGCGCTGGCCGACTGGGTCAAAACGGAACAAGTTGGCTGGGTTGTCCCGCAGGACGCTAGAGCCATAGCCCAAGCGCTCCAAGACTTTATCCAATGCCCCACCCTAGCCCAGGCAATGGGCGAACGGGCAATTCAAAACGTCCGATCGCAATTTACCTGGCCATCGGTGGTCCGACAACTGATCGATCGCTATGCAACCATCATCCAGCCCACCGCTGAATTATCCATTTCGTCCTCTACTCCATCCGCCGACCAACCATGCTAAACCAAATTACACCCGTCATTCTAACCTATAATGAAGCTGCTAATATTGATCGCACCTTGCAAGGTTTAACCTGGGCGGATTCGATCGTGATTATTGATAGCTACAGTGATGACGGAACGCTTCAGATTATTGCTCAATATCCCCAGGTCAGACTCTTTCACCGTCAGTTTGACACCCACGCCCAGCAGTGGAATTATGGCTTAGCCCAGGTCAAAACCGAATGGGTGTTGTCCCTTGATGCTGATTATGCTGTCAGCCATGAATTGGTCGCAGAGCTAGCGCAGCTCGAACCCAGCGTTGCGGTAGATAGTTACTGGATTAACTTTAAGTTTTGTATTTTTGGCAAGCCATTACGGGATGCGATCTTGCCCCCGCGAGAAGCGTTATTTCGGCGATCCAAAGCAATTTATATTGACGATGGGCACACACAACTGTTGCAGTCTGAAGGAAACTCAGGACAGCTTCAAGCAGCCATTTATCATGACGATCGTAAATCCCTTGGTCGGTGGCTATGGGCACAGGATCGCTATGCAACATTAGAAGTTCAAAAACTAATGAACTGCCCAACTGAAGCACTGGGACTTAACGATCGGATTCGTCAAGCTAAAGTCATCGCTCCTTTCGCGGTACTGATCTACTGCTTAATTCTGAGAAAGGGTATTTTATCAGGTTGGCATGGCTGGTTCTATGCATTCCAACGGATGATCGCTGAGATGATTTTATCAGCCCGATTGATTGAAGCAAGCCTACGCTAATCCATCACTGGACAGACGTCTCCGGAGATCCTGAATCTCCACCTGTGCTAGCCTTATATCTTGCTTTAACTTGACAAATTCAAGAATTCGTTTGAGCCTTTCTCTCAAAATAGGCCAATGGATAGGCTTTGTGACAAAATCACGGGCACCTACTTGAAATGCTTGATCAATCGATTTCACGTCAGCTAATGCAGTAATGAATATGATTGGTGGACATTTTTCCTGATAAAAGCTCTGCAATTTTGTACAGCAGGCAATTCCATCTAGTCGAGGCATAACTGCATCCATCAAGATTACAGTCGGAGGACCATGCTGCTTGACAATTTGGATCGCTTCTATACCATCTTGGGCTTCAATCGTAATATAACCTTCTTGCTCCAGTGCATAGGATAAAAGCATCCGGAGATTTGGATCATCATCAACGATTAAAACCGTTGGCTTATCAAAAAGTTCGATTGTGGATGATGACGATACCATGGAGGCTGTTGTGGTAGAAGTCTGAACTGACATAAAATAACCTAACATTACTCGGAACTACTGATGAACTACTGATCTAGATCGCGGAACTAACCGCAAAATCTCGTTGAATGGTTGATTCAACGTTCTGGTATTCAGTTAAAATTAACTGAAGTTGCAAACTTGCCGATTCTAAAACATGATTTTTCCCCATCAGCTCTAAGGTCTTGCAAAGTTGACTAAGCTTGGCAAGACCTAGGCTGATGCTTGTCGATCGTAATGCATGGGAAAATTCACGAATTTCTGATGCATCCTGCTTTTCAACCGCCATCCTAATCTGGTCGATTCTCTTTGGAGCGTCTTCTAAATAATTTTTAAATAGCTCCTGAATCATTACATCCGCATCATCACCTAGCATTGTTCTTAGTTCACTTAATTGAATGCGATCGAAGCTGGGGGAATCTAGACTAGGAATAACAGAATTTAACTGCGGCTGAATACAGCTTTGTAGTTGAGCTTGATCAGATGTAAACTGTTCAAGCTCGTTATTTTTTGCTGCCTAGCCAGCTTTAAGACGGGGATCAGCAATGATTTTTTAATCGGCTTAGAGAGATAATCATTTATCCCCTGATTTAAATACTCTTCACGGACTCCAGCCATCGCATGGGCTGTTACTGCAACAATCCAGGGTTGTTTGGCAATCCGTGGATCCTCACGAATCAATTGCGTTGCCGTTAATCCATCCATCTCTGGCATTTGAATATCCATCAGAATCACATCATAAGGTTGTCGCTGGATTGCTTCAATCGCCTCACTACCGCTACTGGCTAAATCTGCCCGATAGCCAAAATAATTTAGCATCTTGAGCAGGATTTTTTGGTTCATCATCACGTCATCAACTAGTAGAATTTTTAGCGGACAGGACTTAGCCCAGTTTTCATCATATTCGCTACTAACAGACTCAACCAGTTGTTTATCAGCGATGATTGGACCGGCGCTATCATAACTAGCTGCAATGATTGTAAAGTAAAATATCGCACCGTCCGTATAGTCAGGTATAAAATCTTCGGGTGGACTTTCCCCCTCACAAATCCACGACTTTCAACCCAAATTTGCCCCCCCATTAGCTCACAAAGTTGACGGCAGATAGCCAGCCCTAAACCTGTTCCACCATACTGCCGGGTAATCGAAGAATCAGCTTGAGAAAAAGGCTGAAACAATCGATCAATGAGATTCGGCGCAATTCCAATTCCGGCATCTTCAACAGAAAATTGGATGAGGTATTTTGCTTCGATCGCTCTAATACTACATGGCGATAGTATTGGTGTGGCTACAACTCGAATATTGACATCACCCAAGGTCGTAAATTTAACTGCATTACTCAAAAAATTAACTAATATTTGCCGCAACCTTGTAATATCACCAATGATTAGATTGGGAATATTACTTGACAATCTCACATTGAGATTAATTTGTTTGCTTAAAGCCTGTACCTTGAGAAGATCCTGGGCCTCTTGAAGACAAGTCTGTAGAGAAAATGGATACTGTTCTAATTCAAATTTACCAGCTTCAATTTTAGCACAATCGAGCACATCATTAATTAACGTCAACAAGGTATCTCCCCCCTGAAGAATACTTTCAACATAACTCCGTTGTTCTTGGCTCAGGTTAGTATCGAGTAACAGACCTGCCATCCCAATAACCGCATTCATTGGGGTCCGAATTTCATGACTGATACTAGCCAAGAAATCAGTCTTAGAACGATTGGCTGATTCAGCGACATTTTTTGCTTGCTCTAGGAGCTGTTGAGTAATTTCCTGTTTTGTAATATTCCTCAAAATGCAGATTCCACCAATCACATCACCTGTCTCTTCAAGCAATGGGCTATAGTGTGCTTCAAAATAACTTCCACCATGACCATCTTTCTGGGCATCAAAAAAAGGAAATCGTTTATTGCTGGAAATAACTGATTTGCCCTGTAGCGCCTGCAACAAATAATAATCTTCCCGGATTTCATAAAGCCAAGGTAACATTTCTAATACCATTTGGTCAAGAATTTTACTGCGGCTAATTCCTGAGATTTCTTCCATCACACGGTTCCAGGTGATACATTTGAGATCTCGATCGAATGCAATGATACCGTCCGTACTACTATCAATTAGTCGCTCCGACAATCGTTGTAATTTATTTTTTTGGATAATTGAACCAATTTGAGTAGACAATTTTTGTAAAAATGAAATATCCAGCGTGCTCCAGCTTCGCCGATCGGCACAGCTATGGATAATCATCAATCCCCACAGTGAGTTCAGATGCTTAGGTAGAGCATCTTTCCCATGAAAATAAGCATCAAGTGAACTGAGCGTTTTCCGATCGTACAGAATTGGCAAAATAATACTTGATCTGACTTGATACTGTTTGAGTAGTTTCAGATAACAGGTCTCAACCGATGTCTCATTAACGTCTTCGATAATTTTAGTATGCCCCATTGAATAATATTGCCAGCAGTTGTCGGGGAAACAGGGATCTTGAATCTCCTGATTTTTCAGAGATTGCCATTCAGAACTAACCGATTCCGTGACAACCTGGCCTAGACCCTCTTTATCAAGTTGGTAAATTATCACGCGATCTGTCTGGAGAAATTGACGAACTTCATCGACAGTGATTTGGAGAGTCTCAGTCAAGTTATTGGCTTGATGAATTCGCAGGATAATATTGGAAATTTGACCGAGTGATTTTCCTTGGTTATGTATGGCGAACCAGGATGTTTCTGGATTAATTAGAGGTGACATTTTGGTGATGCTAATTCTAAGCAGATATAGGGCTTTCAGGAACATGTGAGTTTGCCTAGGCGATACAAGCAGCTTGCTCAATTAAGTAGACTTGATCTGCTTTAGGAGACTTGAGAAAATTGAGATAAAAGGACGGTTTGATCTGAGCGCTAGCTTGATCGGTTTTTTTCAGGCATTCCAACAGGAAAATATTTGCCCAATAATACTGCTCCAATTGGGTTAGTTCGCCTGATGTCCACTGCCCTAGATCAGGCATTTCGATGATTTGCCTGATTGCCGATCGGCAAGAATTTACCCATCTGAGTAAGTCCGCCTGGCTCCAGAGTCCCAATTCTTGTTGCTGAATTTTCTGCCATAGTATAGCCAAGATAGCAGATAGATGCTGGCCCGAACTATCAATTTTAGGCTCAATTGCTTGAATTGCCAGAATAATTTGAATACCTTGCTCAGTCGTTGGATTATTAGCAAATGTCTCAATATCGCCTAAAAGTCGGATACAATTCAAATCCTGTGCCAGCATCGTCGGCAATTGCCAAGCTAACCTTGGATCTAATCCATAGGCCAGATCTAGCCCTAAATTTGTCACAGTCCCGAAATAAAAAGCACGCAAGGCATAGATTGCAGGTGAATCTTCTAGTTCTTGGGATATAGTCTGAACATGATGCTCAATCCAATGGAAACATTGATTCAATCTATCTGTTTGTAGCATCAAGCTGCTGAGCTGTTTTTGCAGCATCTGGAGGAAACAAATGCGATGCGGTAACATTTCTAAAACTAGCAGTATGACTTCATGCCACCGAGGTTCAATGATATGTTCTGCTAGATGATCAAGATACAGCAGCTCTTTCTGTGAATGAGATCGAGAATTCGAGGGCATAACGGCATGAATGACAATATATCGAGCACTCAGATATTCTTGAAACACTGGTTGAGAAAATGTATAGAGGCCTTTTGCTTCTTCAACCAATAGTCCGTAGCGAACAATTAATTGATCAAGCATCAAGCTACTGGCTCGCCAAAGTTGCTCCGCATTACTTGGTGGAGATGACTGTTGAGCAATATAACTGGCTAAAGTTGATAGGATTGTTGACTTCTCAAAAATCATCCGCCCAGCAGCAAACTCAGAAAATGCAATCTGACTGAAGATTTCAACTAAATTTGCTGGCGATAGTACGGGTAAATCACTGTTACATATAAAATTGGAGGTTGCTGCCCGATGCTGCAGAAAACTATCTAGTATGTATTCATACAGCCGCGATCGACCCTGGGGCAATTGCTGGCGATCGCAAAATGTCAAGCAAAGCAAATGTAAGAATAACGGCGTTTGAGCTAAATCGTGGAGCCGTCGGTGCCGTTTGTCAAAAATTTGCTCCAGGAATGCTCTTAATATGACCTCGCTGGAAGTAGCAGCGGCAAATGTACTAAACCATTTTTGAGAAATTTGCTGGATTTGGGTTTGAGTCAACTCAGCGATCGTCATGGGCAAGAAACCCGGATAAAACGCATCGGCAACACCAAATCGGCTCGCAATAACGATATCTATGTGCGGATAGACCTTAGCTAAGCCCTGAATGATTTGATTAAGGCTGGGCCGCTGGGCATGGCTAACGGTATCTAAACTATCAAGGAGTAATACAACTTTACCTGACTCTAACAGCCAGCACCACAGCGGTTGGGTTAATGCCTGGGGCCGATCAGGCCAGGAGGCAAACAGCCATGTTGCGAGACAATCACCATTCTCCAAGTTCGCTAGGGCAACTTCGAGCTGAGGTAATGTCATGAATACTGGTAATCGACCTGCATGATGCTCCGGGGCACTGAATTCCACTGCTAGTGATCGCAGCAAAAATGACTTACCAGCACCAACTTTAGCCAATAGGGTAATCCGCCGATGCTGTTCTAAGGCATGGGATAAATTCACGTTGTACTCAGGACCGCCATTGATGGTTGCACGACTGCTACTGCAACCGTCGAAGTTACTATGACCAAAGCCTCTAGTGTCTTGATTCCCATGATAATCAGCTTGATTGAATTGATAGGGAATTTCCCGAAAATCAGCTTGCTGAGGATAATTGAGTTGCTCCTGTAACTCTTGATTCTCTAGCCATTGTCGTGACTGCTGATAGACGTTTACCTTTATATCAGTAAATAGTTGTGAAAAATTTACTGGCTGATAGATATCCAACAGATCTGAGACAGACTGATATCGTACTTGAAGTGGTGCAACAATCGCATCTCGCTGTGTGAGCCAAGTACCAGCAAAATTAGCAGCAGCAGCAGATGCAGCAGCAGGATCGTTCACCACTTGAGTCGGCACCGCCAATTGCGTCGTCAATAATTCCGGTTCAGAGGCATCGAATTGCGGTCGATCAACAATCTCTTCCCAATCAATATCAAGTTGAAAACAAATATCAATGAAGAGATATCGCTCGATCGGACGACCTGTGAAGAACTTCCAAATTGACTGCCTTGTTTGAAGCCCAACCGCACTCGCAAGGTACTCCTGAGTCCACTCCCGGCGTTCAAAGATCTGTTTTGCCTTAGCAATGCCATGGGCACTGGCTTTGAGGGATCGTTTTGCCATATTTGTCTAGAGGGTAGATGATGCAAATGGAAAAGTCAAGCTAATTTTCTCAGCATGCTCTTTCGTGAAATCCTAGTTTTCACTAAACAAGCATTATCAAACTTGACTTCTGACTACAAGCTAATACGAACTGATCTTTGAAAAGTAGATGCAACCAAAGCTTAAGTAGCTTCCTTAAATTAAGTGCGATCGAAATATGCTTAGGTGCAAGAATCAATCACATTCATAAAAGTGGCCCTGTGCCGATATATAGATAATCTTATGTTTCCCACAGCCAGTGAATAATATCGCGAATAGCAATTAAATATTTTTAATTCATGGTAATTATTGTAATACCCAGTAAATGTAAAAAACCGGGGTAGCTGTCTCAAAACCTAGCATTGAGTATGCTAGCAGAAATTTCCCCTTGTCTTCTCTATATTTTTTCTCTTCTCTTCTCTATTTCTTTTCTTTCTTTTTTGCAGCTATTTTTTTCACTACAGGATTATCCGCCGAAGGACAAAGATCCGCTAACGCACATCGATCGCACAAAGGTTTCCTCGCATCACAAACCGCCCGGCCATGGTAAATCAAATGAATCGAAGTATTCTCCCATTCCGGCTGCGGGAAAATCTTCATCAGATCGCGCTCGATCTTCACCGCATCCACTGGATGCTTGGTAAACCCCAACCGATTCGTCAACCTTGTCACATGGGTATCGACTGTAAACCCCAAATTCAACCCATAGGCATTGGACGCCACCACATTCGCCGTCTTCCGCGCCACCCCCGGCAGACTGGTCAAATCCTCCATCGTCTTGGGCACCACCCCATTAAACCGCTCCAGAATCATCTGGCAGGCCCCCCGAATATTCTTCGCCTTGTTGCGATAAAACCCCGTCGAATGCACTAACTGTTCCAATTCAGCCAAGTCCGACCCGGCAAAAGCTTCTGCATCGGGATAGCGTTTGAATAATGCTGGCGTTACCTTATTTACCCGCTCATCCGTGCATTGCGCGGCCAGAATCGTCGCGATCATCAATTGCAGCGGCGTTTCGTAATTCAAGGAGCAGGTCGCCCCCGGATACAACCGCTTCAGTCGAATCAATACTTCCAGCCCCCGCTGCTTCTGCGCGATCAACGAAACCCTCGGCATAAGATCACCAACCCTAAAACACCAATCAACTTTACCCAATTCCAGCCTCAAACGAAGGGTCGGAGTCCTGAAGGGACGGTGTTTGGTTAGCCCGCAATTCATTCGCGGGTGGGTTATGCCACCAACGGACTGATTACAAACCACCCCACCATTGAAACCTTCACCATCACCGCCTAGACGCCCGCGAATGAATTGCGGGCTACACAGGACCGTCCCTCCAGGACTCCGAACCATCGTTAAGCCCTATCGCGGCAACAAATTCGCCGTATCCCGAATAATCAAAAACACCCCCAACCCCAACATCATCACCAAACCCGTCTGCATCACCCCATCCTGAAGCTTCTGTGGCAACGGCTTACCTAGCAAAGCTTCAAACATCAAAAACAACAACTGCCCTCCATCAAGCGCCGGCAACGGCAGAATATTAATCACCGCCAAATTGATGCTAATCAACGCCGCAAACGTAAACAGATTAGACGGATCGCTCTTGGCAATCTTCGCCCCCTCCGAAACGATCGCCACCGGCCCCCCCACCTGCTTCACTGTGGTGCCAAAGTCCGTAATCAGTTTTCCAAACCCCTGAACCGTCCGGATCGTAATAATCTCAAACTGCTGCGCCGCCACAGTCAACAACTGCCCCACATCCTTGGGTTTTTCAAACACCGGATCGCCATTGCTCTGCAAATTCACCCCGATCCGCCCGATCGGCTGACCATTCACCTGCTCCAACTTCGGCGTCACCGGAATTTCCAGGATTTCCCCAGCTCGATCGATCCTCAACTTCACCGCCTTCTCAGGACTCGCCGCGATCGCCTTCTGCAAATTCGCACGGGTTCCTTCCGCCGCAGGTAAATCTTGGCCATCGATCGCCAGGATCGTATCGCCGCTCTTTATCCCAGCCTTCTCCGCCACCGACTCACGCACCACCTCTGGCACTATTACGCCCGGCTTGTAACTCAACCCACTGGGCACACCGACGAGACCCACCTGGGTCAACAGGACGAGGTAAGCAAACACCAGGTTCGCGATCACACCCGCACTGATGACGATGACGCGATCGAACACCGGACGATTGCGCAGCAGGTTCGGGTCATTCCGAGGAATATCGCTATCCGGGTCATCATCGGGAAACCCCACAAATCCACCCAAGGGCAACGCCCGCAAAGCATACTCCGTCTGGGGACCTTGATATTTCCAGACCACAGGCCCAAAACCAATGGAAAAACGATTGGCATAGATCCCCTGTAGCCGAGCCGCCATAAAGTGTCCCAACTCATGGACAAAAATCAGCAGGGCTAAAATCAAAATGACTTGCAATACAGGCATATAACCAATCGGCTCACTGGGAGAGGGAAAAAACATCGATCGCGGCCTATCGCCGAACCGTCTATCTATTCTAAAGGCTGCTTCCCTCCACAGACAACTGGAGCACCCCCAGCTAACCGAACTTTCCCGTAGTATGGGAGTCAGAGAACCTCCCATTCCCATCTTTGAGTTATGCTTTATCGCCGCTTCGGTCGTACCAACCTGCAAATGCCCGTCTTCACCTGTGGCGGCATGCGCTACCAGCACAGTTGGCAGGACCTCCCCGCACAAGACATCCCCCCCGCCAATCAACAAAACCTCGAAGCCACCATCCGCCGCGCCTTCGACCTCGGCATCACCCACATCGAAACCGCCCGCGCCTATGGCACCTCCGAAATGCAGCTCGGCAAAATCCTACCCCTAATGCCCAGGGACCAGCTGATCATTCAAACCAAAGTCACCATCCAAGACACCCCCCAAGCCTTCCTCAAAACCTTCGAGCAATCGCTGAAACTGTTAAACCTCGACTACGTAGATCTCCTCTCGATCCACGGCATCAACACCAACGATCACATCGACACCTGTATGGCCCCCGGCGGCCTCCTCGACGTGATTCGCAAACTTCAAGCCCAAGGCAAGGTGCGCTTCGTCGGCTTCTCCACCCACGGCCCCACCGACGTCCTCATCAAAACAGTCGAAACCAACCAATTCGACTACATCAACCTCCACTGGTACTACATCAACCAGCTCAACTGGCCCGCCATCGAAGCTGCCACAGAGCGCGACATGGGCGTCTTCATCATCAGCCCCTCCGACAAAGGCGGCCACCTCCACACACCTCCAGAGAAACTCCGACGCCTCTGCGCCCCCCTCCACCCCATGGTCTTCAACAACCTCTTCTGCCTCAGCCACCCCGAAGTCCACACCCTCAGCATCGGCGCTGCCCAACCCAGCGACTTCGACGAACACCTCAAAACCCTAGACCTGATCGAAAACGCCGCCGAAATCCTGCCAGAAATCCTCAATAGACTCGACCAAGAAGGCATCAAAACCTTCGGCGATCACTGGTGGCACAACTGGCGCACCGGCCTCCCCTCGACCTACGAAACCCCCAATGGATTAAACATCCCGATGATTCTCTGGCTGCGCAACCTAGCCCTGGCCTACGACATGGTGGAATACGGCAAAGCCCGCTACAACCTGCTCGGCGGCCAAGCCAGCCACTGGTTCCCCGGATCCCGCGCCGAAACCTTCGACCCCGCAGCCCTCAAACCCCTGCTGCAAAACAGTCCCTTCGCCGACCAAATCCCCCAGCTCCTCGGTGAAACCCACCAACTCCTCGGCGGCGAGCAAAAGAAACGCCTCTCCCAGACCTAATTCATCACAGGCTGATTATCCTGGGGCGCCGACTGCTGACTCACGGGCATCGCCCCATTGCCTGCCGTCGCCAATTCCTCCTGCAACATCTTTTGGTAGATGGTCGGCAGATTAGCGCTCATGGAATTATTTTCAATCCCGTAGCCAAGGCTGGTCCAAGTCGGGGAAAGATGCTGTAGAACTTCCTCCAGGTTGCCCTGCTGGAGCAGCGATCGCAAATCCGTACCCCAAGCCTTCGGGTCATCGAGCCAAGCATAGACCACCGCATCCTGATACTGCGGTTCAAAACTGTAGCTCTCCCACATCATGAAGCGCACGGGCTGGGGATGATAGATCCTCGCCTTCTCGCCCCAGGTGGTGGAAAGAAACTGATAGCGGCCCGCCGCCGTACTGCATCGGCCTGTATTCGGTCCAACGGAAATACTCTGGCAGCGATCGGGATGGTGACTCAGATCGCTGACATATTCACCGCCATACATCACAGAGTATGGATTCGGCACATTCGATTCACTGGCCGAAATCGTCCGCATCAGGGCGCGAATGTAGGGGTCACCGCCACTCATCACCAGGGGTGCCGTCCCATTACTAAAGCTCACACCGTTCCAGACAAATTTCTGACCACGCAGACTCATCAAGATAAACACCAACCACAGAATGATGGTGGAATGTACCAAGAATTTTCCAAGGGGGTAGTCTTTGGACATTGGGGTTTGGGGCTAATGCACAGATTTTTATAATGATATCGGTAGAAAACTTAATCACCCGCCCAAGATTGTACACAGGGTTTGGTATGCGTCAAGGGGGTAGTGGTCCAGATTATGCGGCTGAATCGATCGCGTTCAACATCGGCGCGGCCTCCAGCAGGGTACGAGTATAGTCGTCCTTGGGATGTTTAAACACCTGTTCGGTCAGCCCTAGTTCCGTAATTTTTCCGCCATTCATTACGGCAATCCGATCGCAGAAAAATTTGGCCACCCAAAGATCATGGGTAATGAACAAATAAGTCAAGCTATATTCCTCCTTCAGTTCCTGCATCAAATCCAACACCTGGGTACGGACCGTAGCATCAAGCATACTGACGGGTTCGTCGCAGATCACCAATTTGGGCCGAGTAATCAAGGCGCGGGCAATAGACACCCGCTGCTGTTGTCCCCCGGAAAGCTGTCCGGGATAGCGATCGTAGAAGATGTTGGGGTCAAGGCCCACGCGATTGAGCACGGCTTCCACTAGGGGACGACCTGTCTGGGCATTGCCCATGTCATGGATCAATAACGGATCGAGCACACTCTCACCCACTGTCATACGCGGATTGAGACAGGCCGCCGGATCCTGAAAAATCATCTGAATCTCCCGCCGCCGTCGCTGCATGCCCGCCCGACTCAATTGCCCCAAATCCTCGCCCTCAAACAGCACCTTCCCCGAGGTCGGTCGGATCAACTGCAAAATCGTCCGAGACAGCGTACTTTTCCCACAGCCCGATTCACCCACCAAACCCAGAGTCTCACCCCGGTAGATATCCAAACTAATGCCATCCACGGCCCGAATGGTGTTGGACTGGCCCCCGGAGAAGAGCTTGGCGATCCAGCCGGATTCTAGGGCGTAGTGCTGTTTGAGATCCTGGACTTGCAGGAGCGGTTCGGGTTGGCTTTCCTGAGTTTGGCCTTCGGCGGTTTGGAAGTGGAGGGCGGATTTGACCAGGGCTTGGGTGTAGGGATGCTGGGGGCGGTTGAATACGTCCTGGGTTGCGCCCAGCTCCACCAGTTTGCCTTCGTACATCACGGCGATCCGATCGCAATATTCCCCCACCAGGGCCAGGTCATGGGAAATCAGGATTAGACCCATGCCGCGATCGGCGCAAAGCCGTTTCAGCTCGTCCAAAATCTGGGCGGCCACGGTCACGTCCAAACTGGTGGTGGGTTCGTCGGCCACGATCAGTTTGGGATTGAGCATCAGGGCCAGGGCAATGGCCACCCGCTGGCGCATGCCGCCGCTGAACTCGTGGGGATATTGTTTCCAGCGCGTGGCGGGAATCTTCATCACCGCCAACAAATCTAAAGCCCGCTGCTGGGCTGCTTCCTTGGTCAGGTTTGGTTCGTGGGCCTTAAGCGTTTCGAGGCAATGCTGGGAGATCGTCAGCAGCGGATTCAACCTGGTCATCGGATCTTGAAACACCAGGGCGACCGATTCCCCGCGAAACCTCCGCAGGCGATCGCCCTCTAACCTGGCCACCGATTGCCCATCGAGGAGAATATCGCCCCCCAACCGGGACCCCGGCGGCAAGAGTTTCAAGATCGCCCGTCCTATTGTGGACTTCCCACAGCCCGACTCCCCGACTAACCCGAGACGCTCCCCCGCCCCAACCTGCAACGAAACGCCATCTACGATCCAATCGGGACTAGAAGGATAGGCAACTTGAAGATTCTCAAGGACAAGGAGCGTCTGAGACATAGAGGAGACAGCCGTAAATTTTTATTCTCCCCAGTGTAGTACGGCTTTAAACGACAAAACGGACGAGGTTTAAGTCCCCGTCCGTTTTGGATGGCTAAACCGCTAACCCTAGCGAGCGTGACCTGCTTCGTAGGCAGGCGCATAGGCTTGCAGGAGGGCGCTGACCTGGGTGAGCACCTCTTCCTTGGAGTTGTTCTTGCCCAGGGCCTGGCGTTCGGGGAAGAACTCGGGGCGATCGAGGTTGGTGGCGATGGCTTCGGAAACGCACTGGGCGATCAGCACATGCAGCTCTTCCTTGGCTCGGCTGCGCTGGTAGTTGGCGCCCTCCTCGGTGGTGGCATACAGCGGCGGCAGTCGGTTGAGGGCGTAGGCGGCGATGTCCCCCAGATCCAGGGTCCGATCGCTGGTCGCTTCAATCTCAGCAACGCGGGCGATGGCCTCGGTCAGGACCAGCTCCTCCATCACGTTGATGAACTGTTTACGGGGCACAGCAACGACTTCACCCGTAAGGAGTGCACCCATGAGGCGATCGAGAGCCATGTACTCCTCAATGGAGAGCTCCGACGCTGTATCGCAAATCCGTCCGACCTCGGCTTCCATCGCCGGGGTTAGATAGCCATCTTGTAAGGCCTGTTCAACAATTTTTTCAATACTCATAGGACTTGGTGACAGGGTGAAGTCAGTGGAACTGTAGAAAAAGCTCCCAATTTATAATGCCCTAGGATGTGCGTTTGACAACATAGAATTTGGGCAATCCTCTAGTGCATATACTCACGTATTTAAACATGACTCATACAGCTTATTCCGGGAAGGTGGCTCAGTAATTTCCCTGAGGTGACAGATGGCAGCGGGTGCGTCCGCTTTCTACAATACCTCATTAAATCCCCCTAGCAAACCTAACGGGCGCAAACTCATGGAGCCTAAATGACCCAAGCAACTCCAAAAATGAGTATGCTGATGTTAACGGAACGTAATAATTCTTCTCATCATCCCGTTAGATCCCTGTGCAAGAAGACTTTCGCCTAATTATTGATCTCGTTACCGTGCTGGCCGCAGCGGCGGGGGGCGGTTTGCTGGCCGCGCTGCTGAAGCAGCCTGTGCTGCTGGGCTACCTGATTGCGGGCATTCTGGTGGGTCCGACGGGGCTGGGGTTGATCAAAGAAGTGGTGCAGGTGGAGACCCTGGCCCAGTTTGGGGTGGCGTTTTTGCTGTTTGCCCTGGGGGTGGAGTTCTCTTTCTCAGAATTGAAGAAGGTGAAGGAGATTAGTCTGGGCGGCGGGGGCCTGCAGATTATTCTGACGATTACGATTACGGCCCTGGTGTCTATTGCCACGGGCTGGGTGACATCGCCGCCCCAGGGGGTGTTTTTAGGCGCCATTCTGTCCCTGTCTTCAACGGCGGTGGTGCTCAAGTCCCTGATGGAGCGAAACGAGGCCGATGCGCCCCACGGCCAGGTGATGCTGGGGATTTTAGTGGTGCAGGATTTGGCCCTGGGGCTGATGTTGGCGGTGCTGCCAGCGCTCGATCGCCCCGTCGAAGAAATCGGCATTGCCATGGGCTGGGCGCTGTTGCAGACGATGCTATTTGCCGCTGGGGCAGTGGTGGCGGGGATTTGGCTGATTCCGCCGATGCTAAGGCTGCTGGCGAAGACGGAGAGTCGGGAGCTGTTTTTGCTGGGGGTCTGTGCGATCTGTCTGGGGATTGCGCTATTGACGGAGCATTTGGGACTGTCGATCGAGATGGGGGCCTTTGTGGCGGGGTTGATGATTTCTGAGGCGGAGTATGCCGATGAGACCCTGACCTATGTGGAGCCTATTCGGGATATTTTTGCTTCGTTGTTTTTCGTCTCGATCGGCATGCTGATCGACCCAACCTTCCTCTGGAACAACCTAGAGCTGATTCTGGGGCTGGTGGCCCTGGTGTTTGTCGGGAAGTTTTTGATCGTGACGCCTTTGGTGCGTTTGTTCCGCTATCCGTTAAAAACCGCGATTATTGTGGGCCTCGGTCTAGCCCAGATTGGGGAGTTCTCCTTTGTGCTGGCCAGTGAGGGTCAGGCCCTGGGTCTGGTGTCGCGGCGGGTTTACCTACTGATCCTGGGCACGACGGCGGTGACCTTAGTGTTGACGCCCTTTGTGATGCGGGCGGTGCCTAAGCTATTGGACTGGGCCGAATCCGTGCCCTGGCTCGATCGCTACCTAACCCAGGCCGACGTCGCCGTCGTTGTCTCCGAAGACATCCCCTTCCAAAACCACGTTGTGGTCTGCGGCTACGGGCGGATTGGCAGCAATATGGTCAAGCTACTGACGGCCATGGATCAGCCCCTGGTGGTGATAGACCAATCCGAAAGTCGCGTTCAGAAGCTCCGAGATGCGGGTATTCCCTATATCTATGGCAGCGCCACCAGTCTGCATGTCCTTGAAAAAGCGGGTATCAACCAGGCAAAAGTATGGCCGTGGCCCTGCCCGACCCGATGAGCACCCGTCTAACGGTGAAGCGTGCCCTAGAGCTGGCCCCTGATTTAGACATCGTGGCCCGTGCCAGCCAGCCCAAGGATATCGAACTGCTCTACCAGTTGGGGGCGAAGGAGGTGGTGCAGTCGGAATTTGAGGCAAGTTTGGAACTATCGGCCCATCTGCTCGCCTCCATGGGTATAGCCCAGCCGCTGATTCAGAGCCAGGTGCAGATGATTCGCAATTCCCGCTATCTGTCCTTCTTGAGCGGCAATCGCACCCTAGCGTCAGTTTCCCGCGAACTCAAGGCCGCTGCCAGCGAACTCAACAACACCTGGTACGCCCTATCCGAGGATTCGCCCCTCCTAGGATTGACCCTAGAGGAAACCGATTTGCGCCGTTTGACGGGCGTTAGCGTGATTGCCATTCGCCGCGTCGGCGGCCTAGAGGTTGACTATCCGACGCCTGAGGAAACCCTGGAATCGGGCGATCGCGTCCTTTTAATTGGCGACAGCGCCGAAATCGAGGCCTTTGGCGCCCTGGCGAGGGGCGAAGCCGCCGTGCCCTCGAAGGAAAACTCCTGTCAGTGGGTGGCTTTGCCGGAGGATAGTCCCGCCGTCAGCCAGCCCATTGTCGATCTGAATTTGCCCCTCAAGTACCGGGTAGAAATCCAGGCGATCCGTCGCGAAGGCCGTTTCATCCGCCTGCCAGAGGCGACCACCAGGCTCCAGGACGGCGATCTGCTGCTGATCTGTGGTCGCCTAGAAGCCCTCCGAACCGCTGCCGCATGGCTGGCTAACCAGGAGAACCCACAGACGACGATCGCGGTTTTGGGCTAAGCCAGGTGCGGATTTGACGGCGCAGGTCCGGTGGGACTAGCCACATGCCGAGGTAGAGCAGGGCATCGATCGGTTTTGGACTGCCCTCGCGCAGGGCCGCCCACAGCAGGGAGACAAAGGCCCGCTTATCCTTCTGCGTCGCCGCCTGGGCCGCCACCTCCACCAGCACAAACCCCGCAAAGGCCCGCTTGGTTACCAAACGACGGTTCTCGCGAATCCAGGCCAGGGAATTACGCCAGTTCATGGTGCGGCTGACCCCCGATCGCCCATCTTCCAGGTACCAGACGGCCAGACATTCCGGCACGAATTCCAGACCCACACCGGGCACCTGCATGGCCCGAATCAGCCAGGTCCAATCCTGGTGCTTGGGCAAATGGGGAAAGGGCACCCGCAGGAGCAGCGATCGCCGCGTAAAAATCATCGAACTCTGCACCAACCCCTCACTGTGAAACAGCCCCCGCCGGGTCAGCAGATATTCACTCACGGGCTCATCCTTGTCTCGGAACCGCTTGGGCCGCACCAGATCGCCCTGGGGGGTGCGCACCAGAAGCTGGCAGCCGACGATCGGCCAGGGATGCTCCGACTGCTCTGCCCAGGCCAGTTGTTTCTCTAGCTTCTCCGGCATCCATTCGTCATCATCATCGAGCAGGGCCACCCAAGGCGCCGTCGCTGCCTGTACCCCTGCATTCCTTGCCAGTGATGCCCCAGCCTCCGGGATTTGCAGCAGTTTAAGCCGGGGTTCGTCTACCAACTGCGGGGAAACCACATCCCAGGTCACGGTATCCGGCCCATTGATCACCACAATCACTTCGATGTTTTGCACTGTCTGACGCAGCACACTCTCGATCGCCCGTTGCAGCAGCTCTGGCCGCTTACAAGTGGGAATCACCACAGAAACCAAGGGAATCAACATAAAAAAGACCTAGGCTGAACACATCCAATAAGCCTAGATCTCTAATCCAAAGGAACTGACAAATCAGTCCAGGTTTCTTTAGTTTTTTAGGGGCGCTTCGATAGGGCCTGTTGCTGCGATGGCACAGGCGGCGCATTGTAGTAGGCCGAATAGATGCCATGGTTGTGGGACTGGCGCGAATCGTTGGCCACAATCCCCAGGACCTTCGTCGGCAGCATCCGCAGACCTTCCAGCACTCGCTCTAGACCATCGCGATCAGTCCCCTCAATCCGAGCCACCAACAATAATCCATCGGTTTTGGACGCCACCAAATGGGCATCGGAGAACCCACCCAAGGGCGGCGTATCGTAAATCACGAGATCGAACTGCGCCTCAAACTGCTCCATCAACTGCTGCATCCGGACGGAAGACAGGAGACTGACTGGATCGGGGGGCAATTGACCCGCCGTTAGGATGAACAGGTTGTCGCCCAAGGGAGACTTTTGGATGTACTCGCTGCTGTCGGCGTTAGACACTAGCAAGTCACTGAGTCCACGGGTATTTTGCAGGTTCAAACGGTTGTGCAACTGCGGGCGGCGCATTTCGGCATCCACCAGCAGGATCCGCTGACCCATGGCCGAGGCCACCTGGGCCAGGTAGGCTGCGATCGTGCTCTTCCCATCCTGGGGCGTGGCGGAACTAATGGCGATCGATCGTACGGGCTGGTCGGCATTCAGCAGACGCAGGTTGGTCTGGAGCGATCGCAGGGACTCCAGGAAGGGCAGGTTTCCAAAGCGGCGCACTTTGCCGACGGAGAAGGCGACCTGGGCAAGATTCGCGGGCTGGGCCGTGCCAATTTCCTTGTTGTGGGGAATGCTGCCCAGCATGGGCAGACGGCAGGCTTTCTTGAGTTCCTCGGTGCTGTAGTAGACATTGTTCATGCGATCGATCAGCAGGGCCAGCAAGGCCCCCAGGGTCAGCACCACCGAGTCCCCCCAGAATCAGGTTCATGGGCAAACTACCGGGCTGGGGCGCGGCGGCGGGGGAAATCACCTGCCAGGGCGGTAGCTGCTGGCCTGCGTCGATCTTGAGTGTAGATTGCTTAGCGAGGAACTGGTTGAGGTTTTCCGTGGCGATCTGGAGTTCGCGCTGGATGTCGGTATATTGGCGGGCCTGCTGGGACAGGTTGCGGGTGCGGACGCTGAGCGCATCGTCCTTTTGCTGCAGGGAAGCATTGCGCGCTTCTAGATCGCGCACCTTACTGACGGCCTCACCCTGGACACGATTGGCTTCGGCTTCCAGGAGGGGCACCACCTTGGCCCGCTGATCGACGAGGATCTTCACTTCTTCGTGGTCGTCTTGATAGATCGATCGCTTCTCCGCCAACTGGTTGTCGATCAAGTTGATCTGCTCCAGTAGCTTCTGGTAGCGGGGACTTTCCGTCAGCGCCAGGGCCGTCTTACCTTCTCCCAAACCACTGAAATTTTGGGCTTGCAATTCGCCGTAGCGGGCCTTGGCCTGGTCCAGGAGCACCTGGTTGTCGAGCAACTGCTTGCGGAAGGTGGAGACTTGATCGCCAATTTCCTTGCTCTGGGACTCTGGATCAAAGAACTGATTCTGCTGGCGGAAAGCCTGCATGCGGTTTTGCAACTGGCTCACCTTGGCATGCAATTCCGGCAACTGGGCATCGATGAACTTGACGCCCTGCTGGACCTCGGAGCGGCGATCGGCCAGGCTGTAATCCCGATAGCCTTCACCCAGGGCCAACAAAACATCCTTCACCTTCTGCGGATCCTTATCCGTAAAGGCCACGGCCAAAATATCGGTGTTCGGCACAGGCTTGATTTCCAAGCCCTTGTGGAGCTGCCAATATTCCAGCCCCGGATACTTGACCCGCAACTTATCGACCGCTGGCTGCATCGCCTTCTCGGTGAACAGCAGCTTCAGCTTGGTGTCATCCAACCCCTTGGTCGTCGATTCGCCGCCGCCCTTGTTCCCATCGAGGGACTGGGGTAGGGAGGTGACCAGTTTAGTCTCCACGGTCGTGGGCTTAATCAGCATCTGGAAGGCGCTGCGATAGACCGGATGCGTCTTGGCATAGAGCCCAGCGGCAGCGGCCCCAATCAGCGTGGTCCCCACCAAAATCCAAGCGCGCCGCCTTAGGGCCGCCATCACATCAGCAAAGTTCAGCAGCTCATTATCGTCCGACCCTTGGGCCGGATGGGTCGGCAGCCAAACCGGGCGCTTACCTTGGTGATTTGAATTGAGTTGGGGAGGATATCCAGTTTCCATAAGCCATAGACCTCATACGAACAAACAACGGCGGGGGAAGATACAAGAAAGACGGTAGCTGGCAGCACCTAAAAGCGGAAAATAGCTCGCAAAACGTTGACGATCGAGCCCACGGGATTAAACACATTCCCTGCTTCATCCTTGACCGTGGAATAGGCCGATCGCTTGACCACAATCACATCCTCGTTCCGCAGGGGCGGATTGGTCGTTTCGTCGAGGTTTTGGGCGAAGTTGACGGCAATTTCCCGCCGGGCCACGGTGCTATCGGGGTTGAGACGGATGAACTCGACTTTCTTGCGATCCGCCCGGTTGTTAAACCCACCCGCTGCCAAAATGGCCTTGTGGAACGGCGTATTGGGCGGCACATCCACCAGACCCGGACGCTCGACTTCCCCGACCACGCTCACCCGAATTTTGTCCGGGGAAAAACTTGCGGCGGCCAGGGTGGCAGCTTCCTTGTTAGGGAGTGACTGGGCCTCGGGTACGACGATCGTATCGCGATCTTGCAAGATCAAATCCTGCTTTTGATCGCCATTCTTGAGCAACTGCCACAGGTCAATGGTGAAGTTCTGTTCTGCCCCGTTGCGGGTGGTCCGCCGCAGCTGAATCTGCCGCACATCGGCGAGGGGCTTAATTCCCCCGGCGGTTTGCAGCGCTCGGGTGATGGTGGGATAGATGCGCGACTGGTTGAAGGCATCACGCGGCGCCCCAGGCACCCCAGCCAATTCGGTGCGCACGTTACTTTCCACGGTGTGGGTCCCAGGCCGGTACACTTCGCCCACCACCGTCACATTCAAGGGCTGGATCCGATCGGCGGAAAAACTCGTGGTGGCGATCTCGTAGGACTCATTTAAGTCCAGGTTTGTCGAGGTCGGAATATAGATCGAGTCACCATCGCGCAGGAAAATATCCTCCTTCGGCTGGGTCCCCCGGACAAACTCCAGCAGGTTCACCGAGATCTTCTCATCGGGCTGGCCGTAGCGGGGGCGCAGAATCTGCACCTGCCGCAGGTCAGCGGCCTGGGTGGTCCCGCCCGCCGATCGCAAGGCCCGCGTTACGGTCGGCAACTGAACGGGGTTGGTATTGTTTTCGCCCGTCACCGAAAGGTCATAGGACCCCTGGCGGGTCACCTCACCCGATACCCCCACTCGAATGGGTCTCGGCGTAATCAAAGTCACCGTCACAACGGGATACTTGAGCAGCTTGGCATATTGGGCGGAGGCCGCTTCACTAGCCTGATCGAGGGTCAACCCCTGCACCTTAATTTTTCCCGTCTGCAGCAGACTGATGGTGCCATCCACGAGCACCTGGGTGTCCAGACTGTACTGCGGTACCTTAAAGACCTCGATCTTGACGCGATCGCCCGGTCCCAAGGTGTAGGCCGCATCCAAGTCCGCCCGGCGGTAGGCCGGGGCAGAGGGCCGGGCTGGGGGAAGGGCGGTGCGATCGCCCATGGCAGCAGTTGCCACGGAGACATGCCAGGGGGCCACGAGCAAGGACAATAGGGAAAAAGACAATAGGGGGGTACGGGGTTTCATAGGCCTAGGAAAAAGAGTATCGAGGGTCTGACAGGCAATGGCAACATACCTCTAGGAGATCGAACCGCTCACTAACACTGACGGAAGCTTAACCCTCGGAAATCAACATATACAGAATAAGAATGCTCTACTCATCGCTAGAGTTCCCAAATGGGACATCGAAGACCCATGAACTCGTGGAAACTTGAGGACTAGAAACATAAAAGTCAGTTAGATGGCGACGAACCCCGTAGATGAAATGTAACATCTTTGCCCCAACATCTCCGTACAAATCTCAACGCGACTATTCTACCCAGGGCCTAGACCAAGGGAACAATATTCCGCAAGTTGCAGGATAAACTAGAGCAAAATTCGGCAATCCAATACAACTTACATAGAAACTATGCGGTCCTGGAATAAACCAAAGTTCTCAAAATGTCTGTCACCCAAAGCGAGCTGTCAGACAGAATCTACCCTGCATTTTCCGCGACCCACAACTTTGGAGCCCTGACTTCATCAACTCTTCACCGCGATCTAACAACAAGAATATGTTTTTAAGAGAGGTTTAAAGAGTAAATAAAGGGCGGCCCCTAGGGACTGCCAAAGGTCCGGGCACTCTTCTACGATAGAATGGGCTGCTACAAGCGTCATTTTTGACAGACGAATGTTGCTGACTGAAGTTTAACTGTGTGAATTCCCTGATTTGACTAGGTTACTCGGTGTAGTGCCCTAAGGTTGCATCGATCCAAGTAATCTACAGCTGGACGGCCCAAGTTGGGTATCGTTCATTTTCTAGGCTGTCTTGTGTCTGAGATGTTACGTCGTGAATGGTTGAAATCCCCGCTGAGTAAATGTTCGGAGATGTCAATGGGACTTCTTGGGCATCCTACATCATGATCGTCCTCAATGGATTTTAAAATTCTGTTGGAGAAAATTAGGGGCGGGTGTATTTGAATCGGGGGCGGCCCCAATCACTAGGCAGATGTTTGTAACGAGGAAGTTTTAGGAATGCTCCAATATTTGGCCAGGTTTCTGTTTGTTCTGTCCGACAGCAAAAAGAAACTTCTGTTCTTCACGGGTGCAGCGATCGTTGCTTCTTTTCTAGAGGCGACTGGCATCGGCATGGTGGGTCCATTCATCGCGGTGGCCACCAATCCTAACGCCCTACAACCAGGCTCTTCCCTGGCAAACATCATCACGTTTTTCGGGGGCGCCCATCTGTTGCTGACGCCTGAAGGTCGCCTGAAGGTCTTGCCGATCGTCGGTGGGGCCGTGGTCCTGGTGTTCTACATCAAGTCGTTCCTGAGCTTTTATGTTCAGAAATATATTTTTCAGTTCGGGTTCGCCCAGCGCAGTCGGCTGTTTAGCCGCTTGCTGTCGGCCTATTCCCGTGCCCCCTACACCTATCACCTGAATCACAACTCCTCGGAGCTGGTTCAGAACATGGTCAATGAGACCGAACAGTTCTCCCACCAGGTGTTGATGCCTGTGCTGTTCGTCTTCTCCAATAGTCTCCTGGTGATCGCCGTACTCAGCCTTTTGGTGCTGACCAATGCCCTGGCCCTGATTGTCGTCCTGGGGATCTTTGGTGTCACCTTCCTGCTGTTCCAGCGCTTTAAGAATCGGATCTCCCACTGGGGCCAGGAAAAGGCCGAGTCCTTCGCCAGCAGCATCCGGATCATCAACCATGCCCTAGGCGGCCTCAAGGAAGTCCGGGTGATCGGCTGCGAGTCCTACTTTGAGCAGCAGGCAGCGGAGGAGGCCCGGCGCTACGCGGTGTCCGGGGCCTCCTACATCGCCTTCTCCAACCTGCCACGCTACGCCATTGAAGCCTTCATGGTTACCTTCCTGGTGGGCTTTACCTTTGCCTACTTGATGTTCAACAAGGGCGCGGACGGCCTGAGTTCGATTCTGGGCATCTTTGCCATGGCTTCCATCCGCATGCTGCCCGCCGTGTCCATGGTGGTTTCTTCGATCAGCAGCCTGCGCTATGCCAGCCACTGCCTCGACAAGATGTATATGGACCTGAAGGACCTGGAGAAAATCCTTCCCCAGGCAGAACGCCTTAAGCTGGAGGAAAACACCGTCTACGGCGCCGCCCGCCGGACCTTGCCCTTTAGCAATGAAATCCTGGTGGACCATGTGGCCTATCGCTATCCCACCGCCAATGATCCCTCACTGAAAGGGGTGACCTTGAAGTTGAAGAAGGGGCAGTCGATCGGTCTAATCGGGCGATCGGGCGCGGGCAAGACCACCCTCGTGGATGTGCTGCTGGGCCTGTTGACCCCGGAAGGCGGCGACATCCTCGTCGATGGCAAGTCGATCTACGACCAGGAGATTCGGGCCTGGCAGAACATGATCGGCTACGTGCCCCAGAATATCTTCCTGACCGATGACACCCTGGAGCGCAATATTGCCCTGGGCGTGCCGGATCATTTGATCGATCCTGAACGCATGGCCCAGGCGGTGAAGGCGGCCCAGTTGGGGGATATGGTGCAGATGTTGCCCCAGGGCATTAAGACGGTGCTGGGGGAACGGGGAACTCGGCTTTCGGGCGGTCAGCGTCAGCGGGTGGGGATTGCCCGTGTGCTGTACCACGATCGCGAAATCCTGGTCCTCGATGAAGCTACGGCGGCCCTCGATAACGAAACCGAGGTCTTGATTAGTGATGCGGTGAAGGCCCTTGGCGGCACGAAGACGCTGATCATCATTGCCCACCGATTGAGCACCATTGAGCACTGTGACTGCATCTACATGATGGAGCGGGGCCAGGTGGTTAAGTCGGGGACCTATGAAGAGGTGGTCTTAGGGATGCAGGCGCCGGAACCGGCCCATACTTAAAGTGTGAAGGCTGAAGGGTGAAGGGTGAAGTAAAACTCAGCTTGGAAAAATAAAACTGATAAGGGGACAATGGGTGAGGGCATCCATTGTCTTTCTGTTTTAAAGCGAGTGAGATCTATGCAGTTGTTGAAGCCTGAGCAGCGGGATAAGTTGGATGGAAGTAACGATCGCCTCTTCTACAACAGCCCAAGGTTAGTCACCCATGTGGATGAGGGGTTTATCCAGCAGTTGACGGCGCTGTATAAGGAGAAGCTGCCGGAGGGGGGAAGGATTCTCGATCTGATGAGTAGCTGGGTATCCCATCTGCCGGACACAGAATTTAGCCATGTTGAAGGTCATGGGATGAACGAAGAAGAGCTGGCCCGGAACAAGCGGCTCAACCATTACTTTGTCCAAAACCTCAATACTGATTTGCAACTGCCCTTGGAGGACCAGAGTTTTGATGCGGTGGTTTGTACGGTGTCGGTGCAGTACCTTCAGTATCCTGAGGCGATTTTTAGTGAGGTCTATCGGGTGTTGAAGACCGATGGGATAGCGATCTTTAGTTTCTCGAATCGGATGTTTTATCAGAAGGCGATCGCGGCTTGGCGAGATGGTAGCGATCGCGATCACGTCAATCTGGTGAAGTCCTATTTTTCTTCGGTGCCTAGGTTTAGTACGCCGGAGGTGGTGGAGAAGACGAGTCCGGCGGCGGGTTTTTTCCAGATGTTGGGGATGGGTGGGGGCGATCCGTTTTATGCGGTGATGGCAAGGCGGATGCTGTAGGGGGTTTGGATCAAATGCCGATCGCCATGGCTTTTTCACAGAGTAGGCTGTGGCATTGGCCGTTGGTGGCCAGAATGCCACCCCATTGTTGGACATCCTCCCGGTTATAGATCAGCGGTGTGCCGTCAAAGTGAGTAATCTGGCCTCCGGCTTCGGTCAAGATGAGGTCTGGGGCCGCAAAGTCCCAATCTTTGGGGGCTGATTTGCCCGAGATCGAGAGATAGATATCCGCGAACTGATCGACGATCGCCGCCACCTTCCCCCCCACACTGCCCACCGATTCCGTAGAACCATGGGGCAGATGTTCGATCAGTTTTTCTAGGGCCTCGTTGCGGTGGCTACGGCTGGCCAGGAGGACCATGGTGCTGGGGTCGGTTCGATCGGAAACCTGCACACGCTCACGGGCGTTTCCTTTGGTTTCCACATAGCTGCCTTGTCCGGCGATCGTGCTATAAAGTCTCCCCTTAGCAGGCGCAGCCACCACAGCCAAAACGGGTCGGCCCTCGTGGACCAGGGCAATGTGGACGGCATAGTCCCCGGTGTGATTGATGAAGTCCTTGGTGCCGTCTAGGGGATCGATCACCCAGACCCAGGGATGATTGAGGCGATCGGTCTGGTCTGGACTATAGGTTTCTTCCGTTAGGTAGGCAAAGTCAGCGTCACCCAGGGCTGAAACCAACCCCGAGAGAATATGCTGATTGGCCGCCAAATCGGCGCTGGTGACGGGGCTGTCCCCGGATTTTTCAATTTTGAAGGTCTGTTCGGCCTGGTAGAGGATGTCACCTGCACCCCAGCCGATCCTGCGGGCCAAGTCTAACAATGCCGGGAGTCGATCGAACATCTATACCTCAGGGGGTTTGACCGCAGCGGACCAGTAGCGAACACAGCTCCAAAGCAAGGCCGTCCCGACTGCGAGATAGATCAAACCGCGAATTTCGTAGCTCATGCCCGCCATGCGCAGGACCAGACCAATGCCCATCATCGAAGCGATGAGCGCGATCGTCTTGACCCCAAACATCTGGAAAATGCTCTTCAAGGGGTTGGCTTCCTGGAGATGATTGGCGCGATCGATCACCCGATTGGCGGTTTTGTCAAGGACGAAACGACCCTTGGCGAGGCCGACGGCGATGGCGGCCATGCCGATGCCCAGATGGCGCGTATCGAGATCCCCCAGGTAGGGCAAATGGAACCAAAACACCGATCCCATGGTGAGCAATCCGGCTCCTACCACAGTCCAGATTAACCCTGCGATCCAGAGGTGCTGCTGCCGACTCAAACCAATCTGCGTGGAAGTACTTTCCATAGGCCAAATATAGGGGTGGAAATGTAGCGATTGCATTGACAATTATAGAGCCCTCGATTCACCAATTCCTGACAAATGCCTGCAAAACGCAAAGCCTCCGAATGGAACTACGAAGCCACTGTCACCCAGATCGAGGAAATTCTGGCCCTGATTGAATCCGGGGACATGGGGTTATCCGAGGTGTTTGAACAGTTTGGGGTCGCGGTCGAGCATTTGAAGCAGTGTGAGAGCTTTCTGGGCGATCGCCGTTCCCAGGTAGACCTGCTGATCGAGACCCTCGCCACTAGCGATGACGCCGAAGCGGAGTTCTAAACCTCCGTCAAAGCCTCAGCGGCAGAGCGCGAGGCCCGCAATTGACCGCAGGCCGCATCGGCGTCTAAACCGCGCGATCGCCTAATACTCACCGCAATATTGCGATCTTCCAGGATATGTTTGAACTCCGCTAGCTGTGGATCCGTGGGTCGGTTGTAGTCCACCTCAGTAATCGGATTGTAGGGAATCAGATTGACATGGCACTGGAAGCCCCGCAGGTGACTCGCCAGCTCCCTGGCATGTTCGGGCAGATCGTTGGTGCCGGAGAGGATGATGTACTCGAAGCTGACCCTGCGCCCGGTGATCTTCACGTAGTCTCGGCATTCCTGGATCAGGGTTTCGATCGGGTATTGCCGCGCACTGGGAATCAACTGCTCCCGCACCCGCTGGTTGGAGGCATGGATACTCACAGCCAAGGTGGCCTGGAGCTGAAGCTCCGCCAGCTTGCGAATCTTGCCGGGAATCCCCACGGTGGAAACCGTCATCATCCGCATGCCAATGCCGATGTCCTGGTTCATGCATTGCAGGGCGGCAAGGACGCTATCGACGTTCAGCAAAGGCTCCCCCATACCCATGAAGACGACGTTTGAGACCCGCTGTTGAAACTCCTCTTGGACGGTCAAAACCTGGTCTACGATTTCGTGGCGATCGAGATTCCGCGTAAACCCACCCTTGCCCGTGGCGCAGAAGTCACAATTCATGGGACAGCCCACCTGGGAAGAGACGCAAACCGTCAGGCGTTTTTCCGAAGGAATTCCTACGGTCTCGATGATGCTGCCATCCACCAGTTTGAGCAAAAACTTGATGGTGCCGTCGCGAGACTCCGCTCGGTAGTGGATGGTCGATCGCCCCAGAGGATAGTCCGCCATTGTCTCCCGCCAGGCTTTGGGAAACACTGAGATGTCCATCAGCGATCGCGCCCCCCGCTCATACAGCCATTGGTGGAGCTGTTTGCCACGGTAGGCGGGCTGGCCCTGGGTCTGAATCCATTCGGTCAGTTCGGCCAAGGAGGCTCCAACGAGCGGGAACGAAGTCTGGAGCGTGGATTTTGAAGCGGCGGCAATCATAGGATTGGGGGTTGAAATTCAACGGGCTTTGAAGGGGCGCAGCAGACAAATCATAGGGCCGATGGGTCGGCTTTTGGCCTTCTCTTTAGGTTCTCTTTGAGGTTTGTTGGGGTCGATCGGCCTCGAACGGAGAAAAGATTCCGTAGTTCTACGTAGATTTGCCCCAGGAATTTGGGAAGCCTTTAGTTTATCCGTAGAAACCCCACTACCCAGATCAGGGGTTTCTCGGAGAATATTTTCTCAAGTTCTTGATTGTTCCGTGGATTCACTTTTTAAGCTGATCCATGAAATTTGCCGAATGTTGTTTGTCTGAAAATCGTCACTGATGCATCTTACTGCCCTTTCCTCCCCCCCAGCCCCATTCTCGGATGGCCTTCTATCCAATGTGCTGGACTATGCCCAAGATGCGGTGCTGGTCACCGATCGCGTGGGCCGTATCCTCTACGCTAATTTGTCTGCCCACAAACTGTTCCAGGTGCCGGAGGATGATTTGCTTCATCGTCCTATTGCCCAACTCTTTGACCAAGGCAGAACCGAGATTCCAGGAGTACTCCGCCATGCCATGCTCGGTGGCTGGTCGGGTTCGCTGTCCGGCTACCGCGTCGGGGAATCCGTCCGCCTGCTAGAAGCCACCGCCAGCCCCGTCCGGGATGGCCACCAGCGGCTGACCGGGGTCTCCTTCATGCTGCGGGATGTCACCGCCCGCCAGCAGGAGCAACTGGAGCAGCAGCACCGGGAACGCACCAAAGCAGAGTTTGTGACGCAGATGTCCCATGAGTTGCGGACACCCTTGACCTCAATTTTGGGGTTTTCGGGGATATTGGGGCAGGAATTGTTTGGCGCCCTCAATGACAAACAGGCGCAGTATGTGGAGCAGATTCACCGCAGCGGCCAGCATCTGCTGGGCTTGATTAACGATCTGTTGGATTTTTCCAAGGTCGAAGTCGGTCAGTTGCTGCTGGATCTACAGCCAGCCTCCGTGGTCTCGGTCTGCCAAGGGGCCATTGACAGCATGAGTGAGCAGATTCGATCGAAGCGGCTGCGTCTCGTGCAGCATCTACCGACCGATTTGCCAGAGATGCTGATCGACGATGCCCGTCTTAAGCAGATCCTGCTCAATCTCCTCTCCAATGCAGTGAAATTCTCTGAAGCAGGTGGCAACATCGGGCTGGAGGTCAACATTCAGGCGGACACCCTCGAACTCCTCGTCTGGGACCAGGGCATCGGCATCCCCAAGGAACAGCAGCATCGCCTGTTCCAGCCCTTCCAACAGTTCCATCCCGAGTACTACCACCAAGGCACAGGCCTGGGCCTGGCCCTGACCAAACATCTGGTGGAACTCCACGGCGGCCAAATCTCGGTGCGATCGAGCAGCGGAGAAGGCTGTCAGTTCCGCATTGAGCTCCCCCTCAGCCCGGCGCGCTAGGGCAGTCGGTTGATTGAATTACTCTAAACAGTTGCCCAGTCAAGGTCTAATCCTCGGACTGGGCATTTTGTGGGGTATTTTTTGCTGTACTTTGCTGTACTGTGGGAGGCAAAGTACAGCAACCCTTTAACAAAACCCCAACCCTTTAGCAAAACCACCATGCTGCTACGAGATCTTCTAGCGTTCACCTTCACCTCCCCCGGTCGAATTCTGTTTGAGATCGGTCCCATTACGGTGCGGTGGTATGGACTCTTAATCGCGATCGCAGTTTTAGTCGGTGCAAGTCTATCCCAGGTCCTGGCCAAGCGGCGACGGGTGGATCCGGATTTACTCAGCGATCTATCCATTTGGCTGGTCCTTGGCGGCATCCCTGGGGCCAGGCTCTACTATGTCCTGTTCCAATGGTCCAACTATGCCCAGCATCCCCAGGAAATCATTGCGATCTGGAACGGCGGCATTGCGATCCATGGGGCGATCATCGGCGCAACAATCGCCGCCATCATCTTTGCCAAGCTCAAGCGTGTTTCTTTTTGGCAACTGGCCGATCTAGTGGTGCCCTCCCTAGCTTTGGGTCAGGCGATCGGACGCTGGGGCAACTTCTTCAACTCTGAAGCCTTTGGATCCCCGACGGACCTGCCTTGGAAGTTATTTATCCCGTCCTATGTAGTAGAGAAGGGGTTTCCCATCTACCTACGGCCTGCGGGCTTGGAAAACGTGGCCTACTACCATCCGACCTTTCTGTATGAGTCAATCTGGAACCTGATGGTGTTCGGCATGCTGATGCTGTTGTTTGTGCGCGATCTCAAGGGTCGGCCAAAGCTAAAGGTGGGGACGCTGTTTCTGTTCTACCTGGTGGCCTATGGCTCCGGAAGAGTCTGGATCGAGGCCCTGAGAACCGATAGCCTGATGTTTGGGGGGCTTAAGGTGGCCCGGTTGGTTAGCTTAGGGGCGATCGCCATCGGCCTTGTGGGGCTAGGGTGGCTGTATGGGTTGAAGCGATCGCTCCCCGATGTGGTGGCTGAAAGCACTAGCCAGCGAGAAGTTTGAACCCGATTTAAAAAAGTAAACCCCAGAAGGTTTAATTTCCGGGGGTAAGTCAGGGTGCATCTACCACTTCCCTATACCTGGGTTCGGGGGGTGAATCCGGAGGTTTCTGCCAACAATTCCAAATTCAACAATTCTCCTACAGGAATTTGTTCTCCACAGAAGATCGGGGTTTTAACCCAAGGCGGGGCAGCAGCGCAGTGGGGGATTCGCCAACAGAATCATGAATTGCGGGCTAGTCGGGCCGTCCCTACAGGACTCTCATTGGTCGGTAGGACGCTGAACTTGGAATTTAGTATTCTACAAATCACCCAGCTAGCTGCTGCAAATGGGCCACGATCGCCCGCAACCCCAATCGATAGCTCTCAGTGCCAAACCCACAGATCTGGCCCACAGCCACAGGCGCAATATAAGAATGGTGTCGAAATTCTTCGCGGCGATGGATATTGCTCAGATGAACTTCCACCGTAGGGATAGAAACGCCCACGATTGCATCCCGCAGGGCCACACTGGTATGGGTATAGGCCCCTGGGTTAATCACCAAACCCTGATGCTGGCCGCGCGTCGCCTGGATCGCATCAATCAAAACCCCTTCATGGTTCGACTGCTGACAGGTCACCTCGACACCTAGCTGGGCCGCCTCGATCACCAACATCGCATTAACATCCAACAAGGAAGCCGAACCATAAACCTCTGGCTCACGGAGTCCCAGGAGGTTTAGATTCGGCCCATGTAGTACTAGTATACTTAACAATTTTCTGAATTCCTTGGCGGACCCATGCCCTAGGGACGACGGCGGTAGCGATCTTCCACCGGAATCGGAATCAACTCAGCTTCAGGTTGAGCATCAGGTCCAAGAAGGACTTCAATCAAGCGCTGCGCCCAGTCTTTAAGCTTGTCGAGAATCTGGTCAATATAGTCCATTAATCAAAAGCTCCTCTAAAGGTGAAGGGAACCAAACCGTGATGGAACGAAACGTTTAACCAACAAATGTGCTCTTCATGACTTTATCGTAACAGAGTCGGCGGTGAAAACCAACAGAAGTTAATCACTTTGTTACCGAATTTCACTGATACTCAAGGGTCGATCGAGCGGCAAACGGGCTGTGATATTCAGGATAGCTAATATTTCAGGGACTGTCCAAGAGGATAGCCGAACCTTTATATTTGCCTTACCCTAGACGGACAATCAGCCGTCGTCGCAGTTGGTCAAGGGCGGTGCAGGCACTCACCTGCCGCACCCATTCCCGCCCACGATCGCCAAAGCGCTGGGGCAGCCCGACCGAAACCTGTGGCCCGGCAATGCCGATGTAGACCAGCCCCACGGGTTTCTCCGCCGTGCCACCCCCCGGACCTGCTACTCCTGTAATGGCCAATCCCCAGGTGGATCCGGTACGATCTCGCACCCCCTCGGCCATCCGCTGGGCCACCGCCGCACTCACCGCCCCATGGGCTTCCAACACCTCGGCTTCGACACCCAGCAACGCCTGCTTAATCCGATTGTCATAGGCGATCACGCCCCCCAGAAAATAGCCAGAACTCCCAGGCACTGCCGTCAGCAGGGATCCAAGGCCACCCCCCGTGCAGGACTCCGCCACCGAAAGCGTCTCGCCTTGGCTTGCCAGCAACTGACCGACCACGCTGGCCAAACTTTCCTCATCCGTGCCGTAGCAGTCGATGCCGCCGATCGATCGCAGATGTTCCTCCACAGGCGCGATCACAGCAAAGGCCTCTGCTTCCGTCCCCGCCTTTGCCGCAATTCGCAGCTTCACCTCCCCCCAATTGGCATAGGGCGCCACCGTCGGATTGGTCGAGTCAAACAAATCCCCCACCTTCTCCGCCAAGGCCGATTCTGAAACACCCCAAAAACGCAGGGTTCGGCTGGCGATCACCTCCGTGGCCCATTGGCGCGATCGCAGGTAGGGCACCGCCGTGTCCTGCCACATCCGCTTCATTTCCGTGGGCACCCCTGGAAAGGTCATCAGCACCACATCGGGCTTGGGCGACCAGATAATCCCTGGAGCCGTTCCCACAGGATTGGGCAAAACCTCTGCGCCCTCTGGCCGCATCGCCTGCTTCAAATTGTTATCCGTCATCTGCCGACTGCGCTGGGCAAACTTCGCCGCAATATCCGCCACGATCGCCGGGTCTTCAAATAACGGGGTGTTGAAGGTTCGTGCAATGGTCTCTGTCGTCAGATCATCGGGCGTCGGACCTAGCCCCCCGGTGAAAATCAGCAAATTGGCCCGACTGGCGGCCAGCTCGATCGCTTTTTGAAGGCGATCGGGATTGTCACCCACGGTGCTTTGGTAGTAGCAGGCAATGCCAAGGCTGGCGAGTTGCTTAGAGAGGTATTGGGCGTTGGAATTGAGGATGTCGCCGAGGAGAAGCTCTGTGCCGACGCTGATCAGTTCTGCAACTTTCATGGGGAGGAGAATGGAGGTTCAGGTCTCCCATGATCGCATGGAACCCAGATTACGATTTTACGGTTTCGAGGTTGATCGGCAGGGTGACGATGAAGGTGGTGAGGTAGATCGCACTGTCGTCTATGGGTTCACTGATGGCTTCGATCGTGCCATTGAGGTGCTGAACCAGACTCTTCACCAGGGCCAACCCTAGGCCTGTGCCGGGGACCGCCTGCTGGGTCATGCCCTGGGCACGGCGGAACTTCTCGAAAATCTGTGGCAGCTCCTCGGCGGAAATCCCTGGACCAATATTGGTGATGGTGACTTCGACCGATCGATTGGCGATCGGCTTGAGCTTGAGTTCGATGGCGTTGCTGGGGTCGGAATATTTGCCCGCGTTGGTCATCAGTTCTAGGAGGATCCGCTGGACGCTGCTCTGGTCGGTAGACAGGACGATCGCCTCTGGGGGCGCATCCACTTTCAAGGTCAAGCCCTTCATGCCCCAGCGCTGGTCAAAGGAAATCGACAGGCCCTCCACCATCTGCTGGAGATTCACCTGCTGAACCTGCATGGCCACCTGCTTGGTTTCCAACTCCTGGAGGGCGAGGAGGTCGTTGACCAGGCTGGTTTCCTGGGCGCATTGCTCTTCGAGGATGTTCAGGTAGCGCTCTTGCTTGTCGGGGGTGAGGGTGGCTTGGCGCAGCATGCGGATGGCCATCATCATGCTGGTCAAGGGCGTGCGAAGCTCGTGACTCAAGGTACTTAGGAACTCGTCCATCCGCTGGTTCATTTCCCGTAGCTTTTCAATCTGCTTGCGGGTGATTTCGTAGAGCTTGGCCTGGAGTTCTAGACTCTGCTGGAGTTGGGCGGTGCGCTCTTCCACCAGGGATTCGACCTGGCGGAGGGTTTCGGTTTGAATAATAGCGGAGCTAAGCTGGGCGGCCATCAGTTCCGCCAGTTCCACTTCTTCGATGCGCCACATATGGCTCGATCGATGCTGCACGGTCAGGAAGCCGAGGACCTTATTCTTGCTCTCCAGGGGCACCATCAGCAGCGCGGGCATTTCCTGCTCGGACAGCAGTTCTGTGGCGGGGTTTGTCAGGGTATCGGTGAACTGCTGGGCATTGTGGAAAATCAGGGGCTGGGAGGAGCCCGTCATGGCGTACTGGCAAAGGCCACAGTCGGCGACCCAGAAGGACTGGCTGGCGGGGGGATGTTGGTTGCGATCGCGCGCTTCGGTCAGGTCTATAACATTGCTGTCACTGCCCCTGACCCACTGGGCGTCAATAATCACACGTGCCTTGGGGATCCGCTCCTGGGAACGGACGCTATGGCGGGGATCCCAATATTTCATGCGCAGGATCATGGCGCGATCGGCCTCCAGAACCTGGGCGATTCCTTCGGCGGCAATTTCTACGACTTCGGTGAGTTCTTTGGCATTTTGAATGGCCATGGTGAGGCGGCGCAGCAGGGCTTGGTAGCGGGCCTGGCGCTCGACTTGGCGACGCAGTACGACGGGATCATCGGATAGCTCAAGGGCCACGGGTTCAAGCTGGGAAAAACTCACAGCATCCGGTAGCTCAACTGAGTGAGTGCTATTGGGCACCTGCTCAATGAGTTCTGAGGGATTCGCTTTGGGGCGAGAGAGGTTCACTTGCATCCTGCCTGATTGCCGATGGAGATAAACCTTACTGGATAAAATCCTTAGTAGTCAAGGAACTTAACGACATTTGGATGAACCAGCGAGGACTAATTGGGGAACTTGGACTGAGATACGGGCTCAAGATATATGAGATATCTGCCGTATGGCTACTAGATTACCGTGTTAAATCCTAGACCGTATCCGTAATTTCCCTACGATTACCTAAACATTCCCTAGAAGGTGCCAAGGAGCGACAGAGGAAAATTCTATTTTCAAAGGAAGCATAGTACACTTGAACGGAATCCATTGTGGTCAAGTTTTTTGGAGTGTAGGGAACCCTATGGCGGATACTGCTTTGCCTTCGGTGGTTGGCACAGTCAAAGGCCCCGGCGAGACGGGCAACCAATACGTCTTTATTACATCGGACAATCGCTATGTGAAGATCGGCGAGTATGTCTTCTATAAGGTGATGGAGGGAGACAAGGAGCGCCATATCCTGGGCAACATCTCCGAGCGCAAGCTGATTGACCACCTGCCCGATCGCCTGTTTGCCGATGCGAATCTGGACCCGAGGGCGGTGACGGCCCTGGTGGGGTTGGCGGCGGATGCGCCGGAGATCTATGAGGTGGCGGTGGAGGTGATCGGCTACTTTGAGCCGGGGTTAGGGTTTATGAACCCGCGTAAGACGCGGCGATCCGGGGGCGAAGGTGTTTTTGGCCAGCAATCAGATGCTGCGGCTGTCGCTGAATCGGAAGCAGTGCCAGACGGTGGGATCCGCCCATATTGGGGATTTGCTGCTGCGGGAGAAGGGGGAGGTTCCGATCGCCCTAGACGTAAAGGAGTTGGTCAGTACCCACATGGCTATTCTGGCGGGGACGGGATCGGGGAAGTCGTACACGGCGGGGGTGCTGATCGAGGAATTGATGCGGCCTTACAACCGGGCGGCGGTGCTGATTTTGGATCCCCATGGAGAGTATGGGACGTTGCAGGAGATCCAGGGACATCCGGAGTTTTGTGTCGATGGCTATTCGCCGAGGGTACAGGTGCTGACGCCCGATGATATTCGGATCCGCTATTCATCCCTGGACTATTACGACATGGTGACGCTGTTGCCCCAGATGAGTGAGCGGCAGCAGGCGATCCTAGATAAGGGGTTTGGTGTCTTGCGGAAGCATCGATCGGAGTACCGCTGGAATATTCAGGACCTGATCGCGGCGGTGAATGAGGCAGACCAGAAGGAAGACGATGAGGGCAATGTTACCCAGGGCAGTTCGGCCCAGGCCTTGGAGTGGAAGTTGCAGAGATTGGAGCGATCGCAGTATTTCCATGCCTTTGAGCATTCGATTTCGCCGAGGGACTTGTTCGAGCCGGGGCAGGTGACGGTGTTGCAGATGAATGAGATCAGTCAGGAGGAGCAGCAGGTGATCTGTACGGCGGTGTTGCGATCGGCGAATCAGGCCAGGATGAATACCCATCGTCAGTTGGTGGAGCCGGATGATGAGAGCTATGTGCCGTTTCCGCTGTTTGTGCTGCTGGAGGAGGCCCATCGGTTTGCCCCGGCCCATGAGCCTTCGCGGTGTAAGCAGGTGCTGCGGACGATTTTGAGTGAGGGGCGCAAGTTTGGGATTGGGGTGGGGTTGATTACGCAGCGGCCTGGGAAGATTGATGCGGATGTGCTGTCGCAATGTATGAGTCAGTTCATTATGCGGATCATTAATCCGGTGGACCAGGACAGTTTGAAGCATGGTGTTGAGTCGGCGGGGCGGGAGCTGCTGAAGGAGTTGCCTTCGCTGACGAAGGGGCAGGTGATTTTGTCGGGGGCTTGCGTGAATGCGCCGGTGCTTTGTAAGGTGCGCAGTCGTCTGACGAAGCATGGTGGGGAGACGCTGGATGCGCCGGATATGTGGCAGAAGTATTTCCAGGGCCATCGGGTGGCGGTGCGGCAGATTGAGGAGGCTCCGCTGGCGATGCCGAAGAAGGTGGCGAGGGCAAGGGGGCGGACAGTGGATTAGGTGGCTTAAAAAAGGGATTGCGATCTGGGGAAGATTTGGGTTATATTGTCTAAGCACTCAAGGGCGAGTGGTGGAATTGGTAGACGCGCCGCACTCAAAATGCGGTACTTAGGTGTGCGAGTTCGAGTCTCGCCTCGCCCATAGGATGAAAAAGGATTGTCCGGATGGGCGATCCTTTTTTGTTGGATCTAGACGGTTGGCTTAGAGTTGTAGTCAATTCTGATCGCATAGCCACCACGATCGTAGACCCCTTGAACGATCTCTTGAAGATCGACGATCACCTGTTCTGAAGCCGATTTTAGGGGCAGCGGAAAACTTGGAATGGCTTCTTGGAGGGTGAACCCATACAACTGGGCCTTGGGCCGTTGCTCCGATCGGCTGACAATAATTCGGTAATCTGACCCGGCTGCTCCTTGCATTGCCATGGGTAAATCCGCCCGCAGGAGGTCAATTTCTACTAGGTGGGAGGCACTGTCTAGGATTTTCTGGCGTTTGGCTTCGTAGGCCGTCCGACCATCCCCCTTGCGTTTATGTTTTGGGGACAAAACTTCGATCACGGCAATCACGGCGTCTGTTCCGGCTTCGCGGACTTCTAAATAGCGCTCCTTTCTCTGAGTGGATAGGGGTAGGATGACTTCTTGGGGTTTGGGTCGGGTAGCGATGGCGCTTGAATCTTTTGCAGGTAAACTTGGGAGGGGAGTTTTTGCGGATAGGATCACGGCGTCAGGAATGCCAATGAGTAATTCGCCATCTTCACTATCGCGGTAGGTTCTAGTCTCGACACCCACGTAGTAGCGTGGCAGGAGGTCTGGTACGATCGCGTCGGCGATCGCCACGATTAGTCGGTTGTGAAACTCTGACCAAAAGATGGGTTGTTCTAGATAGGGGTCCATTCCAGGGAAGGGAGATGGCATGGCTGGGTGGTACGTTGGATAGCGCTTTTATTCTAGCGCGATGGTCTATCGCCCCTGCCACTGAAATCCGAGGAGTTCCAGCAGCAGGGACGATCGCCACCCTACACGAAGTTATTTTGGCCGTTTTTCGGGCGGATGCCGACTCACCGTGAGGCCGGGGGGACCCTCGGGGCGACCTTCAATGTTGCTGGGCCAGTTGCTGCCTCGACTTACCGATCGCGTTTGATAGAAAAGAGAGCCATTCAGGGCTAACATCTCGATCTGCCGCTTCAGGGTGACCCGAGGGCTATAGGGACAGTCCTCACCGGGATGCTGAACCGAAATGATCAGCGTATTGTCCACAAAAGTCGGACCCGTCATTTCCGAGCGAGGGGGACCATAGGCAAAGGGCACAACCTGTCCGGCCTGGGTTCCCGTGGTGGGAATATAGAACAGCCAGTTGTTGCCAAAAATGCCTGTGTAGCTGGCCACGTTGCCCGCGTCAGCATGGCTAATCCGATTTTCAGCACCTTTGGCACCGATATCAAAGCCATTGTGGGTGCTGGTAGACATATCGGTGACACCCCACAGGTTGAGCTTGTCATCAAAGGCTAAGTTGTCCACGCTAGCAAACCCTGCTCCATTGATGGAGCCAGCTTCACCCCCCTGAACTAGGCGCTGCCAACGGAAGGTCAAACCTGTCCCATCGGCGCTATTTTCGATGATTTTATAGATGCCGCCGGACTGCTGCGTGTCATTGTTACCGCCGCTGTATTTGGCCACCACAAAAATGCGCGAATCAGGATAGCCATCTCCCCCTGGAGCCCCATCTGTATAGGCAATAAACACTTCCTTGGTGCGCGGATTTACCTCCAGATCCTCCGGACGGGCCGAGGGCGTACCACCGACTAGATTAGCCGCGAGGAAAGCATCACAAAGAATTGCCCCCTGGGACTGATAGAAATCAGCGAGTGTCTTGTTGCGGTAGCCCGGCAATGCCGTGGTTTCATTCGTCGTCTCGCAGTTAAAACTACCGCCGGATGAGGTTTGGGCAGCGATGCCTTGGCGGCGCGGTAGAGGCACCCGGCCATTGCGTTGAGCGACACCTAGACGGGAAATCTCCACGGAGGCGATTTGACTGGGAACGTTCGGGTTCGTTTTGGTGCCCAGTTGCAGCGGAATCCATTCTCCGGTTCCATTCTCGTTGAATTTAGCAACATACAGCGTTCCTGTTTCAAAGAGCTTGCTGTTGTCCTTATTGTTGGGATTGCTAACGCGATCGCGACTCACATATTTCCAGGTGTGACCACCCCGGCGATCGTCACCCATATAGGCAACGAGAGGTTTACCCGTATCCGATCTGAAGGCAATATTCTCATGGCGGAAACGGCCCAGGGCGGTGTGCTTGCGCGATCGCACATTGGGATTAGCGGGATCGACTTCCACCATCCAGCCATATTTCTCACCGACTAAACCGAATTCGCTCCCGGTGGTGCCGCTGGTATAGCCTGTCTGGGTGCCATCGGGCTTGACACCTTCTGTGACCCCGACAAAGAAGACCGAACTGCCTTGGAAGTTTTCCTCCGCCGATAGGATCGTGCCCCAGGGCGTGGTGCCGCCGGAACAGTTGTAGCCTGTGCCGATGATCCGATTGCCCAGACCATCGCTGCTCTTGGTAAAGACCTCCGTCGCGGCAGGCCCTGTGCCAATCAGGTAGTTTTGATCGCCCTTTTGGTAGGACTTGCTGCCCCATTGGGTGACAGTTTTGTATTCATCGCGGCGATCGGCGTTAATCCCCAACCCTGAGAGGGCATGGAGGCGACGGTTACGGCTGTCGGTTTGGACCTGGTAGCGCCCGGAGTTTTGCTGCTTGAGGCGCAGAATCGAGCCGCCCATGTTATAGAGAAATTCACCTAAGAGGGCGCGACCCATCACCGTTGGAAAGTCGGGGATCACCTGGGGGCCAGACTCTGGGAAACTAGCATCGATATCGGCGGGCACCTCCGGAGCAAGGCGGGAAATCGGGTAGCCCACATATTCGTGGTTAATCCAGAGATAGCCATCCTTATCATTTCCGTTCAGCGGGACAAACCCCGTATAGTCGCAGTTGTAGCCCACGTATTCCTCGGAATTCGAGAAAAAGCGATCGCCCCAGCGCGCGATCACATAGCGCTCATACTCCGGCGGCACCACCACATCGTCAATGGGTGTATAGCTGTTCAAATTCATCTGCTCAAAGGCCAGCACCTGTGGCAAGGTGGAACCTTGATTGATATTTGTGGCGAGGTAGCTGCTGGTCTGCTGATAGATGGGCAGGGGATGGGGCAGACGAACAGGCGTAAAGCTGAAGGGCTTGCCTGGCGTGGCGATCGCACCACTGGAATTAGTCCCCGTCAATAGATCGACGACCTGAGGGCCAAGGACAGTAGCAGCAGCGCTACCTGTAAAAAACGCTAGGAGCTGACGACGAGTGACCTGTGACATAGTTTTAGTCTAAATTATTGTGATGGATTTAAGGAAACTGCCAGTTAACCCGGCAACTAATCATCGCGAAAGGCAATATCATCGCGATTGTGTACGGGACCCATAGATGCATTAGTCGATTGAACGGTTCGTTGAACGGGGTTTAGGCTGAGTAGGTTAACTCCTGCCGCAAAGGTTCGACTATAGCGCTCAATATTCGGTTGTGCTTGCCAACTGTTCGATCGATCGCACCGGAAAGCACAGGCACCAATTGCCCCGCATAGTCAGCAAACACGTAAACCTTAACCTGACGAGCCGTCGGATTTTGTGCAAAAAATTGAGCAACAGCATCCTGGGCAAGTACTTTGGCCTGGACCAAAACCATCGCAGCAGACATGCCAGTCGGATCGATATAGCGTTGAATCGGTTCGGATGGGAATGATTGAATCGACTGATTGCTGGTCAACGTGGAAGCAAATTCCAGGCCCTGAGGGGAAACTACCTGACCTAAGGCTGGCTTGGACGGCCAGAAAATTGTTCCCCAGACGCAACCAGCCAACACACCTCCTAAAATATGTTGCATTTGGTTTTACTACAGTAAATATTTGGCCAGAGAAATTCTATCAATGATATGTGCGAGATCGATGTTATGTAGCTTACAGTCTTGGGATTCGATCGCTCTATCAGAAAGTAATTTTAACCTTTTAATTACCTATTTTTAACCAACGGTGGGCATAATTTTTGCTGTAGAGTCCCTGCTTCGCGCTGAATCCCTGCTCACCGACTTAACAGCAGCAGTCAGCCCTGCAATATCCTCCCAGGAAACATCTCTGATGGATGCGACTGGTAATATAACTAAGCTGTTAATAAGCGTTCAGGCGTCAGCCGATCGCCATTTTTTAACGGAGAGATCGCGAAGGTAGCGGATTTTCGAAGTGGGGATGTCTGAACCATTGACATAACACCTATACCGATGCAGGATTCTCCCCCTGCTTGTAGCATCAAACTACAAGTACCGATCGAGCACCGCCACCGTCATCGCTCCCGTCTTCTCCCAACTAAACTGCTGCGATCGCACCAATCCCCGCTGCCTGAGTTCCGCACAAAGCGAAGGATCGCGATCGATCACAGCCATGGCTTGGGCGATCGCTTCCACACTATAGGGATCGACAAGAATAGCAGCATCCCCCGTAACTTCAGGCAGGGAAGCCAGGTCAGAGGTAATCACAGGCGTACCACAGGCCATAGCTTCTAGGGCCGGGAACCCAAACCCTTCCCAAAGGCTGGGAAACACAAGTGCAACGGCACTGTTAATCAATTTCGGCAGTTCGCTGTAGGGGACGTAATTGAGGAATTTGACGCGATCGCCTACCCCCAGTTCCGTCGCCTGCTGAACCAGATGTTCGCTATAACGGGCATCGTAGGGACCAGCGATCCAGAGTTGGAGTGTGGTTTTAAGCTGGGCGAAGGCGGCGATCGTTCGACCGATGTTTTTATAGGCGTCAGGGCGACCGAGGAAGAGGTAATAGTTGCCCTTGGGAAGATTCAGGACGCGGAAGTGGTCCCGGTCGTAGGCCATGGGGATGACCGTGAGTTTTGAGGCAGGGATTTGGTAGTAATCCACGGCGTCGCGGGCGGTGGCTTCTGAGTTGCAAATCACATGCTGGGCGCGGCGCAGAACCTGGGGAATATAATGCTGGAAATAGGGCGTGAGGGGCGATCGCCGTTTGAACCTCAGCGGAATTACGTCATGGAGCGTCACAACCGATCGACAGCGCGAAAACAATGGCATCTCAGGAATGGGTGAAAACAACAGATTTCCCTGGAGTTGGTTACACAACTGCGGTAACCGAAATTCGTTCCACAGGAGGCGACGCAGGTGGCCCTTGCTGCCGTGGTCGGGGTTCATCTTGTCGCTAATTCGGTGGGTGCGAAACCCCGGTGTTTCGTAGGGGGATAGGAGGATGGGAGAGCGATCGCGCAAGGCCGGAAACAGATTGTTGGCGTAGACGGCGTGGCCAGTGGGTTTTGTCGGGACAAAGGCGAGATTGATTAAAAGATTGCTCATGGGCTGAGGGTGCGGTAAGCCTGTAGGGTTTCTTTTGCGGTGCGCATCCAGGAAAATTGGGCGGCTTGTTGTCTACCGCGATCGATTAATGATTGCCGCAGTTGTGAATCACCAATAATCTTTTCCATAGCTTCTGCCATTCCAGAAATATCTTCGCAGTTGACATATAAAGCAGCATCTCCCGCGACCTCTGGTAGAGAAGAATTGTCGCTGCAAACCACCGGAGTTCCAAGGGTCATGGCTTCTAGCACTGGTAGCCCAAAGCCCTCATAGTGTGAGGGATAGATAAACAGCGCCGCCTGACGGTACAGCATTGCGACGGCATCATTGGAGAGATAGTTGAGATGGTAAATATTGTCTCGATAGGGCGATCGCGCAATCCGCTCAAAAATTGCTTCATAACGCCAGCCTTTCTGTCCCACCAGCACCAAATTATGGGGGATGTTTTGCTTGCGTTTCAACTCGTCAAACGCATCAATTAAACCCACAATGTTTTTACGGGGCTCGATCGTACTAACAAACAAAATATAGGGCTGACCAAGGTTGTAGCCGATGTTTTGATCCAGACTAAGTTTGTAATCCAAGTCGTAGCGGCTGGCGAGGGGTGTGACGACAATCCGATCGGCGCTGTACCCCAAATACTCGACGATATCCCGCTTCGAGCTTTCAGAAATCGTCAGCACCAAGTCCGTCCATTTCAAACATCTGCGGACGCGATCGCCATACTTTGCCACCACACTATCCGTAAACTGCGGATATTTAAGAAAGGTCAAATCATAAATCGTCATCACCTTCCGCGACTTCCGACAGGGAAACACCGTATAGTTCGTCCCATGAAAAATATCCGCCAGCCCAAAACTCCGCTCCACGATCGGCAAAAACAACCAGGGATAATGCAAAAACAAGTTCGTCGCCTTCACAGGCAGCGGAAAATAGCGCAGGTTGGAATATTGCGTCAAGACCTCGGGCGCACTGAACTTGCCTTTGAGGGCATTTTTCAAACTAATTTGGTAGAGGGGCTCGATCGCCACATCCTGCTCTTCCAAGGCAAGCCGGGTCAAACCCTCTAGGAGCTTGACCACATAGAAGCCGACTCCACTGGGCTTGGGCAGGATGGGGCTGGCATCGACGGTGACCCGCAGCATGGCGCTACTTCCCCTCGTCAGTAAGGGCCTTGAGGTCATGCTCGACCATCACTTCTACCAGTTGCTTGAAGGAGTGGTCGGGCTTCCAGGTGAGCTGCTTGTGGATCTTGTCTATAGATCCCACCAACTGCACCGCTTCATCGGGGCGATAGAAGGTCGGATCGACCTGCACATAGTCCTGCCAGGCCAGCCCCACATGGTCAAAGGCATACTGCACCAGGTCTTTCACGGAATGAACCTCACCGCTAGCAATGATGTAGTCGTCGGGCTGCTCCTGTTGCAACATCATCCACATGGCCTGCACCACATCCTTGGCAAAGCACCAGTCCCGCTTGGCGTCCAGGTTCCCGAGGCGGAGTTCTGTCAGTTGGCCCAGTTTTGCCAGGGCGGCTCCCTGGGTGATCTTGCGGAAGACGAATTCTGCGCCCCGGCGGGGGGATTCGTGGGTGTAGGTGATGCCGCAGCAGGCGTAGAGGTTGTACTGCTGGCGATAGTTGATGGTCATCCAATGGGCGTAGGCTTTGGCGACGCCGTAGGGGTTGCGGGGGCGGAAGGCGGTGCGTTCGGTCTGGGGGGATTCGTCGGGCTGGCCGAAGACTTCGCTACTGGAGGCCTGGTAGAATCGGGCATCGGGTTTGCAGCGGCGGATTGATTCGAGTAGACGGGACACCCCTAGGGCCGTATATTCGGCGGTCAGGGCGGGCTGGGTCCAGGAGAGGGGCACGTAGCTCTGGGAGGCCAGGTTGTAGATCTCATCGGGCTGGGCCTCGGTGATCACGTCCATCAGGGAGGACTGATCGAGCAGATCGCCCGAGAGAATCTCCAGTTTGCCGCCGAGGTGCTGGATGCGATTGAGGTTGCTGGAGCTCGATCGCCGCACCAGACCATAGACCTCATAGTCCTTCTCCAATAGCAACTCAGCTAAATAGGAGCCATCTTGGCCAGTTAATCCTGTAATGAGTGCTTTTTTTGCCATGGAGGAGGTACCTGCTGGAAGCTTTGTCGATCGGGGGTATTTTTTGCCATTTATCACTGTAGTACCTGTTGACCGCTTTGGCATGGGAAGTTTGGGGTCATAGCCTCCATTTAGCCCAAACGTACTATGTAAAGGCGATGTGCAACTTTGAAAGTTCCTGCCTTCCCCTAACTCATAAGCCACTTCTAGCGCTGCAAGGGATATGAATCACTCCTTAACCCCTATATTTAGTGATTTGTAATTATCTCAGGAGAAGAAT